>JBBISK010000191.1:0-5049 GCA_037441295.1 Candidatus Aminicenantota bacterium | reverse complement strand
CTCCACGCCGTGGGGGAGGTGGCCTGCACCGGCGTCCACGGCGCCAATCGCCTGGCCTCGACCTCGCTCCTCGAGGGCCTCGTGTGGGGGACGCGGGCGGGCCGGGACATCGCCGCTGGGTTCGAAGGCCCCGGGCCGGAGAAGCCCTCGGACATCCATCAGTGGTATTACCCGAAGAAGGAAGAGGAGATCGACCCGGCCCTCATCCACCAGGACTGGCTGACCATCCGCTCGACGATGTGGAACTACGCCGGCATCATCCGCACCGCCAAGCGGCTCGAGCGCGCCCGCTCGGACCTCGAGTACCTCCTCCATCGGGTCGAGCGCTTCTACCGCGAGGCCCGCATGGACCCTCAGGTCGTGGGGCTCCGGCACGGCATCCGCGTCGCCCTGATGATCGTCCACGCCGCCCTGGCCAACCCGGTCAGCCGCGGCGCCCACTTCCGCAAAGACTGAACCACCTCCGCCGTCTCTGCGTCATCCCCTACGCATCGTCACTTTACATGGAGAGCGCAGGGGTGCTTCCCGGAGGGAGGCATGGGCAGGCCGAGCGGGCATGGACCCTCGCGCCTTGGGCGAGGGGAGCGAGGCCTGTCCTTGAGCGGGGTGGCCTCGCCGGGGACAGCCCGCGTCCGAACGGAGGGAACACCCCGAGCTCGACCTCCATCTTGAGTGGCGGGAAAGGCGGAGATGTTCTATAATGACGCATCTATCTGACCGACGGAGACCATGATGGCGGAGAAGCTGGACGTCAAGGGCACGCTGAACCTGCCCCGAACCTCCTTCCCGATGAAGGCCGCCCTCGCCCAGAAGGAGCCGGAGACGCTCAAGAAGTGGGAGGCGGAGAAGCTCTACGAGCGGATCCTCGAGTCGAAAGCGGGACGGCCGGTCTTCATCCTCCACGACGGCCCGCCCTACGCCAACGGCAACATCCACCTGGGGACGACCCTGAACAAGCTCCTGAAGGACTTCATCGTCAAGACGAAGGCGATGCAGGGCCATTACGCCCCGTACATCCCCGGCTGGGACTGCCACGGCCTGCCCATCGAGATCCACGTCGACAGGCAGCTCGGGCCGAAAAAGGCGGCCATGACGACCGGGGAGATCCGGGAGGAGTGCCGCAAGTACGCACTCAGGTTCATCGACGTCCAGAGGGACGAATTCAAGCGCCTCGGCGTCCTCGGCAGGTGGGCTGAGCCCTACCTGACCATGGACCCCAAGTACGAGGGCATGGTCCTCCGCTACCTGGCGGATTTCTTCGAGCGCGGCCAGGTCTATAAGGGGAAGCGGCCCGTCCACTGGTGCATCCACTGCGAGACGGCCCTGGCCGAGGCCGAGATCGAGTACCGCGACAAGACCTCGCCATCGATCTACGTCCGGTTCCCG
Source organism: Candidatus Aminicenantota bacterium (assembly GCA_037441295.1). Classification (GTDB taxonomy): domain Bacteria; phylum Acidobacteriota; class Aminicenantia; order Aminicenantales; family Saccharicenantaceae; genus DATKJS01. The sequence continues at coordinate 3,663 of JBBISK010000191.1, read as the reverse complement.
GTCGTGTCCGACCTTTCGGCGAAATTCCCCGCCCTGGCCGCCCGCCGGGTCTATGCCCTGATCTGGACGACGACGCCCTGGACGCTGCCGGCCAACATGGCTATCGCCTTCCACCCGGAGCACGAGTATGTCGCCGCGGCCGTCGGGGACGATGTCTACATCCTGGCCAAGAAGCTCCTTCCGGCCGTGGCCGCCGAGCTCGGCTGGAAGGAACCTCGAGTCCTGGCGACCTTCCCCGGACGGGAGATGGAGGGGCTCAAGGCCCGCCACCCCTGGATCGACCGGGATTCCGTTTTCGTCCTGGCCGACTACGTCACGCTCGAGGACGGTACCGGGGCCGTCCACACCGCGCCTGGCCACGGCGCCGACGACTACCTGACGGGCGTCGCCTACGGCATCGACATCTATACGCCCGTCGACGACGAGGGCAAGTTTACGCCGGACGTCGCCCGCTATGCCGGGATCGACGTCTTCACGGCCAATCCGCACATTACCGCCGACATGAAGCGGGATGGGTCGCTCCTCGAGGAGACGACCGTCACCCATTCTTACCCCCATTGCTGGCGCTGCAAGAACCCGGTCATTTTCAGGGCCACGGAGCAGTGGTTCATCTCGATGGACAAGGACGGCTTCCGGGACAAGGCCCGGGAGGCCATCCGCTCGGTCCGCTGGATCCCCGAGTGGGGGCAGGAGCGGATCGACAACATGGTCACGGGCCGGCCCGACTGGTGCATCTCGCGCCAGCGGTCCTGGGGCGTGCCCATCCCGGCCTTCGGCTGCCGGGCCTGCGGCGCCGTCGTGGCCGACGCCGCGATCGTCCGCCACGTCGCGGACGTCTTCGAGCGGGAGGGATCGACCTCCTGGTTCCTGCGGGAGCCGTCGGCGCTCCTCCCGGCCGGGACGAAATGCCCGGCCTGCGGCGCGACGGAATTCCGCAAGGAGATGAACATCCTCGACGTCTGGTTCGAGTCCGGGGCCTCGCACAACATCCTCGACCGCGAGCCCGGACATCGCTGGCCCTCCGACGTCTATATCGAAGGTCATGACCAGCACCGAGGCTGGTTCCAGAGCTCGCTCCTCATCGGGGTCGGGGTCAAGGGCCGGAGCCCCTTCAAGACCTGTATCACCTGCGGCTTCATCCTCGACGAGCAGGGGAGGGCCATGTCCAAATCGTCCGGCAACGTCATCGAGCCGGGCGAGATCATCGCCCGGAGCGGCGCCGAGATCCTGCGGCTCTGGGTGGCCATGCTGAATTACAAAGAGGATGCCCGCTTCAGCAAGGAGATCGAACAGCGCCTCGTCGAGGCCTACCGCAAGATCCGCAACACCTGGCGCTTCCTCCTCGGCAACCTCGACGGCTTCGACCCGGACGCGGACGCCGTCAGCACCGGCGACCTCCTCGACCTCGACCGCTGGATCCTCCACCGGGCGGATGAGGTCGGGCGGCGCGTCCGCCGGGCCTACGAGGACTACGAATACCACACCGTCGTCCACGCCCTGCTCGATTTCTTCACCGTCGACCTCAGCGCCTTCTACCTCGACGTCGTCAAGGACCGCGCCTACTGCTCCGGCCGGACGTCGGCCCTGCGGCGCTCGGCCCAGACGGCCATGTTCGAGGTCCTGCGCTCGACCCTCCTCCTCGCCGCGCCCATCGTCTCCTTCACGGCCGAGGAGGCCTGGGCCCACGTCCCCGCCTATGCCGGCAAGGAGGCCTCGGTCCACCTGGGCGAGTTCCCGGCCGAGCGCGACTGGCTCGGCGGCCGCGACCGGGCCTTCGTCGACGAGATGGCCGCCCTTCTCGCCGTGCGCGAGAAGGTCCTCAAGGCCCTCGAGAAGGCCCGGGCGGAGGGGCTCCTGGGCAATTCCCTCGAGGCCATGGTGACGCTCAAGGCCTCCGGGGCCGAGGCTGCGCTCCTCGAGCGGAAGGCGGCCGACCTCCCGGCCCTGTTCATCGTCTCGGCCGTCGCCGTCGAGAAGGGCGCCGGCCCCGAGCTCGAGGTCGTTGTCGGCCGGGCGCCGGGAGCCAAGTGCGAGCGCTGCTGGAACTACTCGACCTTCGTCGGCCGCAGCGCGGAGCATCCGACCCTCTGCGAGCGCTGCGACGCCGTCGTCAGGACGATCGTCCCATGACCGGAAAAAATAGCAGGCCCTACCTCCTCCTCATCCTGGCCCTGATGGCCTTCGACCAAGCCGCCAAGCTCGTCGTCTCCCGGACGGTCGAGCTCTACGAGAGCCGGACGGTCATCCCCGGCTTCTTCAACCTGACCCGCATCCACAACCGTGGCGCGATCTTCGGCGCCTTCAACCAGTCGAACAACACGGCCGTGTTCATCGCCCTGACCGCCGCCTCGGTCCTGGCCCTGGGCCTGGTCGTCTTCTATTTCATCAAGACCCCGGCCTCGGACCGGCTGATGAAGATTTCCCTGTCGCTGATCCTGGCGGGCGCCCTGGGCAACCTCCTCGACCGCTTTCTCCGTGGCTACGTCATCGACTTCCTCGACCTCCACATCGGCAACGCGCACTGGCCGTTCTTCAACGTGGCCGACTCGTGCATCACCATCGGCGCCGTCCTCATGGTCCTCATCTTCTTCAGGAGGAAACCGGAATGCACCCCATCCTCTTCAAGCTCGGCCCGCTAACCGTCCACACCTACGGCTTCATGATGGCCGTGGGCGTCGGGATGGCCCTCTGGTTCATCTACGTCCAGGCGAAGAAGGCCGGGCTGGACGCGCCCCAGCTGCTCGACGCCGCCTTCTACACGGTCATCGTCTCCCTGATCGGCGCCAAGCTCATCCTCTTCCTCGGCAACGTCTCGCTCTACCTGAGCTCGCCGCGGGAGCTCTTCAGCCTGGCCCGCTCGGGCGGCGTCTTCCAGGGCGGGCTGACGTTCGGCGTCGTCTTCGCCCTGTGGTACTTCCACCGGAGGAAGATCCCGACCTGGAAGGCCGCGGACCTCGTCGCCCCGGCCCTGGCCATGGGCCACGGCTTCGGCCGCATCGGCTGTTTCAGCGCCGGCTGCTGCTACGGGAGCGAGTGCGCCGTGCCCTGGTCGGTCGTCTTCAAGAGCGAGTATGCCCACGAGCTGACGGGCATCCCGCTCAACGTCCACGTCCACCCCGTCCAGCTTTATGAGGCGGCCCTCAATTTCCTCAATTTCGCCGTGCTCTTCCTCATCCTGAAGAAAAAGAAGTTCGACGGCCAGGTCTTCGCCTTCTATATCGTCAACTATTCGATCATCCGCTTCATCACTGAATACTTCCGCGGGGACCATCCCGACCGGACCTATTTCATGCGCGGGACCACGGCCCTCTCGAGCCTGTCCTACCCGCAACTGTATTGCATCCTGGGCCTGATCGGGGGGGTCGGCCTCGCCGTTGTCCTGCGGCGGCGCAAGAGTGCCTAAGACGGAGTTCGTCGTCGGGCCCGGCAGGGGCGAGGGGAGACGCCTGGACATCGTCCTCGCGGAACGGATCCCGGAGCTCGCCCGCTCCCAGGTCAAGAAGCTCGTCGACGGAGGAGCGGCTCGTGTCTCGGGGGCCGTGCGCCGCTCGAGCTACAAGCTCCGGGCGGGCGATTCCGTCGCCTTCGAGTACGAGGTCCCCGGGCCGGAGCGGCTCGAGCCGGAGAACATCCCGCTCAAGGTCCTCTACGCCGACGACGACG
>JBBISK010000190.1:0-5099 GCA_037441295.1 Candidatus Aminicenantota bacterium | reverse complement strand
TCCCGGAATCGGGAGAAGGACCTTTTTCAGGCGTGGCGGGTCTTCGACTGGTAGATCCGCTGGGTGATGAGGCCGTTGACCTTGATGTTGAAGAAGGAGATGAGGTTCGTCACGTCCTTCTTGTACTTCGTGACGTAGCGCACGAAATCGGTCCGCTGCTTCGACCGCAGGAGGTTCTCGAACTCGCCGACCTCGTCGTGGAGCTCGATGACGAAGTGGTTGATGGCCCGGTACTGGGCGTTGACGTCGATGAGGTCCTTGCCGGTCATCTTGGCGAAATCGAGGACCGGCGGCAGGCTCTGGAGGATGAGCAGGCCCTCGTTGTGGAGCTCGTCGACGGATTCGCCGATCTCCTGGACATAGGACTTGTACTCCGAGGTCTTCTTGAGCTTGGACTCGGCCCGGGCGACGAGCTTCTCGAACTGGGCCTTGAGCGAGACCACGGAGTCCTTGACGCCGAAGTACTTCCGGCCGGAGTTGAAGAGGTCGATGAAATCGCGGCCGATGTAGATCTTGTCCTCGTAATGGGTCGTCAGCTCCTGCGGCGAATGGGTGTAGAACTTGACCTCGAAGCGCCGGCCCTCGGAGTCCCGCTCCCGGAACCGGGCCAGGACGAGGCCGTTGTTCTGCTCGATAAAATAGCTGCTGATGTCGATGAGCACGGAGTAGACGGCCAGGTTCTGGACGACGGCCTCCTTGAGGTAAGCGAGGAGGCCCTCCTTGCGGGCGATGAAATCGGAGATCGTCTCGTCGGGGACCGGGTTGAGGACGGAGTAGCTCGGGGAGATGAGGTAGAGGACGGGGCCGCTGCCGAGCTCCAAGTGCAGGTTCTTGAAGACGTTCTGGTAGAGGTCGTCGAGGAGCATCGGCTTGAGCGGGGGCAGGCCGCTCACTTCGAGCTTGGAGAGTTCGTCGATCTCGTTCATCGGGATGCCTGGTTGCCGGGCAAATAGTAACACCCCGGGAAAACTAAAGTCAACTCGGCCCGCGCTTGCAATCCGGGCGGTCCCGAAATAATATCGGCTTCCCCGAGGAGGTCCGTCATGCCCGACAGAAGATCGCTCGCCAAGGCCGTCGCCATCGTCATCGCCCTGCCGCTCGCCGCGTCCGCGGGCTCGGCCCGCCTGACCGTCGCCCGCGGCGGCCGGGCCGTGGCCCGCATCGCCGTCGCCGAGAACGCGACCGAAACCGAGAAGCAGGCCGCGGCCGAGCTCGCGCTCTTCCTGCATATCGTCACCGGCGGCGATTTCCCCGTCGCGACGGCAGCGGCGGGCACGCCGGGCGCGGGCGGGCGCCTGCTCGTCGGTGAGGGGGCGGCCCGTCTCGCCGACCCGTCCTTCGCCTCCGCCGCCCTGGCCCCCGAGGAGGTCGTCGTCCGCTCGGTCGGGGACGACCTCATCATTGCCGGGGGCAGCCCGCGCGGGACGCTCTACGCGGTCATGACCTTCCTCGAGGACGCCGTCCGCTGCCGCTGGTGGACGCCCTCGGCGAGCCGCGTGCCGTGGCGGCCGACGCTCGAGGTCGGGCCGCTCTCGGTCCGCTTCTCCCCTCCCCTAGAATACCGCGAGCCCTTCTGGTACGTCGCCTTCGATGACGTCTGGTCGGCCCGGAACAAGGCCAACGGCATCCGTTCGGGCGGGAGCGACCTCTACGGCGGCCGCCAGCTCTACGAGGGCTTCGTCCACACCTTCTACTCCCTCATCCCGCCGGAGAGATACTTTAAGGACCATCCCGAGTGGTTCAGCGAGGTCAACGGGAAGCGGACGACCGAGGACGCCCAGCTCTGCCTGACGAACGAGGAGATGCGGCGGGAGCTCGTCCGCAACCTCGAGGAGCGGCTGCGCCGCAACCCCAAGGCCACCATCGCCTCGGTCTCGCAGAACGACTGCTTCAATCCCTGCCAGTGCCCGAAGTGCCGCGCCGTCGAGGAGGAGGAAGGGGGTCCGTCGGGCCCGCTGCTGCGCTTCGTCAACGCCGTCGCCGCGGACATCGAGAAGGACTTCCCCGGCGTCGCCATCGATACCCTTGCCTACCAGTACACCCGCAAGCCGCCCCGGCTGGCGCGGCCGCGGCCGAACGTCATCGTCCGGCTCTGCAGCATCGAATGCTCCTTCAGCCAGCCGCTCGACGGCGAGCGGAACAAGAGCTTCTTCGAGGACCTCGCGGGCTGGTCGGCCATCGCCGGCCGGCTCTACGTCTGGGATTACACGACCGATTTCGCCCACTACATCCAGCCCCATCCGAATTATGCGGTCCTCGGCCCGAACATCCGGCTCTTCGCCGGCCACAAGGTTCGCGGCATCTTCGAGCAGGGCGCCTACCAGTCCTGGGGCTCGGAGATGGCCGAGCTCCGGGCCTGGATGCTGGCCAAGCTCCTCTGGGACCCCGGACGCGACCCGGACAAGCTGAGGGATGAATTCGTCCGCGGCTATTACGGGCCGGCGGCCGGGCCGGTGGCAGATTACCTGGCCCTCCTCGAGCGGGCGGTGCGGGCGTCCGGCGATCACCTCGGCTGCTATTCGCCGCCCGAGGCCAAGTTCCTGTCGCTGGACACGCTGACGAGGGCCTGGTCTCTCCTCGACAAGGCCGCGCGGCGGGTCGGCGGGACGGTCGAATACGCTCGCCGGGTGAAGCGGGTCCGGATGCCCGTGGTCTACGTTGTCCTGGCGAGGTGGGACGCGCTGCGGAAGGAGGCAGCCGACCGCCGGACGGCCTGGGTGTGGCCGGAGCGCCGTGAGAACCTCCTCGGCTGGTTCCTTGAGGCGGCCCGGGCCGAGGGCGTGACCATGATCTCGGAGGGCCAGACGCTCGAGGATTGGGCGGCCAACAACGGCCGCCAGCGCTAAGTCAACAAGAAGGGGTCAGGTCTACTTTCTTACACTAAAACTGCAAGAAAGTAGACCTGACCCCTTCTTTGTTGTTGATTCTCGATCGACCGTGTTTCGATCAGAGCCTACTGGGTCCGGAAGTCCGGTTCGGCCTCGGGCCTATTCCCCAGGATCTTCTCGATCTTCTCCATGACCGCGGGCGCTAGGCGCCCGACGGCGTCCACGGCCTTCATGTTCTCCGTGACCTGCTCGGGCCGCGAGGCGCCGGTGATGACCGTGCTGACATCCGGGTTCTTGAGGCACCAGGCCAGGGCCAGCTGGGCCAGCGTGAGCTTCAACGAGACGGCCAGACGGTCGAGCTGACCGAGCTTCTTCAGCAGCCGAACGGCCTCGCGCGTCCCATAGCGTTTTCGCAGCCACCCGTAGCCGCGGAGCGACAGCCGCGACCCCGCGGGAACGCCGTGGGCGTATTTCCCGGTTAAAAAGCCGCTGGCGAGCGGGCTCCAGACCGTCGTGCCCATGCCGAAATCCCGGTAGAGACGCCGATATTCGCTCTCGACGCGCTCCCGATGAAACATATTGTACTGCGGCTGTTCCATGGTCGGCGGCACGAGCCGCTCGCGTCGCGCGACGTCGTAGGCCTCCCGGATAAGCTCCGCCGGCCACTCGCTCGTCCCCCAGTAGAAGGCCAGGCCGCGGTCGACGAGATGGGACATGGCCCGCACCGTCTCCTCGACGGGCGTGTGCTGGTCGTCAGGGCGGTGGCAGAAGATGAGGTCGGCATAGTCCATCTGGAGCCGCTCGAGCGAGGCCAGCGCCCCCTCGACAATGTGCTTGCGGGACAGGCCCTTGTCGTTCGGCCCGTCCCCGCCCCAGAAGATCTTCGTCGAAACGACGAGGTCGGACCGCTTCCAGCCGAGCTTGCGGACGAGCCGGCCCAGGACGACTTCGGCCCGGCCCTCGGCGTAGGCCTCCGCCGAGTCGAAGAAGTTCACCCCGGCCTTGCGCGCGGCCTCGAGGCAGGCCGCGGCCGTGTCCTCGCCCACCTGCTCGCCGAAGGTGACCCACGTGCCGAAGGACAGCGCCGAGACCTTGAGCCCGGAGCGTCCGAGAGAACGGTATTCCATGACCTCGACTCCTTATGGGGCCCGTCGGAGCCCGGGGCTCATCCGGGGCTCATTCCATGTAAAAGCCGACAGAGCAGAAGCTGACCCAGTGGCGAAGGGAGAAGGGCGCGGTCGTCCCCATGCCCAGCTTCGTCAGCGGCAGCGCCCCCTCGCTGTAGGTGTCCGAGTAGCGGAAGAGCCGGCCGCCGATCTTCCGGTGCGCCGTCCGCGCCACGATCTTTTCGGCGGCCAGCAGGCCGAAGGGGATGGAGTACTTGCCGCACCAGTAGGTGTTGCGGTAGTCGAGGTAGGTCTTGCCCCAGAGCTCCCGGGTCAGACCCTCGACTTTGTCCGCGTCCATCGGTCCCGTCAGGTACGTGCCGATCAGCCGCCTGTCGAACGCCCGGGCCGCCTCCCAGGCCGGCTCGCCCTCGCCGAAGGCCAGGTTGTCGAAGTCCTTGCCGTAGTGGTTGCCGTCGGCGGAGACGAGGAAGACGATGTCCTTGCCGGCCCTGAGATGCCATTCTGTCATGTAATCCGAGATGACGGCGGCCAGCTTCGTCGAGATCTCGTCCATCTTGGCGAAGGGCATCGGCGCGACCATGATCGGGGTGATCCTGACCTCGGGGTTGAAATATTGGAGGAACGGCAGGAGGGCCTCGATGGAGTGCTCGAGGGCGTGGGCCTTGTCGTTGACGATGAAAGAGGTCCGGTCGAGCCGCGCCTTGAGGTACTCCCTAAGCTCAGACACCGCCACCGGTTTCGTCACGCCCGGCCACGTCTTGTATCCGTCCAAGATGAGGACGCTGTCCAGCCCCGCGATCTCCTTCCGGACAACGCCATGGGTGACGCCGAAGACGACGACTTCTTTGGCCCGGAGGGCCCTAAAGAGCGGGAAATAGACGCGCCCGGCATAGAGGTAATCGTCGTGCGGCGAGATCCCGGCGACCAGCCCCTCGCTCGGAAAGGCCTCCTTCTCCCGCCCCTCGAGATACTCCACCAGCGCCTTCATGCCCCCGGCGTTCCAGCAGAAGCCGACATCGTCGCGGACCGGCCGCGTTTCCTGGGCGGACAGGCCGGCGGCGAGCGCGAGCCCGGCCGCGATCAGGATGACAGGCGTTCTCATGAGTGGCCCTCCTCGAACGCAGCCGGGGCTGTCCCGGCC
>JBBISK010000189.1:4846-5118 GCA_037441295.1 Candidatus Aminicenantota bacterium | reverse complement strand
AGCCGCCGTTGTCCCGGACGCCGTGGTAGAGCGGCAGCGTTCCGGTCATGATCGTCGTGTGGGAGGGGAGAGTCATCGGCGTCTGCGCGTAACAGCGCTCGAAGCGGACGCCCCGGGCGGCCAGCCGGTCGATGGTCGGTGTCGCGATGTCCTTGCACCCATAGCAGCCGAGGCGGTCGGCCCGGGTCGTGTCCAGGGTGATGAGGACGACGTTGAAGTCCCGGCCGGGGCCGGTCCGGCCCGCTCCCTGGCGGAGCAAGGTGAGGGCCAGG
>JBBISK010000189.1:0-4778 GCA_037441295.1 Candidatus Aminicenantota bacterium | reverse complement strand
AGCCCCACCCGCTCCCTCCGTTCCTTGAAAAAGGGCGCCGGACGCGGTACACTCTAATTTTAAGGCCCTCGAAGGAAAGTGCCGCCCATGAACCTCACGAAACGGATCGGCCTTCTCGTCGTCCTCCTGGCCGGGCTCGCCTCCGCCCTGCCGGCCGCGGGCGAGAAGGCGGATGTGAACAAGCTCCCGCCCGTTTACAAGAAGTGGCTGACGGAGGAGGTCGTCTACATCATCTCGCCCAAGGAGAAGGAGGTCTTCCTCCAGCTCACGACCGACCGCGAGCGCAGCCTCTTCATCGAGGCCTTCTGGAAGGCCCGCAACCCTAACCCCAACTCCACGGTGAACAAGGCCAAGGACGAGCATTACCGCCGCATCGAGTACGCCAACTCGCACTTCGGCCGGGGCCTCCTCTCCGGCGGCTGGCGATCCGAGATGGGGCGCGTCTACATCATCCTCGGCGAGCCGAAGCAGATCACGAGATACGAGAACGAGCAGCAGCTCTATCCCCTCATCATCTGGTTCTACGAGGGGATGACCGAGTACAACCTCCCCAACGCCTTCAGCGTCGTCTTCTTCAAGGAATACGGCGCCGGGGACTACAAGCTGTACTCGCCGGTCCGGGACGGGCCCCAGAAGCTGATGCCCAACTACTCGGGCGACATGACGGACTCCCTGGCCGCCTTCCAAGCCCTCTCCGAAATCGAAACCGAGGTCGCCGAGGTCTCCCTGACCCTCATCCCCAACGACTACTTCATCGGCATGGCCCCTTCGATCCCCTCCGAGATCCTCATCTATAAAAGCATCCCGGCCGCCGCCTACGAGAAGGTCAAGGACGACTACGCCGACAAGCTCCTCAAGTACAAGGACATCATCGAGGTCGAGTACACGGCCAACTACATCTCGAGCGACGCCCTCGTCCAGGTCTATCGGGACGCGGCGGGCCGTGCCTTCGTCCACTACCTCATCGAGCCGTCCAAGCTCAGCATCGAGGAGAATAGCGGCATCTACCGCACGGTCCTCGACGTCAACGGCATCGTCTCCGATGCCTCCGGGCGCACGATTTACCAGTTCAACCGGTCCATCCCCGTCGAGTTCGGCGAGTCCCAGTTCGTCAAGGTCAAGGACCGGCCGTTCTCCTTCGAGGACGCCTTCCCCCTTATCGACGGCGATTACAAGGTCAACATCCTCTGGAAGAACACCCTGTCCAAGGAGTTCACCTCGGTCGAGGCGACGCTCAAGGTGCCGCCGCCGCAGAGCTTGACCCTGAGCGTGCCCCTCCTGGCCAACCGCGTCATCCGGAACCCGGAGTTCCGCGGCCAGGTCAAGCCGTTCACGGCGGGGGACACCCAGCTCGTCGTCTCGCCGCGGAACGATTTCACGGTCAAGGACACGATGTCCGTCTTCCTGCAGGTCGGCGGGGCGGGCCCGGACCTTCTCGCCGCGGGCACGCTCGCCTTCGCCATCACCCGCGAGGGCCAGCCGTTCAAGTCGTTCTCCCGGCCTCTCGGCGCCTACCCGGACACGACCCGCATCGTCGAGGACATCTCCCTGGCCGACTTCACGCCCGCCTATTACGTCCTGACGGTCTCCCTCCTCGACGGAGCGAAGACCGAGGTCATCTCCGCTAAGAGCCAGTTCTTCATCAGCCTGAACGCGGACATCCCGCGGCCGTGGCTCCTGTACTCCCCGCTCCCGCCCGCCGGAGACCCGTATTTCTCGGACGTCCTCGGGATGCAGCGCCTTCGCTCGGGGGACGTCGCCAACGCCCAGGCCCTTCTCGAGAGCGCCTACCGGTCCCGGCCCGGCTCGGTCGAGTTCGCCCTCGACTTCTGCAGCGTCCTGTTCGCGGCCAAGGACTACAGCGGCCTCAAGGCCGTCGCCCTGCCCTTCTACCGGGACCAGAAGAAGAACGAGTTCGCCCAATACCTCGGCGAGACGGCCCAGGCGCTCGGCGAATACGCCCAGGCCATCGGCTATTACAAGGATTTCCTCGCCTCCTTCGGCACGAACCTCAACGTCCTCAACGCCATCGGCGATTGCTATCTCAAGGTCGGGGACGTCGCCCAGGCCGTGGCGGCCTGGAAGAAGTCCCTGGAGCTCAATCCCAAGCAGCCCGACATCCTGAAGAAGATCGAGGAGCACAAGGGGCCGCTCAAGGAGGGATCGCCGCGGGAGGGATGATGATGGGAACCCGCCGTCTCGCCGTCACGGCGCTGGCCCTGGCGGCCGTCCTCGGCGCCTGTGCCACCGCCCGCTTCGAGAGGAGCCTGGACCCCGAGAGCCGGGAGTTCTACTCCAAGGTCCGGCTCATTATCACGAGGCAGGAGCGCAAGGCCTTCCAGGCCCTGCCTCCGGAGAAACGGAAGGACTTCATCGCCGATTTCTGGGCCCGGCGCGACCCGACCCCGGCGACCCCCGAGAACGAGTACAAGGAGACGTACTTCAGGCGGATCGCCGAAGCCAACCACCTCTTCACCGACGGGCCGCCGCCCGGCTGGCTCTCCGACCGGGGCCGGATCTACGTCACTCTCGGCCCGCCGGACTACCGGGAGACCTACCCCCGCGGCGTCACGTTCTACGGGCTGCCGACCGAGTTCTGGTGGTACGGGTTCTTTCCAATCGTCTTCGTCGACGAGCACTGGACCGGCGACTACCGGATCCAAGCCCTCAACTCGGAGCAGATCGCGGAGGTCAGCCGGGCCCAGGTCCACTGGAACGAGGCCCGGGAGACGAAGACCAAACCCGCGCCCGGCGCGACGCTGGCCGACGTCGCCGTCGACGTCGGCAAGGCGGCCGGGGGAGGGGCGGAGCTCCGCGTCGGCCTGCCCTACCGGAACATCTGGCTCAAGGCCCAGGGCGCCGCGATGCGGGCCGAGCTCGAGCTCACGGCCAAGGCCGTCGACGCCGGGGGCGCCGAGGCCTGGACGTTCACTCAGAAGTACCCCATCGAGGTCGAGGCCGGCCGGCTGCGGGAGTTCCTGACCAGGGACTTCGAAATCAAGGTGCCCATGCCTCTCGGCCCGGGGAAGTACAAGCTCAGGGTCCGGCTGGCCAACACCGGCGACGGCAGCCGCGCCGACATCGAAAAGGACGTCGAGATCTAAGTCCGGGCCCGGCCGGCCCGGCGGGGGGTCACTTCGGGGTGCGGGCCAGCTCCTGGCCCTTGGCCGCGCATTCCGCCGCCCGGGCGCTGTCGCCGACCCGGTTGTAGAGGTCGGCCAGCAGGAAGTAGCCCAGGGGAAGCTCCGACCGCTCCGGCTTGAGGTCGATCCCCTTGCGGACGAGGTCGATGGCCTCCTGGTAGCGCTCGCCCCGATTGAGGTAGATCCGGGCCAGGTAGAAATAGGTCAGGGGGAAACGGGGGTCGGTCTCGAGGCACTTGTTGAGGGCATCGAGCTCCTTGGCCGCGTCGCGGGACTGTCGGTAGAGCCGGGCCAGGTTGTACATGGACTTGAAGTGCTTGGGGGAGATCTCGAGTTCGTTCAGGTATTCCGCCTCGGCCTCCGCCGTCCGGCCCCTCTTCTCGGCGATCTGGGCCAGGTTGTAGTGGAGGTTCGAGAGCCGGGGAGAGATCCGCAGGGCCTGACTCAAGTTCCGCTCGGCTCCTTCGAGGTCGTCCTGGGCGATGCCGATCGCCGCCAGGAGGTTGTAGGAGCTGGCGGAGTCGGGGTTGGACGAGAGGCATTTCTTGAGATAGGGGATGGCCCGGTCGTACTTCTTCTGGATGAAGTTCATGTTGCCGAGCATGAAGTAGAACTGGGAGTCCTCGAAGCCCTTCTTCATGTAGTCGAGGAGGAACCGCTCCGCGTCGGCGTATTTCCCCTGGCCCTCGTAGGACAGGGTCACGTTGATGGCGGCGAAGGAGTCGTCGGGCTTGCGGCCCAGGACCTGCTGGAAATAGCCGAGCGCCTCCTCGTACTTCTGTTCCTGGAAGAGGATGTTGCCGATGGAGAAGTAGGCGTCGGTGATGTCGGGGTCGGAGGCGATGATGCCCTTGATGATCCGGATGGCTTCGTCGGGCTTGCCGTTCATGCCCATCTCGCGGGCGTCGGACAGCTGGTTGAAGACCCCGATCTTCTCCCGGGGATTGCCGAGGACCTTTCCCTTGAGCTTGGCTGGGTCGGTGAAGGACCCGACATAGCCGAGGGCGGACAGCTTCTCCTTGGTCTCCTCGTCGATCTTCGAGACGTCCATCTCGTAGGCGTTCCGGCTGGCCCGCTGAATGAAGATCTCGGCCGCGGCGTTCATGTCCTCGTAAACCTTCTTTTGGAGATAGACGAGGTTCTTCTGTTCGTGGGGATCGGCGGCGAGGTCGTAGAGCTCGGGCACGGGGGCCAGGATGAGCTTGTAGCGGCCGTCCTGGACGCTCTTGAGGTCCGACCAGCCGTAGTGGAAGCGGGGGTAGAAGGTCTCGCTGTAGGCGAGGGGGTTCGCCTTGCGCCTGCGGCCGGCGAAGGCCGGGAGCAAGCTCTGGCCCTGGACCTCGGCCGGGACCGGGAGGCCGGCCATGTCGCAGATTGTCGGCAGGACGTCGACGAGGCCGGTCGTCTCGGGCGACACGAGCCCCTGGAGCTTCGGGAATGGGGTGGCGATGATCAGGGGGACGTGGACCGTCGCCTGATAGATGAAGAAGCCGTGGGCCTGCTCCTCGTGCTCGCCCAGGCTCTCGCCGTGGTCGCCGGCGACGACGATGAAGGTCCGGTCGAGCAGACCGTTCTCCTGGAGGAACTGCTGGAGGCGTCCGAGCTGCGAATCGGCGAAGGCGATCTCGCCCAAGT
>JBBISK010000188.1:0-5121 GCA_037441295.1 Candidatus Aminicenantota bacterium | reverse complement strand
ACCGCGTCTATTCCATGATCAAGCTCTTCTGGCTCCGCGAATTCCCGGCCTCCGGCCGGAAGCTCGATTACCCTCCGGCCGTCTGGTTCGACCCGTCGAACGCGGATACGGAGGGTCCGATCGCCGGCCAGCACCTCGAATACGAGAAGTACGACGGGCTCCTCCAGCACTACTACGACATCCGCGGCTACGACCGGCGCGGCTTCCCGACCAAGGCCACCCTCGAGCGGCTCGGCCTTTCGGCCGAGGCCGCCGCGGCCGAGAGATTCGGCTCGCTGACCTGAAATGAAGATCACCGTCAAGCTCATCGGCCCGTTCGTCAACCTCCAGGGGTTCAGCGAGAAGTCGATCGAGGTGCCGCCGTCGTCCACGATCGAGGAGGTCCTCGCCCTCGCCGGCCTCGACAAGGCCAGGCCGAAGATCGTCACCCGGAACGGCCGGGCCGTGGCCGCGGGCGAGAAGGTCGAGGACGGGGACCGGGTCGTCGTCTCGCCCATTTATTCGGGGGGATGAAGTCGGGAGGGGCCCGCGTCGAGCAACCCGACGGTCCGAAAGCCGAGGGCAAAGTGATAACGGATGGGGGGTTCGTTCGATGGTGAATCCGGTCCTGATCAATGGTGAATGGCGGCCGGCCGGCCGGCCCTCGAACTCCTTCAACGCCATGAGCCCCGCGACGGGAAAGCACCTCCCCGGGGCCTATCCGGTATCTCCGTGGACGGACGTTCAGGCGGCCCTCGATGCCGGCGCCGCCGCGGTCGACGGCCTGGCGAGGAGCGGCCCCGATGCCGTCGCCCTGTTTCTCGAGAGGTTCGCCGGGAAGCTCGAAGGCCGCCGGGACGACCTCGTCGCCGCGGCTCATCTGGAAACGGCCTTGCCCGAGGAGCCGCGCCTCAGGTCCGTCGAATTCCCCCGCCTCGTCGACCAGCTCCGCCAGGCCGCCCAGGCCTGCCGCGACCGCTCATGGTGCCGGGCCACCATCGACACCAGGCTCAACATCCGCTCGAGGCTCGGGCCGCTCGGCGGTCCGGTCGTCGTCCTCGGTCCGAACAACTTTCCCTTCGCCTATAACGGCATGGGCGGCGGGGATTTTGCCTCGGCCCTCGCCGCCGGGAACCCAGTGATCGCCAAGGCCCATCCCAGTCATCCGGAGACGACGAGGCTCCTAGCCGAAGCTGCCTTCGAGGCGCTCGAGGGGTCGGGGCTTCCCGCGGCCTCGGTTCAGCTCTTCTATCATTGCTCGCCCGAGGACGGCTTGAAGCTCGTCTCCCATCCCCTGCTCGGGGCCGCGGCTTTTACCGGCAGCCGGGCCGCCGGCATGAGGCTCAAGGAGGCGGCCGACAGGGCGGGGAAACCCATATACGTCGAGATGTCGAGCGCCAATCCCGTGTTTATCCTTCCCGGAGCCCTCCAAGAGCGTGCGGAGGCGATCGCCGCCGAGCTCTTCGCCTCCTGCCTCCTCGCGGCCGGCCAGATGTGCACCAAACCCGGCCTGGCCGTCGTCGTCGACAGTCCTGCCGGCGAAGCCTTCATGGGAGACGTGAAGGACGCGTTCGAGAGGTCCGAGCCCGGGATCCTGCTCGGCCCGAAAGTCCTCGAAGGCCTCGAGGCGGCTTCAGCTCGGCTGGCCAGGTCGGGGGCCGATCTTGTCGCAGGAGGCCGAAAACCCGGCGGCCCGGGGTTCAGGTTCCTGCCCACTCTTTTCCGGCTTTCGGGCGCCGCCTTCCTCCGGAATCCCGCGGCCTTCCAGGTCGAGTCTTTCGGGACACTGTCCCTGATCGTGTTGGCGCGGGACATGGCCGAAATGGAGAAAATCGCTTCGAGCCTCGAGGGCCATCTCACCGGAAGCATCTACAGCCATAGCGGCGCAATCGACGACGCGGCCTATGCCATGATCGAGCCGCCCCTCCGGCGGAAGGTCGGCCGGCTCCTCAACGACAGGATGCCGACCGGCGTCGCCGTCTCGCCGGCCATGAACCACGGCGGCCCTTACCCCGCCACCGGCCATCCGGGATTCACCGCCGTCGGATTACCGGCGGCGATGACCCGTTTCGCCGCCCTCCACTGCTATGACAACGTCAGGCCGGACCGGCTGCCGCTGGAGCTCCGGGGCGCGAACCCGACGGGGACCATGTGGCGCTTCATCGACGGCCAGTGGACCCAGCGGAGCCTTTGAGCGAGGACGGTGTCCTCGTTGCTTGATATTGAGTTCGGCGCCGGCGCCCATTTTTTCGCTGGAGGCAGGAGATGACTGAAGCTTCCGTCCGCGCCCTGTCCGGGCTATGGGATTTCACAATGCTCAAGTGGTACGTGATCCCGATGCTGGCGGTCGTCTTCTATATCTACGTCAGGGAGATCAAGGAGGCGCGCCGCTCCGGGAACTGGGACGCCGTCCTCGCCGGCCTGACCCTCTTCGGGATGGACTTCTTCAACGAGACCTGGAATGGCTGGGTCCTGGTCCTGACCGGCCGCTCGGCCTTCTGGACGGCGCCCGGCGACACCGCCCTGCGGACGATGGTCGGCTGGAACATCGAGATCATGTTCATGTTCGCCATCTCCGGCATCATCTACTACCACACGCTCTCGGAGGACCCGAAGGAGAAGATCCTGGGGCTCCCGAACCGCTGGTTCTGGGCGGTCGGCTATTCCGTCTTCTGCGTGTTCGTCGAGGTTATCCTGAACCTGGGCGGGCTCTTGGTCTGGGAATATCCGTTCTGGAACCGCTCGTTCGGCGGGGTCTGGCTGATCTTCCTCTTCGGCTACTTCATCTTCTACGCGGCCATCATCTTCGTGCTGAGCCTGCAGACGACCAGGAGGAAGGTCATCGCGGTTTCGGTGATCTACGCCGTGCCGATCCTCATGAACGTCTTCGCCCGGGCGGTCATGGGGTGGAGGTATTGAGGCAACGAGTTCCGGAGACTCGCATCGGCAGCGGCGGCCGGAGCCGCCGGAAGGTCACTTGTAAAGGCAAGAATAGGCGGTGTCCGCGGCGACTTTGAGCTGGAACTTCTTGTTCGCTTCGACCCGAAAGGTCTTTTATAAATACTCATTGACCTTGAACATGTCGACCTCTCCCTGCCCTGAGATCTTAGGCCGAGACGGGAGTCCGGCCTCGGTCGCTTAGGCCGCTGGCGTTCACCCCTCAGGCCGCCCGCTCCCAAGGACGCGGCCGACATGTCGGGCGACGATGCTTGCGTCCTCGCCCACCCCGAGCAAGAGCGAGGACTTTCGGGTTCGCAGAAAATGGACGCCGACAAAGAACAACCCGGGAATGACAGTGCTCATGCCATCGCGCTGGCGGGGGAAGCCGAGCTCGTCGAACACGTCGGGCCATGGGAGCCAAGACCGGTAGTCGGGACGGAAGCCACCGGCGAAGATGACGACGCCGAAGTCGGAGAGATCCAGCGATTCGGGCGCGCGGGCAGCGAATGTTCCCGGCATGTCGATTGGCGGCAGATCAAGTCCATGGTCCGCCGCGTACCGCTCGACCAGACTCATCAGCTCGCGGAAGCGCTGATCTGCCCAGTCGGCACTCTCTTGCAGATCCTGCGCAAAGTGGGCCAAGCCGCGCTCAATCCCCAGGAAGTGCCCAGTGAGGATGACTCCCATAGCCTGGAGCGTACGAAGGTGCAAGTCGTGGCCGGCGTCGGGAGAGTCTCAACCGTCTGGTCAAAGAACCCCGCCTGGGCCAGCCACCATACAATGTCTTGGCTGCCGAGCCGACGCGGGACCCAAGGCGCCTTGCCGCAGGCCAGGACCACCTCGCGCCCCGCCTCACGCTACTCTTCGCTGATTTGCGCGCCCGACTGGCCGCTGCCGACAACGAGCACGCTCCCCGGCGGCAGGGCGCTTGCGTTCCGATAGGCGTCAACGTCAATCTGCAGTAAGCCTGCGGGCAACGTGCGAGATGCCGCCGGCCGGTGAGGCCGCTGGAAAGCGCCGGTCGCCAGCACCAGGGCGCGGCTGCTCAAATCCCCCTCTGTCGTATGCAGGATGAAGCCGCCATCGGGCCGCGATTCTGCCCCGACGACCGTGACCCCCCCGCGGACCGGCGCCCCAAAGCTGGCGGCGTAGTCTTCCAAGGCGGCCACGATCTCGTCGCGCGGCATGAAGCCGTAGGGGTCTGGCCCGACGTACCGGCGACCGGGCAGCTGCACGGTCCAATTGGGGGTGACCAGGCAAAAGGTATCCCAGCGGTGCCGCCACGTCTCACCGACGCGGCCGCGCTCGAGCACGACATGTTCCACGCCCGCAGCGTGGAGCTCGTGGCTGACGGCCAGGCCCGCCTGTCCAGCGCCCACAACCGCGACGTCAACGTGCTCCATCAAATTCTCGGCCGCTTGAAGGCTAAGGAACATGCCGTCCTCTCATCTTGACCAGGAGCTCCACGACGAGGTTGGCCTGCATGTGGGCGACGACGCCGACCCGCGGGGCCATCGGGCTGACGCCCTTCGGGCACTGGCTGGCCTCGTCGCCGCAGATGTAGAGATTTCCCAGCCGCCGGGCATGGAGCTTCCGGTTGCCTCCGTACCCCGCGAGCCCCGACGCGGCCACGATCGGCCGCCCCGGATAGCGGCGCAGGCAGGTCTCGATCAGCATCTGCTTGGCCTCGGCCTTGTCGAACGCCTCGACCAGGACGTCCACCGCCTTGAAGATCGAGGCGGCGTTGCTGGGCGTGACGCGGACCTCGTGCATCTCGTAAACGGAGAAAGGATTGATGCGCAGGAGGTTCTCCTTAAGGGCGTCGACCTTGACCTGGCCGACCTGGTCGACGAAGTACTGCTGGCGGTTGAGGTTCGAGGCCTCGATGCGGTCGAAATCGGCGATGACGAGCCGGCCGACCCCCGCCCGCGCCAAGGCCGCGGCCACGTTGGAGCCGAGGCCGCCCGCGCCGGCGATGCCGACCGCGCTCCGGCGGAGGGCGTCCAGGACGACCGGGTCCCGTCTCGCGAAATACTTTTTGGCGAATTCGAGCGGGGAATCCATCATAATGCTCCTCCCCCCGTCCCTCGCGCCTCAGGGCTTTTTCGCGGCCGCCGCGGCCCGGTCGATCTCGAGAAGAATCCGCTCCGGCTCCGCCCCGACGCCGGTCAGGGACGTGGCCATGCCCAGGACCGTGTTCTC
>JBBISK010000187.1:0-5193 GCA_037441295.1 Candidatus Aminicenantota bacterium | reverse complement strand
CGGGGCCGGGGGATAAGGACGGCCTCGGCGCCAGCGCAGCGAGTGACGCTGACGGACAGGCCCCGTTCGACCATGCCGGTTCTTGACACGCCGTCCGATTGTGCCATAATCATTTTTTCGAGAGCGGACAAGGAGACGGCGATGGTCAAGACCCCTCATTCCCCGATCGGCCACCACTATATCGTCGAGGCCTCCGGCTGCGACTCGAAGGTCATCGGCAGCGTCGAGAAGGTCCAGCAGATTCTGGTCAAGGCGGCCGAGATCGCGGGCGCCCACGTCTGGGCGATCTCCTTCAGCAAGTTCCCGCCGCACGGGGTGAGCGGCGTCGTCGTCATATCCGAGTCCCACATCTCGACCCACACGTGGCCCGAGATGGGCTACGCCGCCCTGGACATCTACACCTGCGGCGCCAACGTCAAGCCCGACAAAGCCGTGGTCTACGCCGTCGAGGCCTTCAAGGCGGAGACGTCCCACATCACCGAGATCACCCGCGGCATCGACGAGGGGGACGAGGTCTACTACCACAGCTTCATCACTTGGGAGGAGCACCTCAGACGGGGCGCGTCCGGCAAGGACAAGGAATAGGAGCGGATCATGATCGTCGAATTCAGCGTCGTGCCCATCGGCAAGGGCGAGGAGCTGGCTGGGCCGGTGGCCAAGATCATCGACATCGTCGACAAGAGCGGCCTGCCCTATCGGCTGACGGCCATGGGGACCATCGTCGAGGGCGAATGGGACGATGTTTTCGCCCTGATCAAGGAATGCCACCGGAAGATGCGGCAGGAATCGGGCCGGGTGGTGACCCATATCGCCGTCGACGACCGGGAACGGGCCAAGGGCCGGATCACGGGCAAGGTGGAGGACGTGGAGAAGGTTCTTGGCCGGAGGCTCAAGACCTGAGCGGCCTGTAAAACTCCTTTACGCTCCCAGTCCCCCTGGCCGCTTGGCCGTCTCTTCGAAACTTCGACGCACCCCGTCCTCGGAGGAGGCGCCAGATGCGCCTTTTGGCATGAATTCCGCTCTCAGGGTCTGCGGTCAAGCAGGACGCCCATGAAGAATGACGTTCTTCGCGCTGATAGAACGGCAGCGGCCGTGAGAAAGGCCATCTTGTTCGGGCTCCTCCTCCGCGCCTCGCTCGCCGTGCCGGCCGGCGCCGCGGACGCTCCCGCGGCCGCCAAGGCCGTGCGTCCGCGCGCCCCCCAAGCCGCTCTCCCGACGCCGGAGGCCTTCTTCGGCCAGGCCCAGGCGCTCCTCCATAAGAAGGACATCGAAGGGTACCTGGAGCTCGTCGCTCCTGCCGCCCGCGACATCGAGCGCCGCCGGCTGGACAATTTCTTCCATGATTTCGAGATGGATTCGGTCCGACTCCGGCTGGCGGGGAAACGGACGGACGTGGACGGCGCGACCCACCTTTATTGCCAGGCCTACTTCGAGAACGCCACCGCCGTCATCATGGAGACCTGGCAGCTCGGCTTGGCCGTCCGGGACGGGCGCTGGGAGGTCGCGGCGAACGACATCATGGGCAACGCGAGCCGCCTCTTCAAGATCCGCATTCCCGGCGGCCCGTCCGAGCGAGTCCGCACCGTCGAGATCGCCCACCGCGACATCCGCCTGTCGTTCACGGACGCCGTGGTCTTCCACGACAACCTGCCCGGGGTCGAGACGGCCTTCGTCATCCTCGGCAAAGGGACCGTCCGCTTCTCCCCGTCGAACCCGGTCGAGCAGCACGAGATGGAGCTCATCTATGGCAAGCCGTTTCTCGAGGACGGGGTCGACCAGCTCTACGTCCGCTGCTCCGACGCCTTCGCCTCCTCGCATATTGCGATCGGCCGGGAGGAGGGCCTGCCGGCCGCGACGCAGGAGGAGACGGCGCGGGCCGCGGCCCTTTTCTCCAGGAACTATCCGCGCTCATTCACTATCGAGAGCTCCCTCGACCGCGAATACCTGTCCATCCTGCCGCAGGGCGACGAGGCCGTCTTCGAGTTCAAGGCCCGGCGGGCCGGCGAGCTGACCTATGTCTACTACCCGTTCTCGGAGGATGCGGTCGACCTCTATGACCGGACCCGGGACCGGATCGTCAGTCTCTATAGTCCGGGCGAGGAGGGGAGCCTGAAGGAGAAGCGGTTCTTCGTCAGCTTCGCCGACAAGTTCGACGTCGACCGCTACCAGCTCGACCTCAGCTTCACCCCCGCCGACTCCTACCTCTCGGGCAAGGCCCGCATCTCGGTCGTGGCCCGGGCGCCGGGGCTGGACGCGGTCAAGCTCCGTTTCTCCCCGGACCTCGAGATCCTCCGGGTCTTTGACCAGGAGAAGAGGGAGCTCTTCTACACGAGGGACCGGCTCCGCAAGCTCCTCTACGTCTATCTCATCGCGCCGCCGCCCCCGCAGACGTCGACCTCGATCGAGGTCTATTACCGCGGCCGGATGCATCCCCCGGCGCCCACGACGGATGTCATCGGCCAGGCCATTCCGCCCAGCAAGATCATCTTCCGGCAGCGCTTCGACACCTACTTCTTCTCCCAGTCCGGCCTGTGGTACCCGGCCCCCCCTGAGGAGGATTATTTCCAGGCCCGGCTCAAGCTCGTCGTGCCGCCGGACTACAAGTGCGTCTCGAACGGGGACCTCGTCGAGAAGGGCCGCTGGAACGAGATGGGCGACGTCGTCGAGATCGAGAAGGCGGGCAGCGCCGTCTACACCTTCGAGACGAAGTTCCCGGTCAAGTACATGTCGTTCATCGTCGGCAAGTTCGACCGGCCCAAGGAGGCGGCCGACCCGGTCCCCATCCGCACCTTCACTTCCACGGAGGTCATGGCGAACGACTCCGGCCTCATCGAAAAGGCGCGGGGGATCCTGGACTTCTACATCCGGTCGTTCGGCCCCTATCCTTACGAGAAGCTCGGCATCGTCACCCGGCTCTATCCCACGGCCGGCGGCCACAGCCCGGCGTCGTTCGTCGTCCTCAACGAGATCCCCTGGTCCGGCGACAATCCGTACCCCGTCCTGTCCAACAGCCCCGTCAGCCTGTCCGACTGGGACGATTATTTCCTGGCCCACGAGATCGCCCACCAGTGGTGGGGCCAGGGCGTCTCCTTCATGACCTACAAGGACCAGTGGCTGAGCGAGGGCCTGGCCCAGTTCGCCGCCGCGTCCTACCTCCGCGAGAAATACGGCGAGAGGGCCTACGCCACGGTCCTGGCCAAGTTCGCCAAGTGGACGGAGAGGAAGTCCGTCAAGGGCCCGATCATGCTCGGCTCGCGCCTGAGCTTCCTCGATTTCGAGGCCTACCAGGCCATCGTCTACGACAAGGCGGCCCTCACCCTTTTCATGCTCGAGGACCTCCTCGGCCCGGACGTCTTCTTCTCCGGCCTCAAGGAGTTCTTCGCCCGCTACAAGTACAGCGCGGCCCGGACCGAGAGCTTCGTGGCCGTCATGGAGAAGGTTTCGGGGCGGGACCTCGGCGACTTCTTCCAGGGCTGGTTCCGGACCTGGGAGCTGCCGGCGGTCCAAACCTCTTGGACGGAGGAGGCCGGGCCGTCCGGCGCCCGGTTGAGGCTCCGGGTCACCCAGACCCGGGGGCGCTTCGTCTTTCCGCTCTGGGTCGAGTGGACGAGCCGGGGGCAGGTCCGCCGGGAGAGGCTCGTCATCGACAAGCCGAGCGAGGAGTTCGTCCTCGACGTCGCGGGGAAGGTCGACCGCGTCGTCTTCAATCCCCTGCGCGCCGTCCCCGGGAAGTTCTCCTGACCCCTCAGTCGGGCGTGCCGTCCGCGTCGATGCGGAGGCGCTTGATCATTTCGTTCAGGGTCGTCGCCTTGACCCCGAGGAGCCTGGCCGCCTGCTTTTGGACGCCGCGGCTCTTCTTGAGGGCGGTCAGGATGACCTTCCGCTGGAAGTCCTGGGTCCGCTCCCGCAGGTCGAGGGATTCTTCCGGGGAGAGCAGCCAGCCCTCGGGCGCGGCCCCCCGCGCCAGCAGGAAGGGGGGCAGGGACTCGCGGGTGATAACCTTCGAGCGCGAGAAGACGACGGCCCGTTCGATGAGGTTCTCGAGCTCCCGGACGTTGCCGGGCCAGTCGTAGGCCTCGAGGATCTCGTAGACGTCCTCGCTGACGCCCTCGACCTCCTTGCCGTTCTCCCGGCCGTAGACGTCGATGAAGTGCTGGACGAGCAGCGGGATGTCCTCCTTCCGGCGGCGCAGGGGCGGCAGCTCGATCTTGATGACGTTCAGCCGGTAATAGAGGTCCTTGCGGAACGTCTTCTGCGCGATCATCTCCTCGATGTCCGTGTTCGTGGCGGCGATGATCCGGACGTCGACCTTGATCGTCGCCGTTCCGCCGAGCCTCATGAACTCCCGCTCCTGGAGGACGCGGAGGAGCTTGGCCTGCGTCTCGAGGTTGATGGACGAGATCTCGTCGAAGAAGATCGTGCCCTTGTCGGCCGCCTCGAAGAGGCCCTTCTTCAGGGCCACGGCGCCGGTGAAGGCGCCCTTGACGTGGCCGAAAAGGTGGCTCTCGAGGAGGTCGGGCGGGAGCGACCCGCTGTTGACGATGACGAACGGGCCGTCGGCGCGGTTCGAGCTCATATGGATGGCCCGGGCGGCTAGCTCCTTGCCCGTCCCGCTCTCGCCCTGGAGGAGGATCGTGCTCCGGGTCGGCGCCGCGGCCCGGAGGAGGTCGAAGACGGCCCTCATGGCCGCGCTCTTGCCGAGGATGTTCGAGACGTTGAACTTCTGCCTGAGCTCGTCCTTGAGCCGGAGGTTCTCCTCCTGGAGCCGCCGGCGCTCGGCGGCCCGCTCGATCGTCAGCAGGAGGTCGTCGTGCTTGAACGGCTTCTGGACGTAGTCGAGGGCGCCCATTTTCATGGCGTCGATGGCGGACTCGACGGAGCCGTAGGCGGTGATGATGATGACCGCGGCCAGGGGGTCGACCTTTCTGAGCCGCCGGAAAACCTCGATGCCGTCCAGGCCGGGCATGAGGAGGTCGAGGAGGATGACGTCGGCCGAGGCGGGCGCGTACTTCTCCAGGGCCTCCTCGCCGGAGGCGGACAGCTCGACCTCGTAGCCCTCGGAGGTCAGGAGCTGGCCGAGGACGTCGCGGATGACGGGCTCGTCGTCGATGACGTGGATGATGCCTTTGCTGCTCATGGGTCGCGTCCTCTACCGCGCGGGGTCCGGCCCGGCCGGGGCGTCCGGCCGCCGGG
>JBBISK010000186.1:1252-5215 GCA_037441295.1 Candidatus Aminicenantota bacterium | reverse complement strand
TCGGAGAAGCCTTTCCGTTTGGCCTCCGCCATCAGCCCGCTACCCACGTCGTGCAGGGCGCGGCCGCGCAGCGTCTCGCCGAGGTCGACGATGGCCCTGAGCTTGGACAGGAACCAGCGGTCGATCTTGGTCAGGCGATGGATGCGGTCGACCGCCCAGCCCTTGCGGAGGGCCTCGGCGATCCCGAAAAGGCGCTCGTCGGTCGGCTGGGAGAGCTCCTTCTCCAGGTCGGCGAACGAGTAGCTCTCGTTGCCCACGACGCCGTAGACGCCGATCTGGAGCATGCGGGTCGCCTTCTGGATGGCCTCCTCGAAGGAGCGGCCGATGGCCATGACCTCGCCGACCGACTTCATCTCCGAGCCGATCTTCTTCGAGACGCGGCCGAACTTCTTGAGGTCCCAGCGCGGGATCTTGACGACGAGATAGTCGAGGGCCGGCTCGAAGCAGGCCGAGGTGACCTTGGTGATGGAGTTGGGGAGGTCGGGCAGGAGGTGGCCCAGGACGAGCTTGGCGGCCACGAAGGCCAGCGGGTAGCCGGTGGCCTTGCTGGCCAGGGCGGAGCTCCGCGACAGCCGGGCGTTGACCTCGATGATGCGGTAGTCTCCGGTCCGCGGGTTGAGGGCGAACTGGATGTTGCACTCGCCGACGATGCCCAGGTGGCGGACGGCGCGGATGGAAATCTCGCGGAGGCGGTGGTACTCCTCGTTCGTCAGGGTCTGGGACGGGGCGATGACGATGCTCTCGCCCGTGTGGATGCCCATGGGGTCGAAATTCTCCATATTGCAGACGGTGATGCAGTTGTCGGCCCGGTCACGGACGACCTCGTACTCGATCTCCTTCCAGCCGGCAAGGTACTCCTCGATGAGGACCTGGGGAGCGGAGGCGAAGGCCTTGCGCAGGGCCTCGCGGAGTTCGCGCGGCGTTCCCGACATGCCGCTCCCCTTGCCGCCCAGGGCGTAGGCGACGCGGGCCATGACCGGGTAGCCGACCTTCTCGGCCGCCCTGAGGCCATCCTCGACGGAGCGGACAGCGATGCCGTGCGGCGTCTTCAGCTTGGCCTCGGCCAGGGCCTCGTTGAACAGGCGCCGGTCCTCGGTCTTCTCGATGGCTTCCATGGGCGAGCCGAGGACCGGGACGCCGTACTTCTCGAGGACGCCGCTCTTCCAGAGGGCGACGCCGCAGTTGAGGGCCGTCTGGCCGCCGAAGGACAGGAGGAGTCCGTCGGGCCTCTCCCGGGCGATGATCTTCTCGGTGAAATAGGACGTCACCGGCAGGAAATAGACCCGGTCGGCCATGCCCTCGGAGGTCTGGATGGTGGCGATGTTGGGGTTGACGAGGACGACCTCGACCCCCTCCTCCTTGAGGGCCTTGATGGCCTGGCTCCCGGAGTAGTCGAATTCGCCCGCCTCGCCGATCTTGAGCGCCCCGCTGCCGAGGATGAGGACCTTCCGCGGCTTCCTCACCGGGCGGCCTCCAGGAAGCGGTCGAAAAGGAACTCGGTGTCCGTCGGGCCGGGGCAGGCCTCGGGGTGGAACTGAACGCTCCAGAAGGGCTTGCGGCGGTGGCGGATGCCCTCGTTCGTGCCGTCGTTGGCGTTGCGGAACCAGGGCGCCCAGTCCCGGGGCAGCGTCTTCCGGTCGACGGCGAAGCCGTGGTTCTGGCTGGTGATGTAGCAGCGCTTCGTCCCCTCCTCAAGGCAAGGCTGGTTCTGGCTGCGGTGGCCGAACTTGAGCTTGTACGTGTCGGCCCCGGCGGCCAAGGCCAGAATCTGGTTGCCGAGGCAGATCCCAAAGAGCGGGACTCCCTCCCGCATCAGCCGCCGGACGGTGCCGATCGTCGCCGCCGCGCGCTTGGGGTCCCCGGGGCCGTTGGAGATGACGACACCGCGCGGCGAGAAGGAGAGGATGCGGGCGGCGTCCGTGTCGGCGGGCACGCGGACGACGGCGACACCGCGGCGGGCGAGGCTGCGGACGATGCCCTGTTTCGCGCCGCAGTCGATGAGGACGACCGACGTCGCGGCCCTCGGGTTCACGATGCGGATCTCAGGCGTCGTGACCTCGGCCACGAGGTCACGGGCGTTGGGGTCGGTGAGGGCCATGGCGTCTGCCCGGAGCCGGCGTGCGTTGAGCGGGCCGTCCGAGACGGCGACGAGGCCCGGCATGACGCCGTGGACGCGGAGCTTCTTCGTCAGCGCGCGCGTATCGACGCCGGCGATCCCAGGCACCCCGCTCTCGCGGAGCCAGTCATTGAGGGTCTTGGCCGAAGTCGCGTGAGACGGCTTGTCGCAGAGCTCGGAGACGACGTAGCCGGCGATGCGCGGCCGGTCGGACTCGAAGCTCGCCGGATTGACGCCATAGTTGCCGATGAGAGGATAGGTCTGGCAGAGGATCTGGCCGTGGTAGGACGGGTCGGTGATGCTCTCCGGGTAGCCGACGATCCCGGTATTGAAAACGACTTCCCCCCCGACCTTGGCGGTCGCGCCGAAGCCTACGCCCTCGTGGACGGTACCGTCCGCAAGGGCCAGAAGCGCTTTTCGGATGGGGCCTGCCTCCGTCTCATTTTCGGCGCAGTATAGCATAAGGCCGCGCCCGGGGCAACATGCCGCCCGGCCGCCGGCGCGGCATCGCGCCGGCCGGGCGCGGGCCCGGCTCCCCCGGTGCAGCGGGCTCTGCTTGCGGAAAAATGAGAAAATCGGCTATAAATAGACGTGTTAGTCTGTAAGGAGGGCAAGATGCGCACCCGCACTCTCCATAGGATCGCCCTGGCGGTCGGCCTGGCCGCCCTCGTCCTGGCCCCGGACGGTGGCCTCTCCGGCGCGACGAAGGCCCGGGCCGTTTTCAGGGCGACGGCCCACGATTTCGGCAAGGTCAAGCAGGGCGAGGTCCTGACCCACGAGTTCGAGTTCCGGAACGACGGCACGGACACGCTCGTCGTCGAGCGGGTCGAGACGACCTGCGGCTGCACCGCCGCCCTCGTTTCCGAGAAGGAGATCAAGCCGGGCAAAACGGGCAAGATCAAGGTCTCGATGGACACCCACAGCTACGCCGGCCGGATGACGCGGTACGTCTACCTCGTCAGCAACGACACCGACGACTCGCGGCGCGAGCTGAGCGTCAGCGCCGACATCGAGGTCCCGCCCCAGCCCAAGATCGAGCTCGACCGCTACAACATCGACCTCGGCCTGAGCCTCGAGGGCGAGGCGCCGTCGGCCAAGGTCGTTATCCGCAACGTCGGCGAGCTCGAGCTCCAGGTCGAGATGGCCCACGAGCAGGTCAAGTTCTTCGGCGGCGGCAAGCCCCTGGTCTTCCCCGTCGTCATCCCCGCCGGCAAGTCCTTCGAGGTCGAGTTCCGCTTCCCGCCCCAGACGCAGATCGGCTCGCTCCGAGACTACGTCATCGTCCGCTCGAACGACACCTACCGCTCGGCGCCGCCCATCTATTTCAGCCGCTACGTCGTCACCAAGAAGGCCCTTAGGGACCTCTTCCTCAAGTACCGCTCGGCCCTGGACGAGAAGCACTAGGCGCGGGGCCGTCGAGGGGTCGATGGCGGAGATCCTTTCGGTCAAGGTCCATCCCCGGTCGAAGGCGCCGGGGGTAGAGAAACTAACGGACGGATCTTTCCGGGTCCGGGTCCAGGCCGCGCCCGAGCAGGGCCGGGCCAACCGCGAGGTCCTCGAGCGGCTGGCCCGGTTCCTTCAGGTGCCGCCCTCGCGCCTGACCATCGTCCGTGGGGAAACGTCGTCGGCGAAATGGGTCAAGGTCGGGCCGTGAGGGGTGCGCCGGGTCGCGGGCCATGAGCGTCTATAATCTCGTCAGCTTTCTGGGCCTGTTCGTCCTGGCCGCGACGGCCTGGGCATTCTCGACCGACCGGAAGGTCGTGAACTGGCGCGTCCTCGGCTGGGGCGTCGGGCTCATGCTCCTCGTCGCCTTTTTCATCTTCGTTGTCCCCGCGGGAACCCATGTG
>JBBISK010000186.1:0-1222 GCA_037441295.1 Candidatus Aminicenantota bacterium | reverse complement strand
CTCGATACGGCCACGGCCGGGACGAGGTTCGTCTTCGGCCGGCTGGCCCTGCCGCCCGGTGCGGCGAACGAGGCGGGGGAGACCTCCCTCGGCTACTTCCTGGCCTTCCAGGGCCTGCCGACGATCATTTTTTTCGCCTCGCTCCTCGGCGGCCTCTATTACCTCGGCATCATGCCCTTCGTCGTCCGGCTCTTCGCCCGGGTCTTCACGAAGTCGATGCGGATCAGCGGGGCGGAGGCCCTCTCGGTCTCGGCCAACATCTTCGTCGGCGTCGAGTCGGCCCTCGTCGTCCGGCCCCACCTCAAGGACATGACGCGCTCGGAGCTCTGCACGATCATCACCGCCGGCATGGGGACGATCGCCTCGACCGTGCTGGCCATGTACGTCATGATCCTGCAGAGGCAGATCCCGACGATCGCCGGGCACCTCGTCTCGGCCTCGTTCATCTCCGCCCCGGCCTGCATCGTCATGGCCAAGCTCGTCATGCCTGAGACGGAGAAGCCCCTGACGCTCGGCGTCGACGTCAAGCCGCACTACGACCGCGAGGACAACCTGATCATGGCCTTCATCAACGGCGCCGGGGAGGGGCTGAAGCTCCTCGGCGGCATCGTCACCCTGCTCATCGCCTTCCTCGGCCTGCTCGCCCTGGTCAACCTCGGCCTCGGCTGGGCCGGCGGCCTCGCCAACGGCCTCTTCGGCTGGCACGTCAAGCTGTCGCTCGAGGCCCTGCTCGGCTGGGTGTTTTATCCCTTCACGCTGGTCATGGGCGTCCCGCCGTCAGACGCGACGGCCGTGGCCAAGGTCCTCGGCGAGCGGACAATCCTGACCGAGGTCTTCTCCTACCAGCACCTGGCCGACCTCATGGCCTCGGGCGCCATCCGCGACCCGCGCTCGGCCATCATCGCCTCCTACGCCCTGTGCGGGTTCGCCCACGTCGCCTCGCTCGCCATCTTCGTCGGTGGCACGAGCGCCCTCGTCCCGACGCGTGTGCGGGACATCTCACGGCTGGGTTTCCGGGCCCTGCTCGCGGCGACCCTGGCCTGCCTGATGACCGGCGCCGTGGCCGGCACCTTCTACACCGGCGCCTCGGTTCTGTTCGGGAAGTAGGGGCAGTCCCTCCCCGACCGGTATTGTCCCTGTCTCCCGGCGAGGGGGCGCCGGGACCGTCCTTATCCCCCGGCCCCGGGAACCTGTCCCGGTTCCCCCGTCGGAAATCCCGCCG
>JBBISK010000185.1:0-5305 GCA_037441295.1 Candidatus Aminicenantota bacterium | reverse complement strand
GGTCCCGGCCTGCGGGGCGGCGCCGGCGGTTGCGGCATCGGCGGCCCGCGCGCGGCGCCCGCCGAAGAGCCGCTTCCCGGCCGCGGCCGAGCTCCCGACGAAGGCGCTCCAGCGCAGGAAACCGCGCCGGCTCATGGCGTCGGAATCCATCTTCTTCTTCAGGGGCGTTTCCGTCATCTCGGGCAGAGGGCCGCGCCGGAGCGGTCCCTCCTCATTCTATCAGGACGGAATCCAGGGTCAAGATGCAAAGGGGGACGCCAGCCGAGCGTCCCCCTCGCCGGTTCGGATGGTGAAAGCCGATGCGGCCCGGGTCAGACCTGGATCGACAGGAAGACCGGGAGGCCCATCTGGCCGACCTGGTCCTGGATGGCCTCGATCTCGTCGATGTGCCCGTCCTCGTCCTTGAGGATCTGCTCGAGGACCTCGCGGGTCGCATAGTCCTTGAGTTCGCCCGCCAGGACTATGGCCGCGTTGTAGGACTTGATGGCCCCGGCCTCGGCGTCGTGGTCGTTGGCGAACATCTTGGGCACTTCGACGCCGATGTGAAGCGCCTTGAGCTCGCTGACGATGGGCGCCCCCTCGAGGAAGAGGATGCGCCCGATGAGCTTCTCGGCGTGCTTCATCTCGGTCACGGCCCGCGTCTCGATGAGCTTGTGGAGCTTGCCGTAGCCCCAGTTGTCGCACATCTCGGAATGGACCATGTACTGGTTGATGGCCGTCAGCTCGTCGGCGAGCAGGGAGTTCAGAACCTTAATGAGTTTCGGGTCCCCTTTCATCGTTGCCTCCTGGTCCAAGGGATTCAAAACCTCTGCGGTTTTCCATTATTCTATTCCCTCCGGAGGGCAAAGTAAAGGCGCGCCGCCAGGCCCTTCGAGCGGGGGGACGGACGCGGACAGCGCGCTCCCCGTTGTCCCGGCCCCGCTCTTCCGGTAGAATGAGGGCCGGCATCCGTAAGTGGAGGAGGGACCCATGAAAAGACTCCCCGCGCTGGCCTTCGTCCTGGCCGCGCTCATCATCCTGGCGAGCTGCGCCCCGGGCCCGAACGACGCCGAGAAGATCCCAGACCGCACCGGCAAAACCGCAGGCTTCCTGTACGGCCTGTGGCACGGCCTCATCTCACCCATCACCTTCGTCGTCTCGCTCTTCACCAAGAACGTCCGCCTCTACGAGGTCCACAACAACGGCGGTTGGTACAACCTCGGCTTCGTCCTTGGCGCCGGGCTTTTCCTGAGCGGAGGCATCCTGGGCCGGAAGAAAAAAAGAGGCTAGCCCGGCCCTTTGAGCCCTCTCGCCACCTGCCTGCTCGTCGCCGTCATTGTCCTGGCCGCGGCGTTCGTCCGCTCGGCCGTCGGCTTCGGGGACGCCGTGGTGGCCATGCCCCTGCTTGCCGCCTTCCTGGGGTTGAGGACGGTGACGCCGCTCGTCGCCTTCATCGGCCCGACCCTCTCACTCCTCATCCTGGCCAGACATTGGTCGAAGGTCGACCTCCGGGCGGCCGTCCGGCTGATCATCGCCTCGGTCGCGGGCATTCCCGTGGGCATCTTCCTTCTCTCCGGCCTGCCCGAGGGCCCGCTTCGGGCGGCGCTCGGGGCCGTCATCCTTCTCTACGGCCTCTTCGGCCTGGCCCGGCCGGCGGCGCGGCGGCGGGCGGCCAAGGGCTGGCTGGCCTGGCCCGTCGGCTTCGTGGCCGGGGTGCTGGGCGGCGCGTACAACACGAACGGCCCGCCCGTCGTCGTCTACGCCACGCTCCGGGACTGGCCGCCCGAGAGGTTCCGGGCGACGCTCCAGGGCTACTTCCTGCCGACCGGTCTCCTCATCCTCTTCGGACACGGTGTAGCGGGGCTGTGGAGCGGCCAGGTCCTTCGGCTCTACGCCGTCTCGCTCCCAGCCCTTGTCGCCGGAGCCTGGCTGGGCGAGAAGGTCAGCCACGACATCCCCGGAAGCGTGTTCCGGCGCATCGTCTACCTCTCGCTCGCCGTCATGGGCGCGTTCCTCATCGTTCGCGCCGTCGCCGGCTGAGGGCACCCCGGCTGGCATATTCCCGGGAATCCCTATATCATTGCAGCTCAAGGCAAAGAGAAGGGATGGGTCCGTTCGTTCTCGGCATCGACATCGGCTCCTCTGCCACCAAGGCCATTCTCCTCGACAACGTCCTGCATCCCGTCGCTTCCCGGGAGGCCCCCAACCGCGGCGACCCGGCCGCGGCGTTCCGTGCCGTTGTCGCCGGCATCCTCGGCGGGCGCGGCCGGCTCCGGCTTCTCGTCGGCATTACGGGGGTCGGGCGCAACATCGTCCAGGCGCCGCCCGAGGCCTTCCTGGCGAACGAGGTCGTGGCCCTGGCCCTGGCCGCCGCCCGCGCGCACCCCGATGTCCGGTCCATCATCGAGATCGGCGCCCAGACCTCGCGCTGGGTCCAGCTCGGCCGGAGCGCCGGCCCTTCGGCCGAGCCGGAGATCCTCGATTTCGCCCTCAATGACGTCTGCGCCGCCGGCTCCGGCGCCTTCCTCGAACAGCAAGCCGGCCGTCTGAAGCTCCCCATCGAGGACTTCGCGGCGCTGGCCGCCGCGGCCGGCCGCGGCGCGACCATCGCCGGCCGCTGCAGCGTCTTCGCCAAGACGGACATGATCCACCTCCAGCAGAAGGGAACGCCCCTGGAGGAGATCGCCTACGGCCTCTGTCAGGCCCTGGCCCGGAACTTCGTGGCCACGGTGCTCAAGGGGCGGGAGGCCCTGCCGCCCGTGCTCCTGGCCGGCGGCGGCGCCCGCAACGCTGGACTGGTCAACGCCTTCCGTGAGGTCCTCGGCCTCGGCGGGACCCGACTCCGGCTGGCGGACCCGCCGCATCTCTTCGCCGCCATGGGGGTAGCCATCGGGGCGGCCGGGGTGCGGAAACCGCTCGACGTCACGGCCGCGGATTCCCTTTTCCAGTTCCTTGCGCCGCCCTTCCGGCACAAGATCCACCCCGCGGCCCTGGGGCCGCTCGACGTCCGCCCGGCCGGCGAGCCGGCCCCGGCGCCGGGAGAGTTCGTTCGCGGCCACCTCGGCGTCGACATCGGCTCGGTCAGCACGAACCTCGTCCTGGTCGACGGGGAGGGTCAGGTGCGGGCGGGCGTCTACCTGCCGACCAAGGGCCGGCCCATCGAGGTCCTCAAGGAAGGCTACCGTCTCCTCGAGGAGCGCTGCCAGGCCGGTTTCGAGCTCCTCGGCATCGGCACGACCGGCAGCGGCCGCCATCTCGCCGGCACCCTGCTCGAGGCCGATGTCGTCCATAACGAGATCACCTGCCAGCTCCGGAGCGCCGTCCGCTATTTCCCGGACGTCGACACGATCTTCGAGATCGGCGGCCAGGACTCCAAGTTCATCAGCGCCCGCGGCGGCCAGATCGCGGACTTTGCCATGAACAAGATCTGCGCCGCCGGCACGGGCTCCTTCCTCGAGGAGCAGGCGGAGATCCTCGGCGTCCGCATCGAGGACGACTTCTCCCGCCTGGCCGCCTCCTCGGTTGAGCCGGCCGACCTCGGCAGCCGTTGCACGGTCTTCATGGAGTCCGAGCTGGACGACGCCCTGGGCCGCGGCGTCCCGGTCGCCGACATCTCAGCCGGCCTGGCCTATTCGATCGCCCGAAACTACCTGGAGAAGGTCGTGGCCGGGCGCCCCGTCGGCGAAGTCATCGTCTTCCAGGGCGGCGTCGCTTCCAACCCCGCCGTCGTCCGTGCCTTCGCCCTCGAGACCGGACGGGACATCCGCGTCCACCCCCATAACCGTATCTCCGGAGCCATCGGCGCCGCTCTCATGGCCGCGGAGAAGGTCGGCGCGGCCGGGAAGAGGTCGCCGGACGCCGCCGCCGTCGCCCGCAAGCTCGCCAGGGACTACAAGGTCACGGGCTTCACCTGCGGCCACTGCTCCAACCGCTGCCAGGTCAACCGCATCGCCTTCGCCGACGAGGTCGTGTACTTCGGCGATACCTGCGAGAGGTACACGGCCGGGCAGGGCCTGGGAGGCGCCGCCCCGGACGCGGAGGGACAGGCCGTGGCGGCGGCGCCCGACCTGTTTAAGGAGCGGGCGGCGATCCTGGAGGGATTCGTCCGCAACCCGGAGCGTCCGGCTCTGCGGGTCGGCCTGCCCAGGGCCTCGGTCCTCTACGAGTTCCTGCCGTTCTGGGCCGCCTTCTTTAACCGGCTCGGCGCCGAGGTCGTCGTCTCGCCGGAGAGCGACCAGGAGATACTCGGGAGCGGGCTGCGGCGCCTGCCGGCCGAGACGTGCCTTCCGATCAAGGTCTCCTTTGGGCACCTCGAGTGGTTCCGGGGCAAGGCTGTCGACCGGGTCTTTTTCCCGGCCATCGTCGACCTCCACCGCGACCCCGCCGAATCCGTTTCGCTCTGCCCCTATTCGGAGAGCTTCCCCTTCATGGCCCGGGCGGCGGCCGCGGCGGAGATCCTGGCGCCGTCGGTCTGCCTCAACGGGGCGCCCGAGGACTTCGTGCACTCCATGTCCAAGGTCCGGGACGTTCTCGGCAAGAGCGACCGGGACATCCGGGACGCGTATGAAGTCGCGGCCGCGGCTCAGGCCGATTCCAGGGTCCGGCTCCAGGCCAGGGGCCGGGAAGTCATCGCTGCCGGCCGAGGCGCAGGCCGCCCGCTTTGGGCCGTCATCGGCCGCCCCTACACTCTCCACGACCCGTTCCTGAACCTCAACTTGGGCCGGCACCTGGCGAAGCTCGGCGTCACCGCCCTGCCGCTCGACTTCCTCCCGCTCGACGGGGGCGGAGGCCTGAACTGGCCCGGCGCCCCGCACTGGCGCTACAACCGCCAGGCCATCCGGGCGGCGCTCTGGGCCGCGGCGGAGGACGGCGTCGAACCGGTCGTCCTGACCAACTTCGGCTGCGGCCTCGACGCCTTCAATCTGCGGCACATCGAGCGGATCGTCGCCGGCGTGCCCCACCTTGTCCTGGAGTTCGACGAGCACCGGGCCGAGGCCGGCCTCGTGACGCGGATCGAGGCCTTCCTCGACGAGGTCCGCGAGACGCGGTCTGGGGGCCGCCGTGCCGCGGCCACGCGGCCGCCGCGCCCATCCGCCCCGAAGCCCGTCGAAACCCTCCGGGCCCGGCGTTTCATCCTGCCCTACTTCGCCGACCACGTCTTCGCCTTCTCGGGGGCGATGAAGGCCGTGGGGATCGAGGCCGAGGTCCTGCCCCATGTTCTCGAACCAGTGGAGGCTCCCGATGGCCGCCTCCTGCAGCGAATCGACGATCGGCTTGCGCGCCGCCTGGAACCCGGCGAGCGCCTCGTCCACCTTCGTGTGCGTCT
>JBBISK010000184.1:0-5376 GCA_037441295.1 Candidatus Aminicenantota bacterium | reverse complement strand
CCAGGTCCGGCCGCGGTCGGCGCTCATCAGGAGATACGGCTTGTAATCGCCCTGCTTATGATTATCGGCGGCCGCGTAGACCGTGTCTTTGTCGTGTTTCGAGGCCTTGATCTTGTTGACGAAGAAATAGTCGGGGACGCCGGCGATCTTCTCGACCTTCCGCCAGTTCTTGCCGCCGTCCTCGGTCACCTGGATGAGCCCGTCGTCCGTCCCGGCGTAGATGAGCCCCTCGGCGAGCGGCGATTCGCTGACCGTGGTGATCGTCGAGAACTGCGACATCGCGCCGTGGTCCCAGAGCGCGTCGACGCTCCACTGGCGCCCCATGATCTTCTGCTCGAGCCGGAAGATGCCGCGCGTCAGGTCCGGACTGATCCGCGCCCAGGAGTCGCCGCGGTCGTCGCTCCGCCACACGAACTGCGAGGCGTAATAGACCCGCTTCGTCGAGAACGGGCTGATGACGACCGGCGAGTCCCAATTGAAGCGGAGGGGCGGGTCGCCGGCCGCCGGCCGCGGGCTGATGTAGACCGTCTCCTGGCTCTTGCGGTCGTAGCGGAGGAGGTTCCCCTCCTGCCACTCGACGTAGACGATGTCCGGGTCGGCCGGGTCGATGGCGCTGGCGTAGCCGTCGGCGCCGTAGGTCGTCGCCCAGTCGAAGTTCGAGATGCCGTTGCCGTTGAGCGTCCGCGACGGCCCGATCAGGCTGCCGTTGTCCTGGGCCCCGCCGTGGACGTTGTAGAACGGCCGGGCGTTGTCGAGGGCCAGCTTGTAGAATTGCGTCACCGGCAGGTTCTCGAAGAAGCGCCAGGTCTTGCCCGCGTCGTGGCTCTCGTAGACGCCGCCGTCGTTGCCGTCGAGGAGGTAGTCCGGGTCGCCCTTGACGAAGGCCAGGGCGTGGTTGTCCGTGTGCTTGTTGCGCTCGCCGACCGGGCGCCAGGTTCGGCCGCCGTCGTCGGTGACCATCATCTCCGGGTCCATCTGGTAGACGCGGTCGAAGAGGTTGGGGTCGGCGAAGATCTCCTGGTAGTAGTGCGGGCCCGTGCCGCCGCTGATATAGGGATTGCGCTTCTCGAAGCTCTCGCCGCGGTCGGCCGAGCGGTAGAAGCCCTTCTCGTCGGGCCCGGCCTCGATCGTGGCGTAGACGACGCGCGGGTCCATGGGCGAGACGGCCAGGCCGATCTTGCCCTTGTCGCCGCCGGGGACGCCGACGGTGAGCTTGCGCCAGGTCTTGCCGGCGTCCTCGCTCTTGTAGACGGCCGACTCGGGCCCGCCCCCCATGAAGGCCGCGACCGAGCGGCGGCGCTGGTAGGCCGCGGCGTAGATCGTGTCGGGGTTCGAGGGGTCGAACTCGGCCGAGGTCACCCCGGTGTCCTTGCTGATCTCGAGCGAGAGGGCCCAGGTCTTGCCCCCGTCGACGGTCTTATAGAGGCCGCGCTCGCCGCCCGAGGACCAGAGCGGCCCCTCGGCGGCGACGTAGACGACGTTCGAATTCCGCGGGTCGACGAGGATGCGGGCGACGTGCTCGGACTTAGCGAGTCCCGTGTTCGCCCAAGTCTTGCCGCCGTTGAGGCTCTTGTAGACGCCGTCGCCGAAGCCGACGTGGCGTCCGCTGACGTTCTCGCCCGTGCCCACCCAGACGATGTCGGGGTTCGACGGGTCGAGAGTGACGCAGCCGATGGAGTAGGAGCCCTGGCCGTCGAAGATGGGCGTCCAGGCCGTGCCCGCGTTCTCGGTCTTCCAGACGCCGCCCGAGGCCGAGCAGACGTACCAGACGGCGCGGTTGCGCGGGTGGATGGCGATATCGCTGATGCGGCCGGAGGTGAGGGCCGGGCCGATGTTCCGGAACTCGAGGCCGGCCAGGACGTCGGAGGTGAGCAGGCTCTTCGGCGCGGCCTTGGCCTCGGGCTTGGCCCCGGCTTTCACGGTTGCCTGCGCCGACGCAAACGCGGCCAGAGAAAGCGATAGAAGAACGGCGAGGGCGATGACGGATGTTCTTTTCAGGCTCTTCATGATGACCTCCTCGGTCGAGCTCGGCCGGCGGGCCGGCCATGAACGGTCGCTCGCGGCGGCGCGCGGAAAGGAATTATGTTCCTCCCGGCCGGCGGAATTCAACAAGAAACGGTGCCTTGACATGGTTTTTCCACGTGCATTACTATCCCGGGCGGGAGTTCGGCATCAATATTCTAAAGACGAACATCCGCCATGGAAGGTTGGGGGAACGCATGAAATATCCGGATCCGGTCTTCGGCTTCTGCGCATTGTCCGTTGTCGTCTGCGCCATGAGCGCCGGCCTGGCCTGCTCTCCGGCCGCCAAGCCCGGAACGCGCACCATCGCCATGAGCGCGCTCGAGGACAAGGTCCGCGGCGGCTGGGCGGGAAAGATGATCGGCGTCTCCTTCGGCGCTCCGACCGAGTTCAGCTCGAACGGCAGGATCAACGAATCGGAGCTCCCGCCCTGGAAGCCGGAGCGGGTGGAGAACGCCATCCATCAGGACGACCTCTACGTCGGGATGACGATGTCGGAGACGATGGACCGGCTCGGCCTCGAGGCCACGACCGAGGAGTTCGGCGAGGCCTTCAGGGTCAGCCAGTACGGGCTCTGGCACGCCAACGCCGCGGCCCGCCGCCTGCTCAACCTCGGCCTCAAGGCCCCGATGTCCGGACACCCTCTCTACAACATCCACGCCAACGACATCGACTTCCAGATCGAGGCCGATTTCATCGGTCTGATGTGCCCCGGGCTGCCGCGGGAGGCGAGCAAGTACAGCGACCGGGTCGGCCGGGTCATGAACTACGGCGACGGCCTCTACGGCGGCATGTTCCTCAACGGCATGTACGCGGCCGCCTTCTTCGAATCGGACGTCCGCGAGGTCGTCGAGGCCGGCTGGGCCTGCCTGCCGCGGGAGAGCGAATACGCCCGGCTGATCAGGGACGTCCTCGATTGGAGCGCCAAGGACCCCGGCGATTGGAAGAAGACCTGGCGGCTGGTCGAGAACAAGTGGGACAAGGACGAATCCTGCCCCGACGGCGCCCTGGACCCGTTCAACATCGACGCCAAGATCAACGGGGGCTACATCGCCATCGGCCTCCTCTTCGGGGGGAAGGATTTCGGACGGACGATCGAGATCGCCGCCCGCTGCGGCCAGGACTCCGACTGCAACCCCTCGAGCGCCGGCGGTGTCTTGGGCGTCATTCTCGGTTACGGGGCCATCCCGGACTTCTGGAAATCGGGCATCCCGGCCCTGGCCGACGTCAAGTTCGAATACACGCGCTCGTCCTTCAACGATATCAGCCGGGCGACGCTGGCCCGGGCGCTCGAAGTCGTTCGGGCGGCGGGAGGGAAGGTCACGAAGACGGCGGTCACGGTGCCGACCGAGACGCCGGTCCCCGCCCGGCTTGAGCAGTGGACGATGGGGGTGCCGGACCGCCGCCTCGGCTTCAAGGACGCCTCCTGGGCCTTCAAGGGCGGCTGGAAGCCCGTGATGGCAGGGGAGAAGAAGCAGGACGTCGTGGGGATGTCGGCGTCGGGCGCTGGCGCCGAGGCGGTGCTGACGTTCACGGGCTCGGCCGTCTCGATCCAGGGCCTCCTCGACCAGGAGGGCGGCCGGGCCGACGTCTACGTCGACGGGAAGAGGGCGCGCGACATGGACTGCTACATCGTGCCGCGGACGTTCGATTCATCCCTGTGGCACGTCTACGGGCTCGAGCAGGGGACGCACGCGGTCCGCATCGTGGCGCGCGCCGACGCCGACCCGCGTTCGACGGGGAAGAAAATCGTCATCAGCGGCGCCGTCATCTATCGGAACCGGTAGCGGTGGCTTGATTTTTCCGCTCCCCGCCCGTATCCTAAGGGATGATCCCGGTCAGAACGAAGGTTTCATAAGGAGAGACGCATGGGTGCACTCGTATTACTTCTCCTCATCATCGTGGTCGTCGGCTTCATCGCCGTCGGGATGTACAACCGGCTGGTGACGTACCGCAACCGCTGCGACAACGCCTGGTCCCAGGTCGATGTCCAGCTCCGGCGCCGCTACGACCTCATCCCGAACCTGGTCGAGACGGTCAAGGGCTATGCCAAGCACGAAAGCACGGTCTTCCAGAACGTGACCGAGGCCCGCGCGTCGGCCGTCAACGCCCAGACGGTCAAGGACCAGTCCCAGGCGGAGAACGTCCTCTCCGGGGCCCTGAAGTCCCTCTTCGCCGTGGCCGAGAACTATCCCGACCTCAAGGCCAACCAGAACTTCCTGATGCTCCAGGAGGAGCTGGCCGGGACCGAGAGCAAGGTCGCGTATGCCCGGCAGTTCTATAACGACACCGCCATGAAGTTCAACATGGCCCAGCAGGTCTTCCCCTCGAACATCATCGCCAACATGTTCGCCTTCAAGCCCCGCGACTACTTCCAGATCGAGGAACAGGTCGCCCGCGGCCCGGTCAAGGTCAGCTTCTAATTCGGCGACGCCCGGGAATAAGAGGGGACACGTACCTTCGTGTCCCGGGGACACGAAGGTACATGTCCCCGTCCTGATAGTCCGCCATGTACGAACAGATCTCGCGCAACAAGTGGAAGTCGGCCGCCTTGGTCGTCTTCTTCACGGCCTTCATCTTCCTCCTGACCTGGTTCTTCGAATACCTGAGCGGGTGGGGGAAGGGGGGCCTCGTCCTGGCCGTCGTCGTCTCCATGGCCATGGCCGCCGCCGGCTACTACTCGAGCGATAAGGTCACCCTGGCCATCAGCCGGGCCCGTCCCGTGACGAAAGAGGAGTACCCCTACCTCTATAACGTCGTCGAGGGCCTGGCCATCGCCGCCGGCCTGCCCGCGCCCCGCTGTTATGTTATCGACGACACGGCGCCGAACGCCTTCGCCACCGGACGCAACCCGCAGAACTCCGTCATCTGCGTCACGACGGGCCTCCTCCAGAAGCTCGACCGCGCCGAGCTGGAGGGTGTCGTGGCCCACGAGATGTCGCACATCAAGAACTACGACGTCCGGCTCCAGACGGTCGTCGTGGTCATGGCCGGCGTCGTCGCCCTGCTCAGCGACTGGATGCTGCGGAGCTTTTTCTGGGGCGGGGGACGGCGGCGCGGCGGCCGGGACGGGCGCGGCGGCGCGGGGGGGATCCTCGTCCTCGTCGGGCTGGCCCTGGCCGTCCTCTCGCCGCTCGTCGCCACCGTCATCCAGCTCGCCGTCTCGCGGAAGCGGGAGTTCCTGGCCGACGCGAGCGGAGCGATGCTGACCCGCTACCCGGCGGGGCTGGCCTCGGCCCTGCGCAAGATCTCTGCCGACACCGAGCCGCTCGAGGCCGCCAACAAGGCCACGGCGCACCTCTATATTGTCAACCCGCTCAAGGACATCAAGGGGGCCGTCAACCGGCTCTTCAG
>JBBISK010000183.1:602-5399 GCA_037441295.1 Candidatus Aminicenantota bacterium | reverse complement strand
GACCAGTTCCGCGACGTGATGGGGGAGATCGCCGAGCTCGGCCGGCTCGTCGGCCGCCGCGCCCGCGGCATGAACCGCGACAAGCTGCGGCGGATCGGCGAGGTCCTGAAGAGGGCCTACGCGGAGGTCGAGAAGATCATTTCTGAAGAGCCGCCCTCTGCCGTTTGACCCGGGGCGGCGTCCCTGACGACCTCCGGCGTCATCATTTCGCCGACGATGCCCCTGACGCCGGAGATACCGATCTTGATGAGCCTTATCTCGCGCGAGCGCGGGCGGTCCTCTTCAGGTTGTCGTCGGCCATGACGGCCAGGCCCATGCGCCGGTTCCGGAAGCGGTCGTTCGGGCCGGCTTGGCTCCGGTCGTACCCCCTGACCGTGAAGCGGTCGGGCCGCACGTTCCGGCTCCGCAAGTAATCGGCCATGACCCTGGCCCGCCGCTCGGCCAGCGGGTAGTCGGGCTCGTAGGTCCCGGGACGGAAGGCCCGGCCCTCGATGAAGATGTGGGTGTCCGGGTAGCGGTCGAGGATGACGGCCATCCGGTCGAGGCCGTCGCGGCCCGATACGAGGAGCTCGAAGCCGCCGGGGCCGAAGAGGAGATTGAGGTCGAACGAGACGAGGATGCCCTCGCCGATGCGCGCGACGTCGGCGTCCCCGACCGACTGCCGCATCTCGGCGGCCTGGCGGTCCATGTAGCTGCCGATGTAGGCCCCGGCCATGCCCCCGATGGCCGCGCCGATGATGGCGCCCGCCACGGCGTCGCCCGTCGAGTCGCCGATGAGGCTTCCGATAAGGGCGCCGCCGAGCGCGCCGACCACGGCGCCCTGTTCCGAGTTGTTCATCGTGGCGCAACTCGCGCCCGAAAGGACGATGGCGCCGGCAAGGAAGCTGCCGAGGATCTTATTCATCGCGGTCCCTCCCTGGGCCGTGCCGGCCGGCCTCTGCCTTCTAGGCTAGCAGGTAGGGAGGGACTTTTCAAACACGGCTGCTTCCTCCCCGGCGAGCCCGTCCGTGAGCGGCTTGAACTTCTTATCGGTGGCGGGCAATTGTGCACGGGCCCCCTCGGGCCCGTTTGAGGATATTGAGGAGGTGAAGGGGGCAAGGAGGGCCTTGGAGAGGAATCCCCGTTGTCCTGCTCCGCTTTTCGCAATAGCCTTGGATGAAAGGCCCTCCTTGCGATGGCCTCATCGTCGCAGGGGCCGCGGGGGCGGTCAATCGTCTCCGCGGGCTATTCGGAGGGGGATAATTGGGCCGCCGCTCTCACCCCTCGCGATGACCGCGGGCGGCGCGCCCGTCCGATCCTGCCCGAAAAGTGGCAGAATGAAGATTTGACCCCTTCTTTATTATTCGGCTATGATGAGGTCCGAACGAGCGAGGGAGGCGGC
The DNA here is from genome assembly GCA_037441295.1 of Candidatus Aminicenantota bacterium. Classification (GTDB taxonomy): domain Bacteria; phylum Acidobacteriota; class Aminicenantia; order Aminicenantales; family Saccharicenantaceae; genus DATKJS01. Next base: position 4,018 of record JBBISK010000183.1, on the reverse strand, counting down.
CGTGAACGTCAGGAAAGTCATCGAGACCCAGGTCGAGGAGATCCGCACGACCGTCGGCGGGGGGAAGGCCATCTCCGCCCTGTCGGGAGGCGTCGACAGTGCCACCTGCACCGTCTTGGCCCACCGAGCGCTGGGGCCTCAGCTCAAGTCGGTCTTCATCGACCACGGGCTGATGCGGGAGGGGGAGCCGGCCGAGGTGGCCAAGATCTTCGGCGGGCTGGGCATCGCCGTCGACATCGTCGATAAAAAGAAGGAGTTCTTCGCCGCGCTCAAGGGCAAGGACGACCCGGAGGAGAAGCGCAAGGCCTTCCGCTACGCCTTCTACAAGTCCTTCGGCCGGGAGGTCCTCCGGAGCAAGGCCCCTTTCCTCATCCAGGGGACGATCGCCGCCGACATCATCGAGACGCAGCAGGGCGTCAAGACCCAGCACAACATCCTCGAGCAGATCGGCATCGACCCTGAGAAGGGCTTCGGCTTCAAGGTCGTCGAGCCCCTCAAGGAGCTCTTCAAGCACGAGGTCCGGCAGGTGGCCAAGGAGCTCGGCCTGCCCGAGCTCATCTACAACCGGATGCCGTTCCCGGGCCCCGCCCTGGCGACGCGGATCATCGGCGAGGTCACGCCCGAGCGGGTGGCCGTCGTGCGCTTGGCCACGGTCATCGTCGAGGAGGAGGTCGCCGCGCTCAAGCCGTTCCAGGCGTTCGCCGTCCTTCTCGCCGACAAGGGCACGGGCATCGTCGACGGCAAGCGGGCCTTCGGCGACATCGTCATTATCCGCTCGGTCGAGAGCCGGGACGCCATGACGGCCGAGCCGACGCCCGTTCCGTTCGAGACGCTAACGAGGATGGCGAAGCGGATCACCAAGGAGATCCCCCAAGTGACGCGGGTAGCCTACGAGCTGACGTCCAAACCGCCGGCGACGATCGAGTACATCTAGAGGACGCGAAGGAGGAGCCATGCCGTACGCGGGCCGGAAGAGACCGGGCGCCCCCACCCTGGGGGTTTTCGTGCCTTGCGATCCACGGATCGACAAGGACTCGAGGACGCGGGCCTTCAACATTGGCCGGATGACAGCCGGCCTCCTGGCGGAGCGGCTCCAGCTTCCCGACGGGAGCGCCCCCAACGTCTTCTCCTGCTCCCGCCTCGTCGACAGCGAGGCCGGCGCCGACGCCGGCGCCCGCGAGCTCAAGGAAGTGGGGGCCGAGGCGCTCTTCATCGTCCCCGACACGTGGTTCTTCCCGGGCAAGACGGCCCTGGCCCTGACGGCCTATTTCGGCCCCTCGACACCCCTGGCCTGCGTCGGCGGCAACAACGCGCCCAAGCCGGGGGTCGTCGGCATCGACGCCCTGGTCGGCGCCTACGCCCAGACGGGCCGGCTCTGCCCCATGGTCATCGGGACGATGCCCGAGACCGGCCTCGACCCGAAGTTCGATCAGAAGACGCAGGACGAGGTCGTCGACCTGGCCTACGCCGCGCTGGCGAAGATCGCCCTTCGAGGCCGCCGCTACCTTGCCGCCGACACCGACTCCATGCAGATGGAGACGGCCCTCAACCACGTCCACGCCGCACGGCGCTTCTTCGGGCTCGAGAGCACGCGGGAGTCGATGAAGCTCTTCGCCGACATGCTCCGAAAGAAAGGCGGCTACGACCCGAAGGAGCTCGACTCTCTCCGGCATTGGGTCGTCGATGTCAAGTTCAAGGGCCGGATCTTCACCAATACCGAAGAGATCGTCGCGAGCGGCCGGCCCGTCCTCACCGGACCGGCCGTCAAGGCGCCGGCCCTGACGGACGCGGACAGGGCCAAGCTCGACGAGGGCTTGGCCCTCTACCTCATCCTCAGGAACTACATGCGGGACATCAACGCCGTCGGCGGCGGCTGGACGAACCAGCTCGCCTGGGGCTCGGACCGGCGCGGCCTGCCGCTCTCGACGGCCGACATCGCCGAGTCCCTCTTCAACTCGTCGGAGGACCACACCGGAAAGAAGCCGGTCGTCCCCTTCGCCACCGAGAACGACGTCCAGGGCCTCCTGACGATGATCGCCCACTGCTACCTCTCGGGTGGGAATCCCACCCTGTTCATGGACTTCCGCAAGGTCTACGAGCCTTGGGAGATCGAGAAGAACGCCGCGGCCCTCGGCCTCGACCTCAAGAAATACCGCGGCGAGCCGTGGCTCGTCCGGGGCTTCGTCGACGGCAACAACTCTGGGTCCGCCTCGCTTGACTATTGCCGCAAGGCCTTCCTCTTCAAGGCCGTCGAGTACTATTTTCCCGGGCTCGGCTTCTCCGTGAGCTACCTTTCTCCTAAGGGCATCCAGGGGATGGCCGGCCGCCTCGCCTTCTCGGACCTGGGCGGGCTCTTCACGATGGTCCAGGACGAGGCCCGGACGATCGAGCTTCCGGCCGAGCTCGCCGAGAAGGTCTGCCACGCCTCGGACTACACCTGGCCGCACACGCTCCTCGCCTTCGACCACGTCCCGGCCGGGCTGGCCAAGATGGGTGTCCCGGCCAACCACATCCACATGGTCAAGGGACTCCCGCGGCGGCGCTGGCAGCACTTCTCCGACTATGCCAACATCCTCAACTACAAGTGGGAGAACGCGCCCGACCACATCGAGGGTTTGGACCGGCCGCTGCCGATGCTCTACCGCATCAACGGGGGAGAGACGGCGGCGAAGATGATGCTGGCCGGGCGGAGGTAGATGAGGAAGATCGTCCTTCTCCCGGTCTATAACGAGCGCGCCACCCTGCCGGACGTCCTGGAACGCCTGACCCTGTCCTGCGACATCGTCATCGCCATCGACGACGGCTCTTCGGACGGCTCGGCCGAAGTCGTCCGCGCGTGGGCGGGCCGGAGCCCGAAAGTCGTGCCGATCGCCTCGGACCGGAACCGCGGCAAGTCCCATGCGCTCGAGCTCGGCTTCAGACGGGTCCTGGAGATGCTCGACGGGGCGACGATCGAGCCGGCCGACGCGGTCATCACCATGGACGCCGACGGCCAGATCCCGCCGGACATCGTCGACGGGGCCTGCCGCCGCTTCGCGGAAGAGAAGCTCGACATGCTGATCGGCTCGAGGGACCTCCGGCTTTATCCCCGGATAAAGTGGCTGGGAAACGCCGTCATCACCCGGCTGGCCTCCCTTCTGACCGGCTTCCCGTTCGAGGACACTCTCTGCGGCTTCCGCGTTCTGAGGGCCGGCTCTCTTGCCCGGGTCCTCGAGTGGTACCGGGCGCGACGGTATTCTTGCGAACAGGAGATCTCGATGATCGGGGTCAGGCTAGGGCTGAAGACGGCCAACGACTTCCACGTCCCGACGGCGCACTACCGTTCCAATTCCACGTGGGCGGACGCCGTCCAGATCGCGTACGACAGCCTGCGCACGTGGTGGCGGCTGCGAGGGGTCCCGAAGGCCGGGACCGGG
>JBBISK010000183.1:293-592 GCA_037441295.1 Candidatus Aminicenantota bacterium | reverse complement strand
CTAGGGGGCCAAGGTGGCGAGGCGGGCGAAGAAGGGCAGAAAGGCGAAGGGCATGGCCCAGATGCCTCCCGCGCCGGCGCCCGCTCCGCCGCATGATGCGCTGGTTGCCGGCCGGAGGTCGAAGGCCTGGCTCGTCCGGCTCGCCGCCGGAGCGGCCCTGCTCGCCGTCGCGGTCTATCTGCGCGCCACGAAGGCCCCCGCTTTTTACAACATCACCACGTCCGACTACTCGGCCAATAACATGTTGAGGGACGTGGCTGACGTGTGGGCGGTCATCAGGTCCGTGGGGGGGAAGCTCC
>JBBISK010000183.1:0-283 GCA_037441295.1 Candidatus Aminicenantota bacterium | reverse complement strand
GGCCTTCGCCGCGGAGGCGCTCCTCCCTGTCTTCGCTTTCCTCCTTCCGTCGGTCATCTTCATCGCCTGGGGCCTGTCGGGGATCGGGAAGGGCGGCAACAGCGCGTTCGCTTCCCTGCGCGACAAGAAGCACCGCAGGGTCGTCCTGGCGGTCCTCTTCGCCGCCGCCCTGGCCGGCTGTCTGGGCGCGCATTTCGCGGTCGTCGGGCGCTATCCCGCCGTGGGCGACGAGTTCTGCTACTTGTTCGGGGCGGACCACCTGGCTTCCGGGAGGCTTTACGTC
>JBBISK010000182.1:0-5414 GCA_037441295.1 Candidatus Aminicenantota bacterium | reverse complement strand
GGCCTTGCCGACGACCGAGAGGAGGACGCGGATGGCGCCGTCCGTCCCGATCCGTCCGAGGGCCCGGGTCGCTTCCGCCGCGAGCGCGGCGTCCGGCCCTTCGGCCAGCTTCGCCAGCGGGGCCACGGCCGCGGCCGAAGCCGCGCCGCGCCCGCCGACAGTGGCGATGATGCCGCGCTTGACGTCGCCCTGCGTCTTTTCGAGCGCGCCGAGGAGCACGCGGTCTGCGGCCTCGCCCGGGATCCGCTCCAGGGCGTAGCGGGCCGGGTCCGTCGTCTCGGGGTTGAGGAGGAGGTCGGCGAGGACGAGCGCCGAGGCGTCGCCGCCGACGAGGCTGAGCGAGCGGCAGGCCGCCATCAGCCCGCCGGGCGCCGGCGCGGCCTTGACGAAGGCCAGGAGCTTCGCTTCGACCTCCTTGCGCGCGGCCGGGTCGTCCTTGTGGGCGAAGACGTAGGCCCGGAGCGCCAGCGGCGCGCCGACGCCCTCGTCGAACTTGTACGTGGCGAGGTCCTTGAGGATGGCGTCGAGCGAATCGTAGGTCAGGCCCATCGCGCTCTTGGCCTGCTCCGACTGCTGCGGCCGGGGCGATCCCGCGGCCGGCGGCGCGACGAGGGCCGCGCCCAGGAGGAGGGTCATGGCGCACACGGCGGCAGCGCGGGTGATCATCATCTTCTTCATCTTGTTCCAATCGTTCCCGTGAGTCTCTCTCATCGCTTCTCTCCTCACTCGGGCAGCTGCCAGGGCTTGCGGTAGCCGTGGCTGAGCAGGCGGGCGGCCTCGGGGTCGCCGATGATCGTCTCCGTCGCCGGGTCCCACCTGATCTTGCGGCCGACTTCCATGGCGATGACGGCCAGGTGCCCGACGCTCGCCGAGCGGTGGGCCGTCTCGGCCGGGGTGATGGTTTTGCCCCGCGAGCGGACGCAGTCGAGGAAGTTCTGGTAATGGTCGCGGCTGCGGTAGAGGCGGATCTCGTCGGGGCCGATCTGCTCGCGCTTCAGGCTCTCGGGCTCGGTCTCGAACTGGCCGCGGTCGACCCAAATCCAGCCGCGCTCGCCGATCCACTTCGTGCCGCCCCAGATCTCCTCGTGGCCGCCGGCCATGACGAGCGGGGTCCCGTCGGCGTATTTCGCCGTGGCGTAATAGCGGGTCGGGCTGTTGTAGATGCCGGAGGTCGGGTACTCGCCCGAGGCCTCCATCTCGACCGGGCCGGTCTCGTCCCAGCCCATGCCCCAGTGGGCGATGTCGAGGTGATGACCGACCCAGTCCATGAGCTGGCCGCCGCCGAAGTCCATGTTCCAGCGCCAGTTCATGTGGACGCGGGCCTTGCAGTAGGGCCAGAAGGGGGCCGGGCCGACCCAGAACTCGTAGTCGAGGTTGGGCGGCGGCGCGACGAGCGCTTCCTGGCCGAAGGTGCCGGCGAAGTCGTAGTGGCCGGAGGGCAGGCCGACCTCGACGCGCTTGACCTTGCCGATGCGGCCGTTGCGGACGAGCTCGCAGGCCTGGTGGAAGTTCTCGACCGAGCGCTGCCACGAGCCGGTCTGCCAGACGCGGCCGTAGCGCTTGACGGCGTCGCAAAGGGCGCGGCCCTCGCGCAGGTTGTGGGTCAGCGGCTTCTCGCCGTAGACGTCGAGACCGGCGCGGAGGGCGGAGATTTCCAGGGCGGCGTGCCAGTGGTCGGGGACGGCGATGGACACGGCGTCGAGGCCCGGGCGGGCGAAAAGCTCGCGGAAGTCGTGGTAGGTCGCGCAGGAGGCGTTGCCGTACTTCTTGTCGACCGTGCCCTTCGCCTCGGCCAGATGCTCCTTGTCGAGGTCGCAGACGGCGACCCACTGGACCTCTGGCTTCTCGAGGAAGTTGGCCATGTTGCCGGGGCCTTGCATGCCGAAACCGATGCCCGCCATGACGATGCGGTTCGAGGGCGCGACGGCCCCGTTCTTGCCCAGGGTCGAGGCCTTGACGATCGTCGGAAAGCCGGCGACACCGGCCGCGGCCGCGCCGCCGGCGATCGCCGCCGAGCGGAGGAACTGCCTGCGGTTCATCTTGGTGCGTCGTTCGCTCATGCTTTGCTCCTCTTCTATCAGATGAGGTCATTTAGGAAGGGGTCAGGTCTACTTTTTTCACGTTTTCGTGTAAAAAGTAGACCTGACCCCTTCTTGTCATCATTGGTGCATTCTCCAGCCGCCGCCAGCGTAGATGAGCTGGCCGGTCAGCCAGCGGGCCTGTTCCGAGGCGAGGAAGACGACCACGTCAGCAATATCCTCGGGACGTCCGACCCGGCCCAGGGGAGTGCCGGCGCCAATCGCCTTCTCCTCGTCGGGCTTGATCGCGCCCGCCTGGACCGGGCCCGGGGCGACGATGTTGACCGTGATGCCGTACTTGCCGAGCTCGACGGCGGCCGAGCGGCTGTAGGATTCGAGAGCATGCTTGGCCCCCGCGTAACTGACGGCCCCGAAGTGGGCGTGGGCCGCGTCCGTCGAGATGTTGATGATCCGGCCCGACTTGGCGCCGCGGGCGAGGTAGCGGCGAACGTATTCCGCCATCATCAGGACCGAAGCCCGGGTGATGACGGCGTAATGGGCGTCGATGGTCGTCGCGTCGGCTACCCGCATCCCGTAGCCCTCGTCCGTGACGAGCACCGGATCGAACGTGTCCGGCACCCAATAGGCGTGGTTGTTGACGAGGACTTCGACCGGGCCGAGGCGCTTCTCGCACTGGTCGAAGAGGAGGGGCGTGCTCGCCGGGTCGGCCAGGTCGGCTTCGTGGCAGGCGGCGCGGCCGCCCTTCGACGCGATGTCGCGGACGATCGCCTCGGGCGGCTCCTGGCCGACCGCCTCATAGAATGCCGGTTCGCCGATCCCGCTTTTCCGCGCCTGCTCGAGCTCGGATGCGCTCTTGGTTGTGGGACGGCGGTATGAGGTGATGAAAACGGCCGCCCCCTGTCCGGCGAACGCCTTGGCCGTCGCGGCGCCGATCCCGAGCGGGTTGTTCGCGCCCGTGATCAAGGCCACGCGGCCGGCCAGCTTGGCGTCAATCAAGCCCATCCTCCCTTGGATTCACATGGGGTCAGGTCTACTTTTTTCACGTTTTCGTGTAAAAAGTAGACCTGACCCCTTTTTTAATTCAACTCCTTGGAGTCGCGCCTTCATCCTTTCCTCGTCTCCTCTTTAAATAGTGGCAGAATGAAGATTTGACCCCATCTTCTTACCATCTTTTTATATAAGCGGCGTCTTGCCGGGCACGGCGACCGGGTCGACCGGGTTCGGCCCGAACTCGTACTTCGCCGGCGAAAGGTCGAGCTTCGATGCGTTCATCCCCCATTCCCAGCTGATGGCCCGGCCCGTGTAGGCGCTCATCCGCCCCAGGATGGCGCAGAGCGTGCTCTCGGCGACACGCTTGCCCTCGTTGAGGGGCTTTCCGGCGCGGATGCTGGCGATGAGGTCGGTGTGCTCGACGACGTAGGGGTTGGGCTCCTCGGCCTCGAACTTCCAGGGGTTGGCCCCGCCGATCTCGCCGTAGCCGAAGGCGTAGCCCTTCGTGCCGACGATCTTCTCCTCGACGCGCTCGGCGCAGCCGGCCGTCTGGCGGCACATGCTCATGACCCGCACGCCGTTCGGGTACTCGAACTCGACGGCGAAGTGGTCGAAGATGTTGCCGTACTCGGGCGCCGTCCGGACCTGGCGGCCGCCCATGCCCATGACCTTGACCGGCGTCGCCCGGAAGGCCCAGTTCATGACGTCGATGTTGTGGACGTGCTGCTCGACGATGTGGTCGCCCGACGTCCAGCTGAAGTAGAGCCAGTTGCGGCAGTGCCACTCCATGTCGGTCATCTCCGGCGTCTTCTTGATGACCCAGAGGTCGCCCTGGTTCCAGTAGCACTGGCCGCCGACGAGCTCGCCGATGGCGCCGTCATGGATCCGCTTCATGACCTCGAGGTACTTCTTCTGGTGGCGGCGCTGGGTCCCGGCGACGATGGCCAGGCCCTTTTGCGCGGCCAGCTCCGAGCTGGCGATGACCGAGCGGATGCCGACTGGGTCGACGGCGACCGGCTTTTCCATAAAGACGTTCTTTCCCGCCTCGACCGCCGCCTTGAGATGGATGGGCCGGAAGCCGGGCGGAGCGGCCGTGACGATGTAGTTGATGTCCTTGATCGCCAAGAGCTTCTTGTAGCCGTCGAGCCCCGTGAAGCAGCGCTCGGGCTTGACCTTGAGCGCGGCCGGGACCTTCTCGCGGAGCGTCTTGAGGCAGCCGTCGATGCGGTCCTGGAACGGGTCGAAGAGGGCCAGGACCTCGACGCCCGGCGAGGAGCCGACGGCGTCGATCGTCGCGCCCGTGCCGCGGCCGCCGCAGCCGATGACGCCGACGCGGATCGTGTCCGAGCCGGCGGCGTAGAGCCCGAGGTTCCCGGGGATGGCGGCGGCGAGGGAGACCGCGGCCGACGTCTTGAGGAAATCGCGCCGCGTGACGCCCGGGCCGTGCCCGTTGCCGTTCCCGTTGTCACATCCGTCCGATTTGAGCCATTCGACCATCTCGTTCCTCCTGATCAAGACGGGGTCAGGTCTACTTTCTATCAGTAAAACTGTCAGAAAGTAGACCTGACCCCGTCTTTGGCATTGTTCAGAAGACGTCGGCGGCGCGGTAGGCGTCGATGACGGCCTTCTCTCCATCCTTGCCCGGCTTGCTCTTGCCGTGCTCCATGCACAGCACGCCCTGGTAGCCCTTGGCGTGGATGTGCGCGAATATGTTCCTGTAGTTTAATTCGCCCGTGCCCGGCTCCTTCCGCCCCGGCGTGTCGCCGATGTGGAAAGCGGCGATCTCGTCCCAGCAGGCGTCGATGTTGGGGATGATGTTGCCCTCGGTGATCTGCTGGTGGTAGATGTCGTCGTTGATCTTGACGCACGGGCTCCCGACGGCCCGGCAGATCTGGTCGGCCTGGGCCATCTTCGTCAGGAACAGCCCCGGGTGGTCCTTGGGGTTGAGCGGCTCGAGGACGATGACGAGCCCGGCCGGCTCGACGACGCCCGCGCACCACTTGAGGTTCTCGACGACGTTGGCCGTCTGGTAGTCCCAGTCGAGGCTCTCGTCGTAGTGCCCGGGGACGACGAGCGTCCATTTGCACCCCGTCCGCTTGCTCGTCTCGAGCGCGGCCTTGAGCTTTCCGGCCATCAACTCCCGCACGGCCTTGTCCCGCGTCACAAACGTCTTGGCCGGAAAATCCGCGTAGGCGACGAACGGCCCGATGGAGAGCCCGAGCCGGTCGGACTCTTTGGCCAGCGCCTCCTGCTCCGCGACCGGCCGGCCGCCCAGCCCGTTGTCGAACCAGGCCCGGAAGCCTTGGTCGGCCATGAACTTGAGCTGGTCGAGGACGCCCTTCCCGGCGCTCGCCTCGAACATCCCGAGCGGCGGGCCGTACTTGA
>JBBISK010000181.1:0-5415 GCA_037441295.1 Candidatus Aminicenantota bacterium | reverse complement strand
CAAGGCGACCCTCGAGACCCTGCCAGGGGTTGGTGCCGTCACCGCTGACGCCATCATCGCTGGCCGACCGTTCAAGACCATCGAGGATATGAAGAACGTCAAGGGCATCGGCGACGCGAAGTTCGACAAGCTCAAGGGGCTGGTGACCGTCGGCGCCGCGAAGACCACGACCCACAGAGCCGAGACGCCGTCCTCGCCCAAAACCCGGACGCCCGCCGAAGGCGAAAAGCCTGCCCCCGGGCCGGAGGAAGAGGCCGTCCAGCCTAAGCTCAAGCCGGGCGAGACGATCAACATCAACACGGCCAGCCAGGCCGACCTCGAGAAGCTCCTGGGCATCGGCCCGGTCAAGGCCAAGGCGATCATCGCCGGCCGGCCCTACGCCAAGATCGAAGACATCATGAAGGTCAGGGGCATCAAGGAAAAGACTTTCGCCAAGATTGAGGCCTACATCGTCGTCAAGTAGGAAGGCGACGAAGAAAGTCCGTCCCCGCGGGGGCGGACCCTGAATGGAGGATTTCATGGGTTTGTTCAATTCGATCCTGAAGGGACTGGGGGGTGGCGGCAGCGGGAGCGGCCTCCCGGCCGAGCATCACAATGCCCTCTTGGACACCGTGGTGGGGATGATCTCGAACCAGCCATCGGGCGGTCTGCAGGGGCTGCTCCAGAGCTTTACGCAAAAGGGCCTGGGCGATATCGCCTCGTCCTGGGTCAGCACCGGCAAGAACCTGCCCATCTCCCCCGCCCAGATCCAAAGCGTCCTCGGCTCCGGCAAGATCCAGGAGATCGCCCAGAGCCTGGGCCTCGATGCGTCGAAGGTTTCCGCGGGCCTCTCGCAGATCCTGCCTCAGGTCGTCGACAAGCTGACACCCCAGGGGAGCGTGCCCGGGCAGGACATGCTCGGAGAGGGGCTCGCGTCGATCAAGAAACTGCTCGGCGCCTGACCCGGACCCGCACAGCGCGGACCCGCCCACAAGCCGACGGGAAGGGGGCTGCTCCGGTTATTTTTGCGCCGGCGGCAGGGCGCTCCAGTTAAGGAGCGCGTTCCACAGGAACCGGAAATCGGAGCGGTTGAGGTCCCTGTGGATGGGCTCGAAGTTGTAGGCGATGACGCGGCCCTTGCCCGCCGGAAGGTCGAGGATGGCCGGCCGGCCTTCGAGGTCGTCCTCGCCCTTCAGGGCACCGGCGACGAGCATCTTGAGCTCCTCCTTCTTGGCCTGCTCCTTCGCGGCGGCCGGCTTTGCCGCTTCGACGCCTGGTTCTTCGCGGTCCTCTGCCCGGAGCTTCGTCCCCCACTGGAGAACGACATCGCTCCGGCTCGACATGGCGATATCGTAAACGGGCAGCATCGTGCGGAAGGCCGAGGTCGTCTCCGGATAGCCGTAGGCCAACGGATGGTCGGGCCTCACGAACTTCACCCTGAGCTCCGAGCCGGGGGTGAAAAAGGCTCCCGGCTTGTGATAAACGTCCCGCACCAATCCCCCGTCGAGCGGCAGCGTCGAGCCGTTGCCGAGGGTGATGAGCGTCCCGCCGTCGGCGAGATACCTCTCCAGGTTGGCCATGCCCCCCCATCCGATCCCCCCGGTGATGTCGTCCGAGGCGTCCGGAACGCCGAGATTGGGGAAGTCCTTCGTCTTCGCGTAGGGCATCGGCGACCACTTCTTGTCGATCCCCTGGATCTGGTCCTGGAGGCCGAGGTAGTTGTGGGGGAAGACGATGACGTCGTATCGCTCGTGGAGGCGGCCGGCCCGGATGTCGTCGTCGCGGATGTAGGCGTAGGGGATCTTCTCCCGGTCCAGGGCGAAGCGGATCCAGCCGGTCGACTCGGTGTCGGCCCAGGTGTGCCAGATGGCGAGGCGCGGCAGGCGCGATTCGTGGCGGGCGACGTCGGGCACGGCGGCAGCGCTTTCGAAGTCCAGGGCCAGCTCGGCCGCGGCCTTCTTCAGGGCGTCGGCCAGCCCTTTTTGGTCGGAGACGATCCATGAGCCGGCCGGATAATCCGCCGCGCCCGACTTGAAGGGCTTTTCGGCGATCTCGACCTTGAACGCGGCCAGACGATGGCGGAGGGCGAAGAGCGCTTCCTGGCCCGTATCCTTGAGCAGGTAGACCGGGCCGGCGCCGCTAACTTTCCCCCGGACCTCGAAGCCGGCCTGGAGCAGAGTCACCGGGACGTCCTTGACCTTGGCGTCGTCGACCCGCTTGGCCTCGACGCCGAAGTGCAGAGGAAGTGCCCAGGACACGTCGTCGTAGGGCTCGTAAGGCGTGTCGGGCGGATATTCCTGGGGGGTGAGCAGGTCCACGGCGTAGTTCCGGTAGGGCTGGTCGAGCTTGACGAGATAGGTCCCGGCCGGGAACTCGCCCTCGTCGAGCTTGAAGGCGGCCGTCGCCCGCGAGACCTCGATGCCGTGCCCCATCAGGAGCCCGAGCATCTCGGCGACGCGGCGGCGGTCGCCCTGGTCCTCGCGGATGGCGAAGGCGAACGGCGCGCCCTTGACCCCCTTCTGCCAGGAGTTATACCCCTTGCGGTAGAAATCGCGGAGCATCTCTTTGGCGTTCTTGGCGGTGTAATCGAGGATGGCCAGGCAGCCCGTCTCCATGTAGTTCGTGTTGTCCCGCAGGGACCAGCGGAACTTCCTCGGCGGCGGCAGCGGACGGTACCATTCCCGGCTCGTGACGGGCCGGTTGACGTAGCGCTCCTCGTTCGGCCGGAGGACCCGCTCCATGGTCTCGGCCGAGGCGTTCCCGTAGGTTTCGTAGCCGCGGCCCATGCTGTTGTGGTTGACGGCGAAGGAGTCGAGGTAGTGGTGGGTCCAGCCCTCGCCGAAGCCCCACGTCCAGACGCCCGGCATGCCCAGGGAGGTCAGGGCGCCGATCTCGGCGAAGGCCATTTCGAAGAACTCGTCGATGAGGATGGGGTCGAGGTTGTTGTTCCACGGCCCGGTGCCGTTCCAAGTGTGGAGGAGCGGGATGCTCTCGTGGAGGTCGTGGATGACGGTCGGGTGGAAATCGAAAAACATCCGGGTCACGGCCCGCGTCAGCTCGAGGGCCTGCCGGTGCGTGTCGCGGTTGTTATCGTGAAAGACATAATGGCCCCAGTACGGAGGCGAGACGGGCGGCAGGCGGTCGTAGTCGGTCTTGCCCTTGAGGTAGCGGTAGAACCAGTCGACCATCTTGTCGCGGCCGTCGGGCTCGGATTCCGGGTTGATGAGGACGACGACGTTGGCGCGGATCCTCCGGATCATGGGCTGGTCGGAGACGGCCAGGCGGTAGGCGAGCTCCATGACCATCTCCGGGCTTCCCGTCTCGGTCGAGTGGAGCCCGGCGTTGAAGTAATAGATGGGGCGGCCAGATGCGATGAGGGCCTCGGCCGCTTCGGGGGTTGTCTTCCTGGGGTCGGCCAAGGCGGCGGTCGCCGCCTTCAGAGTATCAAGGCTGCGGATCCCCTCCTCGTCGGAGATGGCGGCGAGGAGGATGTCCCTCCCCTCTTCGGTCCGGCCGATGACCTGGACGCGGACGCGCGGCGTCGCGGCGGCCAGTTTGCGAAAATAACCGTAGATCTTGGCCGTGCTCGAAAGCTCTCCCTCGGCGCCGACGACGTGGCCGAGATACTGCGTCGGCGAAAGCACGGTGGCGGAGGCCGGCACGTAGGCGACCCAGGGGCTGCCGAAACGCGGCTCGGTCGTGAACTTGGCAATGGCCTCAATTGAGCCCTTTTCGGGCTTGTCCGGGGCGTAGGGATTCTTGTCCTGGCCGGCCGCGGAGAACGTCAGGGCGACGCTCATGACCGTTAAGAGCAGCCGGACGCGTGAGTTGGCTTTGTTCATGGTTCGTTGTCCTCTCATGGGTCGACGTCCTGATAAGGGAGGGAGCATATCGCCCCGCCGCGCATGAAGTCAAGGTTCCCCAGCGTCCCGGATCGGCCGGGGACGCCCCTCCGCTCCCTTGACTTGGGCGAGCGGGCGAGGATAGCATCGGCTCGAGCGCCGGAGGGAGGGAAGATATGACGACAAGAAAATGGATCTCGAGGACGGGTCGCTTCGGCCTGCTAGCTCTGTCTTTTGGCCTCATCGCGACCGGCTGCGCTTCGCGTCCGGCCGACCCGCTCGCCAGCGGCTTCGCCGCCCCTCCGGACGAGGCCCGGCCGTGGGTCTACTGGATGTGGATGGACGGGAACCTCAACCGCGCCGGCATCACCAAGGACCTTGAGGCGATGAAAGCGGCGGGCATCGGCGGCGTCATTATCTGCGAGGTCAATGTCGGGGTTCCGCGCGGGCCGGTCGAGTTCATGAGCCCAGAGTGGCGCCGGCTCTTCAAGCACGTCGTCCTCGAAGCGGAGCGGCTCGGGCTCGAGATCACCCTCAACGCAGGGCCCGGCTGGACGGGGAGCGGCGGCCCGTGGGTCAAGCCCGAGCAGTCGATGCAGCACATCGTCGCCAGCGCAGTGGACGTTAAGGGTCCGGCGCGCTTTGAGGGCGTTTTGCCCCTTCCCAAGCGCCGGCCGGCGTTCTTCGGCGACGGGCATCTGCCGCCCGAGCAAGAGAAAGCGAAGGACGAGTTCTACAAAGACGTCGCGGTCCTGGCCTTTCCGACTCCCGCCGCCGGAGGCTCGATCGCCGACATCGACGAGAAAGCTCTCTATGTCCGGGCTCCCTATTCGTCGCAGACGGGCGTCAAGCCCTTCCTTCCCTCTCCCCCTAACTACCATGTTCTCCCGGCCCGTATGGCCATCGACCCGTCGCGCATTGTCGACCTCTCCGGCCGTCTCGGCGCGGACGGGCGACTTTCATGGGATATTCCGCAAGGACGGTGGACCATCCTCCGTTTCGGCCGGACGACGACCGGCGCGAACACGCGGCCGGCGCCGGTCCCCGGACTCGGCCTCGAGTGCGACAAGCTCGACCGGGCGGCGCTTGACGCTCATTACGATGCCTTTGTGGGCAGCCTGCTCCGCGAGATCGGACCCCACAAAACTGCAACGGGCGCCGGTTGGACGCACCTCCACATCGACAGCTGGGAGATGGGCGCTCAGAACTGGACCGGAGCTTTCCGCGAGGAGTTCCGCCGCCGACGCGGCTACGATCTGCTCCTCTATCTTCCCGCGGTTACGGGCCGCGTCGTCGGGACGCTCGAGCTTTCGGAGCGCTTCCTCTGGGACCTCCGCCTGACGGCCCAGGAGCTCGTCGTCGAGAACCACGCCGCCCATCTCAAGGAGCTCGGCCGAAGGGACGGCTTCGGGCTGTCGATCGAGCCCTACGATATGACGCCATGCGCCGACATGACCCTCGGCACGGTCGCCGACGTCCCCCAGGGCGAGTTTTGGCTCTACGGGTTCAACACGGCCCACAGCGTCATCGAGGCGGTGAGCGTCGGCCATACTTGCGGCCGCCGGGTCATCGCCGCCGAGGCCTTCACCTCGAG
>JBBISK010000180.1:0-5440 GCA_037441295.1 Candidatus Aminicenantota bacterium | reverse complement strand
CCGGCACGGGCCGCGCGATGAGCCAGTTGGCGACCTGGGCGGCGAGGATGCCGATGACGATGGTCAGCTGGTTGACCGAGACGAACTTGCCCCGGACCTCGGCCGGCGAGATCTCGGCGATGTACATCGGCGAGAGGTTCGAGGCCAGGCCGATGGCGACGCCGCCGAGGACGCGGTTCGCGACGAAGAACGTGAACGACGGGGCGAGCGCGGTCAGAATGCCGGTGGCCGTGAACAGCAGGGCGGCCAGGAGGAGGAGCTTCTTGCGGCCGAAGCGGTCGCTCAGGGCGCCCGAGGCGAGCGAGCCGAGGAGGCAGCCGACGAGGGCGCTCGACATGGCCCAGCCGATCTCGGACGGCGTCGTCAGGCCGAAGAACTTCTCATAGAAGGGCTTGGCGCCGCCGATGACGACCCAGTCGTAGCCGAAGAGCAGGCCGCCCATGGCCGAGACGAGGGTCACGCGCCAGATGTAGCCCGTATTGTAGGCCGGCCGGTCTTCCATCGCGCCTCCGCGAGGGAATTCTTACACCAAAACCGGGGACGAGGGGAAGCGAAAAGACGGCCCAGCTCCGAACGAGCCGGCGGGGAGCGCCGAGGATGAAGCCGCGTCGCGCCGGCCCTCATTGACATCCGCCGCGGGGCGGGCATACCATCGGGGAGAGGTCGATCATGAACACACGCCGATGGACATCGCTCTTCGCGGCCGCGCTCATCGCCTGCGGCCTGGCCCTTTCCGTCGGGGGACGCGCTTCCTCGGCCGGCCCCTCCGGCGCCGCGGCGCCGGTCCCCGACCGGCTCGCCTGGTGGCGCGAGGCCCGCTTCGGGCTCTTTATCCACTGGGGCCCGGTCAGCCTCAAGGGGACCGAGATCAGCTGGTCGCGGGCCAACACGAACCCGCTCTGCCCGAACAAGGGCGACATCCCGGCCGAGGTCTACGACAACCTCTACAAGTCGTTCAACCCCACCCTGTTCAACGCGGACGAGTGGGCCGCCGTGGCCAAGGCCGCCGGGACGCGCTACGTCATCCCGACGGCCAAGCACTGCGACGGCTTCTGCCTCTGGAAGACGGACACGATCGACTACCACATCGGCCGGACTCCGTTCCGCCGCGACGTGTGCGGCGAGCTGGCCGAGGCCGTCCGCAAGGCCGGCCTGCGCATCGGCTGGTATTACTCACCCATGGACTGGAAGGACCCGGACTGCCGGACCCTCCGCAACGCGGATTATGTCAAGCGCATGCAGGGGCAGGTCCGCGAGCTCCTGACCCGCTATGGCCGCATCGACCTCCTCTGGTTCGACTGGGACGGCATGTCCATTCCCTGGGACCAGGAGGCGACCTACCGCCTCGTCCGGGCCGCCCAGCCCGCGATCATCGTCAACAACCGGCTCGATTGCAGCTTCGGAGGCCTCGTCGCCGACCGCGACATGGGGCCGAACGCCGATTACCTCACCCCCGAGCAGGTCATCGGGGCCTACAACGACCGTCAGCCATGGGAGACGTGCATGACGCTGGGCACGCAGTGGTCCTGGAAGCCGGACGACAAGATCAAGTCCGTGGACGAGGTCGTCCGAATCCTGGCCGGTTGCGCGGGCGGCGACGGGAACCTCCTCATCGACGTCGGGCCGATGCCCGACGGCCGCATCGAGCCGCGCCAGGTCGACGTCCTGAAAGGCGTCGGCGCCTGGCTGGCCGGGCACGGGGAGAGCATCTACGGCACGCGCGGCGGGCCCTTCAAGCCGGGACGCTACGGCGCTTCGACCCGGCGGGGGGACAGGATCTATCTCCACGTCTTCGCCTGGCCCGGGCCGTCGCTCGCGCTCCCGCCGATCCCGGCGAGAGTCGTCCGCGGCCGCGTCCTCGGCGGGGGGCCGGCCTCAGTGCGCCAGACGGAGGCCGGGCTCGAGGTCTCCGTGCGGGAGGCCGACCGGCACGGCGCCGACACCGTCGTCGTCCTCGAGCTTGACCGGCCGGCGGCCGGGATCGCCGCCGTGGACGTACCGGACAAACGGTGAGGCAGGCTCGGACGGCCCTCGGGAAATGACCGAAGAGCGCGAAAAAAAGGACTTGATTTTTGGTCTGATATCTGATATATTACACTATGGAAATTGATTTAATCTATTATTTATCAATAGATTAAAGGATTGTCTCGAACCTGGGTACCGGGTGAAAAGACGATGACAGGCCGCATTTTCGACCTCAAGCGCTACTCGATCCACGACGGGCCGGGCATCCGGACGACCGTCTTCCTCAAGGGCTGCCCCCTGTCCTGCCGGTGGTGCCACAATCCCGAGGGCATCGACCCCGGGCCCGAGCTCATGCACTGGCCGTCTCGCTGCGCCCGCTGCTACGCCTGCCTCGCAGCCTGCCCGCGACAAGCCATCGCCAAGGACGCGGCGGGCGCCGTCGTCGTCGACAAGTCCAAGTGCGACGCCTGCGGCAAGTGCTCCGAGGCCTGCCTTTACGACGCCATGCAGGTCGCCGGCCGCGAGGTGACGGTCGAGGAGCTCGTCGGCGAGGTCGAGCGGGACCGCGTCTTCTACGAACAATCCGGCGGCGGGGCGACCTTCTCCGGCGGCGACCCGCTGGCCCAGCCGGAGTTCCTCGGGGCGGCGCTCGACGCCCTCCGCGAGCACGGCGTCCGCACGGCCCTCGACATCTCCGGCTTCGGCCCGGCCGCCGTCGTGGACGCGCTGGCGCGGAAGGCGGACCTCGTCCTCTACGACCTCAAGCTCATGGATGAGGCCAGGCACCGCGAGCTGACCGGCGTCTCGAACGCGCCCATCCTGGCCAACCTCGAGCGGGTGGCCGCGTCGGGCACGGAGGTCTGGGTCCGCATCCCGCTCCTGGCCGGTGTCAACGACGACGGCGCGAATATCGAAGCGACGATCGCCTTTCTGAAATCGCTCGGAAAATTGAGGACCGTCGGGCTCCTGCCGTACCATTCGGGCGGGCTCGACAAGGCCCGGCGTCTCGGAAAGGAAGCCCGTTTCAGGCTCTTCGAAGCCCCGCCGGAGGCGCGGCTGGCCGCCATCGAGTCGACCTTCCGCGGCGCCGGCTTCGACGTCCAAAGGGGAGGATGACGATGAACGAAAGGATCCGCAAGCTCCGCCAGCAATCCCTCGACGCGAAACCCGCCATCAGCGCCGAGCGGGCCGAGCTCATGACCGAGTTCTTCGAGGCGCCCGAGAGCCGCGGCCTGTCGGCGCCCATGGCCCACGCCCTGGCCTTCAAGCACGTCATGGAGCATAAGGCCGTCACGTTCAACGACGGCGAGCTCATCGTCGGCGAGCGCGGCCCGGCGCCCAAGGAGACGCCGACCTACCCCGAGGTCTGCATCCACTCCCTGCAGGACCTGCGCTTCCTCAATGACCGGAAGAAGACCGCCTTCGCCTCCGACGAGGCGACACGGGCCGTCTACGCGGAGAAGATCATCCCGTTCTGGCAGGGCCGCTCCCAGCGGGAGCGCATCTTCGCCGCCATGGCGCCCGAGTGGATCGACGCTTACGAGGCCGGCGTTTTCACCGAGTTCATGGAACAGCGCTCCCCGGGA
Source organism: Candidatus Aminicenantota bacterium (assembly GCA_037441295.1). Taxonomy (GTDB): domain Bacteria; phylum Acidobacteriota; class Aminicenantia; order Aminicenantales; family Saccharicenantaceae; genus DATKJS01. Next base: position 1,889 of record JBBISK010000180.1, on the reverse strand, counting down.
CACACGGTCCTCGACGGGAAGATCTACAAGCGGGGGCTCGTCGACTTCAAGAAGGACATCGAGGCCGCCCTGGCCGGGCTCGACTTCATGAACGACCCCGAGGCCTACGATAAGCGGGAGGAGCTCCGGGCTATGGCCGTGAGCATCGATGCCGTCGTCGCCTTCGCCCGGCGGCACGCGGTCACGGCGCGCGAGCTCGCGGCGAAGGAGAAGGACCCGACGCGAAGGACAGAGCTCGAGCGGATCGCCGAGGTCTGCGAATGGGTCCCCGCGAACGCGCCGCGCGATTTCTGGGAGGCCCTCCAGGCTTACTGGTTCGTCCACCTCGGCGTCATCACCGAGTACAACACCTGGGACTCTTATAACCCCGGCCGGCTCGACCAGCACCTCTGGCCGTTCTACGAGAAGGGACTGGCCGACGGGACGCTGACGAAGGAGTCCGCCCGGGAGCTTCTTCAGGCCTTCTGGGTCAAATTCAACAACCAGCCGGCGCCGCCCAAGGTCGGCGTCACGGCCGAGGAGAGCGGGACGTACACGGACTTCGCCCTCATCAACGTCGGCGGCCTCAAGGCGGACGGCACGGACGCCGTCAACGCCCTGAGCTTCCTCATCCTCGACGTCATCGAGGAGATGCGCATCCTCCAGCCGAGCTCCATGGTCCAGGTCAGCGCCAAGGGGCCGGACGCGTTCCTGACGCGGGCCCTCCGGATCGTCAAGACGGGCTTCGGCCAGCCCTCGATCTTCAACACGGACGCCATCGTCCAGGAGCTCGTCCGCCAGGGGAAGAGCGTCGAGGACGCCCGCGACGGCGGGGCCAGCGGCTGCGTCGAGGCCGGCGCCTTCGGCAAGGAGGCCTACATCCTGACCGGCTACTTCAACCTGCCCAAGGTCTTCGAGATCACCCTCCACGACGGCGTCGACTCTCGTACGGGGAAGAAGATCGGCCTCGAAACGGGCGAGCCGCGGACGTTCAAGACCTTCGACGAGCTCTTCGAGGCCTTCCGCAGGCAGGTCCGCCACTTCGTCGACATCAAGGTCCGGGGCAGCAACGTCATCGAGCGTCTCTACGCGGAATACCTTCCCGCGCCGTTCCTCTCCGTCCTCGTCGACGACTGCGTGAAAAAAGGCAAGGACTACCACGCCGGCGGCGCCCGCTACAACTCGAATTACATCCAGGGCGTCGGCATGGGCACGATCACCGACATCCTGAGCGCCATCCGCTTCAACGTCTATGACCATGGGCACTTCACCATGGCCGAGCTCCTCGAGGCGCTCGGGAGGAACTTCGTCGGGCACGAAGGTCTCCGGCAGCGCGTCCTCAACCGGACGCCCAAGTTCGGGAACGATGACGACTACGCCGACGGATTGATGAGGCGGGTCTTCGACGCCTACTTCGAAGCCGTCGACGGGCGGCCGACGCCGCGCGGCGGCAAGTACCGCATCAACCTCCTGCCGACGACGGCCCACATCTATTTCGGGAAGATGACCGGGGCCACGGCCGACGGGCGGCTGGCCGGCGACGCCGTCTCCGAGGGCGTTTCGCCCGTCCAGGGCGCCGACCGCAAGGGGCCGACGGCGGTCGTCAAGTCGCTCGGCAAGATGGACCATGTCCGGACGGGCGGCACGCTCCTCAACCAGAAGTTCACGCCCCAGCTCCTCGCCGACGAAACGGGCCTGCGGGGCGTCAAGGACCTCGTCCGGTCCTACTTCCGGCTGATGGGCCACCACGTCCAATTCAACGTCGTCACCGCCGACACGCTGCGGGAGGCCCAGAAGGCTCCCGAGAAGTACCGCGACCTCATCGTCCGCGTCGCCGGCTACAGCGACTACTTCGTCGACTGCTCGACCGAGCTCCAGAACGAGATCATCAAGCGGACCGAGCACCAGGA
>JBBISK010000179.1:3911-5462 GCA_037441295.1 Candidatus Aminicenantota bacterium | reverse complement strand
CGAGGTCGCCAAGGCCTACCCCGACATCAAGTTCTGGGACGCCAACGTCGACGCCATCTGCATGTGGCTCCTGAAGAACCCCCATGACTACGACATCCTCGTTGCCGAGAACCTTTTCGGCGACATCGTCTCGGACCTGGCCGCCCAGCTCGTCGGCGGGCTCGGCTTCGCCTGCAGCGGCAACATCGGCGATAAGTACGGCGTCTTCGAGCCGACGCACGGCTCGGCCCCGAAGTACACGGGGATGTACAAGGTCAACCCCATCGCGACCATCCTCGCCGCCAAGATGATGCTCGATTGGATCGGGGAGACGGCCAAGGCCGCCGCCGTCGAAGAGGCGGTCGCCGCCATCATCAAGGAAGGGAAGGTCCGGACGTACGACATGGGCGGAAAATCGACCAGCCTCGACGTCGGGCGGGCCGTGGCGGCCAAGCTCTGACCCCATGATCGTCCTGGCGGTCGACACCACGACGCCGAGCGGCTCCGTGGCCCTTCTCCGGGGCGGCGAGCTTCTCGGCGAGCTCGATATCGAGTCACCCTCGACCCACTCGGCCCGGCTCCTCCGCTCGGTCGATTTCCTCCTCGGCGCCCTGAACCTCGATATCCGGGGCGTGGACGCGTACGCTGTGGCCGCGGGCCCCGGCTCGTTCACCGGGATCCGCATCGGCCTGGCCGCGGTCAAGGGCCTGGCCTTCGCCTCCGGCAAGCCCGCCGCCGCCGTCTCGACGCTCGAGGCCCTGGCGGCGAAGATCGCGGGACCGCCCGTGCGGCTGGCGTGCCCGCTCCTCGACGCCAAGAAGGGCGAGGTCTACGCCGCGCTCTTTGAGGTCCGCGGGGGACGCCTCGTCGAGGTCGTCCCCCAGGGAGCTTACGACCCCGACGCCTTCTTCGCGCGGCTCCCCGCCCGCCGCGTCACGGCCTTCGCCGGGAGCGGCCTCGGCCCCTACCGGACGAAGCTCCTCGGCTACATCCGGGACAAGGCCCGCTTCCCCCTCCGTTCGCCCTTCATCGCCGCCGAGGTCGGCCGGATCGGCCACCGCCTCGTCATCGAGGGCAAGGGCGTCGCGGCCGGGGCCCTCGAGCCCATCTACTTCCGCCGGGCCCAGGCCGAGGAGCCGTGACCCGAGCCGCGGCCGAGGAGGTCCGTTTCTTCATCCGGCGGATGAGGGAGGGGGACCTCGCCGAGGTCCGGTCCATCGAAACGCTGTCCTTCTCGAACCCCTGGAGCGAGAACACCTTCCGCGGCGAGGTCCAGAACACCTCGGTCTCGTTCCCCATGGTCGTCGTGGAGAAGCCCGGCGACAGGGTCGTCGGCTACATCATCTACTGGCATATCCGCGAGGACGTCCAGGTCAACAACGTCGCCGTCCACCCCGACTTCCGCGGCCGGGGCATCGGCGAGGCCCTGATGCGTCACGTCATCGACAAGGTCCGCAGGAACGGGGCGACCTTCATGACCCTCGAGGTCCGGGTCTCTAACTCGGCGGTCACCCTGTACAGGAAGCTGGGGTTCGAGGTCTTGGGGACGCGGAAGAACTACTATACCCACCC
>JBBISK010000179.1:0-3887 GCA_037441295.1 Candidatus Aminicenantota bacterium | reverse complement strand
GGAATCCACGCTGACCGCGAAAACATTGCCTGCCGGGGCCGTGGCGCCGGCCAGGGGCCGCTCCTTCAGGCGGAAGATCCCCTCGATGTCCTCCGGGGCGATCCGACCGCGCCCGACCTCGAGCAGCGTGCCGACGATCGTCCGCACCATGTAGCGGAGGAAGCCCTCGGCCTCGATGGTGTAGACGAGCTCGTCGCCGCGCTTCCGGATCTCGGAGCGCCGGACCCTCCGCACGGGGTTCCGCTCCCGGTTCGAGGAGAAGGCGGTAAAGTCCGCCCGCCGGACGAAGAGCGCCGCCGCCCGCCGCATGGCCCGGAGGTCGAGAGGGTAGGGCCAGTGGAGGGCGTAGCGGAAGTCGAACGGGCTGACGCGAGGGGCGAGGACGATGCGGTAGCGGTAGACCTTGGACCGCGCCGACCTCCGGGCGTGGAACGTCGCGGGCGCCTTGGCCAGCTCGAGGATGCGGACGTCCCAAGGCAGGACGGCGTTGAGGGCCCGCAGGAGGTCGGCCTCGGCGAGCCGGGTCGCGACCCGGAAGCCGGCGACCTGGGCCATGGCGTGGACCCCGGCGTCGGTCCGGCCGGCGCCGTGGACGGCCGTCCGCTTCCGGGTGATCCGGAAGACGGCTTCCTCGACCGTGCCCTGGACGGTCCGCTCGTCCGGCTGGCGCTGCCAGCCCTTGAAATCGGTGCCGTCGTAGGCGAGGACGATACGGTAGTTCTGCATGGCGAGAGAGTTCACCCGAGGGCCAGGCGGACGGCCTCCTCGGGGTTTCGGGCTGCCGCGACGCCCTTGACGTCCCATGTGCCGAGGCCGACGACCTTCTTCCCGTAGATAAGGCCGTAGGCGATCTCGGACAGGGTGCCGTATTCGCCGTCCACGGCGATGACGGCGTCGGCGTTCATGACGACGAGCGAATTTCGCGTGTAGCCGAGGCCTGTGGCGATGGGGATGTCGATGTGGGGGCCGGCGTCGGACGGGGCGGCGCTCGGCAGGATGCCGACGGTCAGCCCGCCGGCCTCCCTGGCCCCGCGCGCGGCCGCGTCCATGACCCCGCCCAGGCCGCCGCAAACGACAACGGCCCCGCGGGCGGCCAACAGGCGCCCGACCTCGTGGGCCTGCTCGAGGGCCGCCCGGCCGGGCCGGCTGCCGCCGATGACGGCGACCCTTATCCGCGTCCTGAGATCGGTCATCATGGGCCTCTCTCCCTTCGGCTTCGCTGCCTCTCTGTCCCTTTCTTAACACAGGGCGCGCCCCGCTCGCAACCTCCGCCCTGTGCGGCTCGAGTCGCTCCGGCCGTGCGGCCGGGCCCTCACCTTTCAGGCTGGGGGCTCACCCCTTGCGGCGATTGACTTCCCATGGTGACTATGATAACCATGGATGAACTAGAGGACTGTAAGGGAAATGGCGGTCGTTAACTACGCCACGAAAAGCCTGGCCATCAAGGTTGTTTACTACGGCCCCGGGCTGAGCGGCAAGACGACCAACCTCCGCTATATCTATTTTAAGCTCGACCCGGCCTACCGCGGCGACCTCGTCTGTCTGGAAACTGACTCCGAGCGGACGTATTTCTTCGACCTCCTGCCGATCAAGGCCGGCATGATCGGCGAGTTCAAGGTCCACTTCCAGCTGATGACGGTCCCGGGGCAGGTCTTCTATGAGGCCTCCCGCAAGAGCGTCCTCAAGGGGGCCGACGGCATCGTCTTCGTCGCCGACTCCCAGATCCCGCTCCTCGACGCCAACTTGGAGAACTTCGACGGCCTCCGCCGCAACTGCCTCCAGCAGGACATCGACCTTAACGCCATCCCGCTCGTCTTCCAGTACAATAAGCGGGACCTGAACTACCTCATCCCCGTCGAGACCTTCAACAACCTCCTCAACCCCCGGCGGCGTCCCTTCGTCGAGGCCGTGGCCATCACCGGCGTCGGCGTTTTCGAGACGCTCCGCGAGATCTCCAAGCTGACCGTGCCCGCTGTCCGCGAGAAAATCTTCGGCGAGAAGCGCCGGGAGGAAGCGGCCCCGGAGGGCCTGACGGAGCGGGACATCGTCGACCTCAAGGAGGCTGCGCCGACGGCCAAGGACGCCGCCCCGTCCGTCGCCCCGGGAGAGGCCGACCCGGTCCAGATGACGAAGGTCAAGATCGGCTCCGTGAAGGACATCGAGGACGAGCTCGAGAAGCTCTCCAGGACCTACGGCGACAAGTCGAAGTAGGCGCGGCCCCGGTTCGCGCCGTCCCCCCTGCGAAAAAGGCGTCCCCCCGAGCGTCCCTGATATTGGGGACGCATGCTGTTCAAGATCCTGAGCGCCGCGCTCCTCGGCATCGAGGCCTACCCGGTCGAGGTCGAGGTCGACATCTCCGGCGGCCTGCCGACGTTCGTCACGGTCGGGCTGCCGGACCCGGCCGTCCGCGAGAGCAAGGAGCGGGTCCGGGCCGCCCTCAAGAACTGCGGCTGGGAGCTCGACTCCTGGAAGGTCACCATTAACCTCGCCCCGGCCGACCGGAGGAAGGAGGGCTCGGCCTTCGACCTGCCCATCGCCCTGGGCTTCCTCGCTCACATGGACGTCGTTCCGGCCGACCGGTTGCGCGACCATCTCTTCGTCGGCGAGCTGGCCCTCGACGGCCGGCTCAAGCCGGCGCGGGGCATCCTGGCCGTCGCCCTGATGGCCGAGCGGTCCGGGTGCCGAGGCCTCGTCGTGCCGAGGGCGAACGCACGGGAGGCGGCCCTGGCCCGCGGCCTGCAGGTCTTCGGGCTCGACAACCTCGTCCAGGTCGTCCGCTTCCTAACCGCGCCCGGAGAGGTCGCCGCCTGCCGCTACACTCTGGACGACCTCGTGGCCCCGGCCGTCGAAACGGTGGATTTCGACGAGGTCAAGGGGCAGTACCATGTCAAGCGGGCTCTCGAGGTGGCCGCGGCGGGGGCCCATAACGTCCTCCTCATCGGCCCACCGGGCGCGGGCAAGACGATGCTGGCCAGGCGGCTGCCGACCATCCTGCCCGAGATGACGTTCGAGGAAATGATCGAGGTGACCCAAGTTTGGAGCGCCGCCGGGCTCCTCCAGGAGACCGGGGCGGTCAGCCGCCGGCCCTTCCGGGCGCCGCATCACACGATCACCGACCCGGCGCTCATCGGCGGCGGGCTCGTGCCGCGGCCCGGCGAGGTCCTCTTCCTCGACGAGCTGCCGGAATTCCGGAAGCGCGTTCTCGAGGACTTGCGGCAGCCCCTCGAGGACGGCCGGGTCACGGTCTCGCGCTCGGCGATGAGCGCCGTCTTCCCTTCTGCCTTCATGCTCGTCGCCGCCATGAACCCCTGCGAGGACGTCTTCCGGGGCCTCGGCGCGGCCAAGGGCGGCTGCACCGACAGCGAGAAGGCCCGCTACTACGCGAGGATCTCCGGGCCGCTCCTCGACCGGATCGACATCCAGCTCGAGGTCCCCGAGGTCAGGTTCAGGGACATCGTCTCGCGGGACGCGGCCGAAAGCTCCGCCGCCATCCGGGCCCGAGTGACGGCGGCGCGCGGCCGGCAGCTCGCCCGCTTCAAGGGGCGGAAGATCTTCGCCAACGCACAGATGGGGCCGCGCGATATCAAGAGGTTCTGCTCCGTTCCGGCCGAAGCCGAGAAACTCCTCGAGACGGCCGTGACCCGGCTCGGCTTCAGCGCCCGGGCCTACGACCGCGTCCTCAAGGTCGCCCTGACGATCGCCGACCTCGAGGGGACCGACGCCATCGCGACGCCGCACGTCTCCGAGGCCATCCAGTACCGGATGATGGACAGGTTCCGCTAGCTCCTTCTCTTTCCAGCAGGGATAGGACACGACCCTCCGCTATGGCCTTTTCCTTGACCCGTTCGCCGACGCCAAGCCCCGCCTTTCAAGGCGGGGACAAGAAG
>JBBISK010000178.1:0-5515 GCA_037441295.1 Candidatus Aminicenantota bacterium | reverse complement strand
GCGGGGCGACGCGCTGACCACGATCCGGGCCCTCAACGCTATCGGCTGGAAGGACGTCTGGATCGTCCGCGAGGACATCACGGAGCGCGCGACCCAGCCGATCTGGATGCTCCTCGACAACCACCTCCTCCCCCTCGACCGGGACTCCGTCCTCTACTTCATCCCCACCACCCCCCAGAGCTACTTGTCGTTCAACGGCAAGAGCTACCGCGGTTTCTTCATCCTCCGGGGGACGCCCAAGGGCGTCGTGCTCGTCAACCGCCTCAACCTCGAGGACTATCTGAAGAGCGTCGTGCCCGGCGAGCTCAACCCCGACCAGTTCAACGCCATGGAGGCCCTCAAGGCCCAGGCCGTGGCGGCCCGGACCTACGCCGTCAAGAACATGGGGCTCTACAAGGACTACGGCTTCGACCTCGTCGACACGCCCCGCTCCCAGTACTACTCCGGGATGGATTCGGAGCGGCCGCTGAGCACCCGGGCTGTCGAGGAGACGACGGGCGAGGTCATGCGCTACAAGGGCGAGCTCATCAACGCCCTCTATATGAGCACCTGCGGCGGGCGGACCGAAGACGCGCAGAACGTCTTCCCCGGCACGCCCTCGCCCTATCTCAAGAGCGTCGAGTGCACGTACGAGAAACAGCAGGAATGGACCCTCTCCGCCAAGGGGCCCATCCTGCCCATCCTCGTCGGCGGCCGGAACGCGAGCCTGGACGTGGCTTATCTCGTCGGCCTGGGCGTCATCCCCCTGGGCGTCGAGCCGCTCGATTTCCGCGCCGAGTGCCCGTTCGAAGAAGCCGTCGAATGGGTGGGGGCGGCCCGCCGCCTCCTCGGCGCCAAGCCAGGCGAGTTTGCCCCCGAGCCAGTGCCGCTGAGCTTTGTCGCCCTGGGCCGGCTCCTCGTCCAGGCGTTCGGATGGGACGAGCGGGTCGACCGGCTCGTCCTGCCGACCGAAGTCGGTTTCCTGCTCAAGGGCCTGCCCCAGGTCCAGGGGAAGGACCGCGGGCCGCTGGCCTACTGCCTCGAGACCGGGATCTTCCCCGACAGCCTGAAGACGGGCGACCCGCTCCGGCCGGTCAGCCGGGCCGAGCTGGCCGTCGCCCTGCGCCGCGTCCTCGCGGCGGAAAAGGACCTTGTCCGCTCCGGGACCTTCCGATCGGCGGCGAAGAACCGGATCGAGGTCGGCCAGGACTTCGAGCGCAAGACCCTCCGCCTTTCGCCCCACCTCTACCTGCTGCGGAACCTCGACGGCGCCGATTCCTTCGCCACCAGCCTGACCCTTCTCGGCGGCGAGAAGGTCCAGTGGATCGAGCGGGAAGGGGAGGTCGCCTGGCTCGAGGTCTTCTACCCGCCGAACTCGAACGTCCTCGACCGCTCGTCCCGCTTTAACCGCTGGCAGGTCGAGCGCTCGGCGGCGGAGCTGGCCGCCCTCCTCGCCCCGTCCTGCGCGGTCGGCCGGCTCGTCGACGTGAGCGTCAAGACGCGGGGAGTTTCGGGCCGGGTCACGGAGCTCGACATCGCCGGCTCGGACGGCCGGGCGGCCCTCCGCGGATTCCAGATCCGCGAGGTCCTGGGACTGAGGGACACGCTCTTCGTCATCGATAAGTCGTACGACGAGGCCGGCCGCGTCACTGGGTACACTTTCTCGGGCCGCGGCTGGGGCCACGGCGTCGGGCTCTGCCAGGTCGGGGCTTACGGGATGGCCGTGGCCGGCGGGACCTACCGGGTCATCCTGAAGAAGTATTACCAGGGCGTCACGGTCGAGAAGCTCCTCTAGCCCGCGGCGCGGGGATCCGGGGTTTGTGATACTGAGCCGGGCAGAAAATAGTTGTCTTCAGATTTCTCTATCGCCCGGCCAGTGCTCGGGGAGCAGTAAGGATTATGTAATATATTTGCTGCTCCCCGTAGTAAGATGAGGCGACCGGTCCGGACGTCCGGGCCGGACACGCCCGAGGAGGAGTCGACGCCATGACCCGCACGAAAGCCCTCAACGCCCGCCGGACCGAAGCCCGCGAATACCAGACCCCGACTTCGGGCATCTTCTTCACCGTGGCCAAGGTCCTCCACAACAGGAGGTCGCGCTTCCAGACGATCGAGATCATCCGCAACCGGGATTACGGCCGAGTCCTCCTCCTCGATGGGCTCCTGCAGACGACCGAGCGGGACGAGTTCTACTACCACGAAATGCTTGTCCACCCGGCTTTGGCCTCGCACCCGAAACCCAAGAACGTCTTGATCATCGGCGGCGGCGACGGCGGCGCCCTGCGCGAGGTCCTCAAGCATCCGGTGAAAAAGGCGACCCTCGTCGAGATCGACGGCCAGGTCATCGACGCCTGCCGGGAGCATTTCCCCTGGCTGCGTACCGCGTTCCGGGATAAGCGGGCGGAGCTCGTCGTGGCCGACGGCAACGTCTTCATCGACAAGACGCTAGATCGGTTCGACGTCATCATCGTCGATTCCTCCGACCCCGTCGGGCCGTCGACGGTCCTTCACCAGGAAGCCTTCTACCGGAAGCTCAAGTCGCGGCTCCGGCCGGGCGGGACGATCGCCGCCCAGGCCGGTTCCCTCATGCTCCATCTGGATTCCCACGCCCGCAAGAGCGTCTTCCTTTGGGTCCCGTGCCGACCTACCCGGTCGGCATGTGGTGCTACAACTTCCTCTCCGACCGGACCAACCCGCTCGCGGTACGAAGACTGAGGGTGCCGAAGGGGCTCAAGTACTACAATCCCGAGGTCCACCGGGCCGCCTTCGCCCTGCCGAATTTCCTCAGAGAACGGGTTCGTTAAGAGCGAGGTCCCGCCCGACGATCCCCCCTAGGGGCAGTCCCCACTAATTTCCCTTTGATCGGAGACTGCTTGCCGAGTAAAATATCCTCGGGGATTGGACTTTGATGGGGAACCAGCTCATCTTTGGGATCGGCATGCATATTCAACGAAGTGAGCCCACTATCTACGGCGGCCTTGCACGAATATAGAAGGAAGGTGCCTATGCAGAATTCCAGGAACGGCGAACGAGTCCAGGGTCAAGTGCGGAAAAGCATACTGACTAGAACCGAACTGCGTATCATCCTGCTCCTCGCCTATTGGGTAGCAACCTCGGCAAGCATATTCATCCTTACGCCCCTCGCAGACAGGGGGATGGGGGGGGAAATGGCCGCGGTTCTTTCTTCTTGGACATTTTGGCTTCTAGCCCTCCTGTTCCGGCTATTAGCAATCTCTTACTCAAATATTTCGATATTGTTAGGCTTTCCTATTGCCTATCTTTTGTACCTGGCCGGTCTATCTGCCGCGACCACGGTTCTGAGAAGGCTAACGAAATTTCCGCTCCCCATCCCTTCTCTGCTGATTCATGGGTGCGGCACAGCCCTGTTCATTCGGCATATTGATTATCAAGGAGAGGTGCCGCCTGCCCCTTATCTCGTGATCTCGGCAATTGCCGGTATCATCGCTGTGGTTTACCTGACCCTTGATTGGGTACTTGCTAAAGATTCGAGAGTAAGAACTCGGAAAGCTAAGAGCAACCCAGGGCTAGATCTAAGATGAGCTAGGTGAAGGAGGTGAGCTGCTGGCTGGGCGCCGGCCTAAGGGGCCTTGGGGGGCTTAGATGAGGCTCAACTCTAATAATTGAGTGTCCCGGCGGCCTGGCGCGCCTTGAGCACGGCCAGCATATCGGCCGTCATCTTCCCTAAGTCGTAAGCGGGCTTCCAGCCCCACTCGCGCCGGGCGGCCGAGTCGTCGATCGAGGCCGGCCAGGAATCGGCGATGGCCTGACGGAAATCCGGCGCGTATTCACAGACGAATCCCGGGACGTGTTTCCTGATCTCGGCCGCGAGCTCGCCGGCGGTAAAGCTCATGGCCGCGACGTTGAAATTCGCGTGGTGCTCGAGGGCCTCGATGTCCGCGTCCATAAGGTCGAGCGTGCACTTCAGGCAGTCGGGCATGTACATCATGGGCAGCCGCGTGTCCTCGCGGAGGAAGCACGTGTAGCGGCCGTATTTCACGGCCTCGTAGAAGATGGCCACGGCGTAGTCGGTCGTGCCGCCGCCCGGGAGGGTCAGGTGGCTGATGATGCCGGGGTAGCGGCAGCCGCGGACGTCGAGCCCGTATTTCCTGACGTAGTAATCGCAGAGGAGCTCGCCGGCGACCTTGGTCACCCCGTACATCGTCCGCGGGTCGAGGACCGTGTCCTGGGGGGTCATTTCCCGGGGCGTGGCCGGGCCGAAGACGGCGATCGAGCTCGGCGAGAAGACGCGGGCCAGCCCCAGCTCGCGGGCCGCCTCGAGGATGTTGTGGAGGCCGCTGATATTGACGGTCCAGGCCTTCTGGGGGTTCTTTTCGCCCGTCGCGGACAGGAGCGCTGCCAGGTGGTAGACGGTGTCGATGCGGTGGCTCCGGAGGAGCGAGCCGAGGGCGGCCCGGTCGGTGACGTCTAGGACGGCGATGGGCCCGGCCTCGGCGAGCGGCCCTGCGGGCCTGACGATATCGGTGACGAGGACGTTGCCCTCGCCGTGCCGCGCCCTGAGGGCCGCGGCCAGCTCCGAGCCGATCTGGCCGGCCGCGCCGGTGATGAGGATCCGATGCGCGTCTTTGGTCATGGAACGTTCTCTCGCCGGGACGGCCCGGATTCAGGGGACTACTTATAGCACAGGCCACGGCCTCGCGCAACAACGGCCGCCGCTCTTGCCTTTGCCCGGCTCTTCCGCTAAAGTGTTAGTTCCAATCGACAAGAGCCGCCCGCCGGCTTCGAGGAGGCCCGATCATGTCCGTCGTCCTGGATGGGAAGAACCTGACCGTCGAGAAAGTCGTCTCTGTCGCGCGCCGGGCCGATCCTGTGTCCCTGTCGGCCGAGGCCAGGAAGCGCATCGAGAAGTGCCGGGCCCTGCTCGAGGACAAGATCCAGAAGAAAGAGATCATGTACGGCGTCAACACCGGCATCGGCGAGCTGGCCAACGTGGTCCTGACCCAGGATCAGGTCGAGAAGTACCAGCGCTACCTCGTCTACAGCCACGCCGCAGGGTATGGCAAGCCCATGCCCGAGGACGTCGTCCGGGCCGCCATCCTCAGCCGGATCAGCGTCCATTGCCACGGACACTCGGGGCTCCGGCTGGCCGTCACCGAGACCCTGGTCGAGATGCTCAACAAGGGCGTCACGCCCGTCATGTGCGAGAAGGGATCGGTCGGCGCCTGCGGCGACCTGTCGCCCATGGCCCAGATGGCCCTCGTGCCCATGGGCGAGGGCGAGGCCTTCTACAAGGGCGAGCGCCTGCCCGGCGCCGAGGCCCTCAAGCGGGCCGGCATCAAGCCCGTCGTCCTCCACGCTCGCGACGGGCTGGCCATGATCAACGGCTCGAACGTCATCGCCGGCATGGGCGCCCTGACCATCCACGACGTCCACCGCTGGCTCAAGACGTCGGAGATCGCCGCGGCCGTGACCCTCGAGGTCCTCAACGCCAACATGAAGGCCTACGACGTCCGGCTCCACGAAACCCGCGGCTACCCCGGCGCCCTCGAATCGGCCG
>JBBISK010000177.1:0-5652 GCA_037441295.1 Candidatus Aminicenantota bacterium | reverse complement strand
GATGGGCCCGTCGCGGACTTTAACCAGGACAAGATCACCAACGCCATCCACAAGGCCATGCAGGGGCAGGGCATCAAGGACCGGGCCATCGCCAAGACCGCCTCCGACATCGTGACCTTCATGATCGAGGAGAAGTTCGGCGGCTACACTGTGCCGTCCGTCGAGCAGATCCAGGACATCGTGGAAATGGTCCTCATGAAGCAGGGCTACCACGAGGTCGCCAAGGCCTATATCCTCTACCGCGAGAAGCACAAGGGCATCCGCGAGGCCAAGAGGATCGGTCTCAACCTCGAGCGGCTGATCAAGGACTACCTCAGCAACGCCGACTGGAAGATCCGCGAGAACTCGAACGAAGGGGTCCAGAGCTTCGCCGGCCTCAACGCCCGGATCTCCGGCGAGGTCCTCTCGAGCTTCGCCCTCAACCAAATCTACGCCGACCGGGCCAAGAAGGCCCACGAAGAGGGCGAGTTCCACATCCACGACCTGAGCTACCCGATCGTCGGCTACTGCGCCGGCTGGTCGCTCGAGAACCTCATCCGCAAGGGCTTCGGCCACGTCCCGAACCAGGTCCACTCGAACCCGGCCAAGCACCTCGACACGCTGACCCTGCACATGGTCAACTACATCGGCACGATGCAGGCCGAGTTCGCCGGGGCCCAGGCCTTCTCGAGCGTCGACACCCTCCTCGCCCCCTTCATCCGCCACGACCGGCTCAGCTACGAGGACGTCAAGCAGGACATCCAGAAGCTCATCTTCGGCCTCAACGTCCCCTGCCGCTGGGGCTGGCAGACGCCCTTCTCCAACCTGACCTTCGACTGGACCATCCCCGACGACATGAAGGCGAAGAAGGTCGTCGTGGGCGGCGAGGAGCTCGACAGCTGCTACGGCGACTACCAGAAGGAGGTCGACTGGATCAACCAGGCCTTCCTCGAGATCATGATCGAGGGCGACCTCAAGGGCCGGGTCTTCACCTTCCCCATCCCGACCTACAACCTCAGCAACGAGTTCGACTGGGATTCGCCCAAGGCCAAGCTCCTCTTCGACGCCACGGCCAAGTACGGCATCCCGTACTTCCAGAACTACATCGGAACGAAAATGAACCCGGGCGACATTCGGGCCATGTGCTGCCGGCTCAACCTCGACCAGCGCGAGCTCATGCGCCGGCCCGGCAGCATCTGGGGCCCCGGCGACTCGACCGGCTCGGTCGGCGTCGTCACCCTCAACCTCAACCGGCTGGCCTTCGAGGCGACGTCGAAGGACGATTTCTTCGCCCACCTCAAGGAGCTCATGAGCGTGGCCAAGGACACCCTCGAGACCAAGCGCGAGCTCGTCAACAACATGCTGGAGAAGGGCATGATGCCCTACACCAAGGTCTACCTCGGCCACTTCGAGAACCACTTCTCGACGATCGGCGTCTGCGGCATGCACGAGGCCTCCATGAACTTCCTCAAGAAGGGCATCGCCACGCCCGAGGGCCGGGAGTTCGCCGTCGAGACGCTGATGTACATGCGGGGCGTCCTCCGCCAGTTCCAGGAGGAGACCGGCAACCTCTACAACCTCGAGGCGACGCCGGCCGAGTCGACCTCCTACCGGCTGGCCCGGCTCGACCGCCAGAAGTACCCGCGGATCTACACCTCCGGCACGGAGAAGCACCCCTACCTGACGAACTCGACCCAGCTCAACGTCGACGCGACGCGCGACATCTTCGAGGCCATCCAGCACCAGGCCGAGGTCCAGTCCCTCTATACCGGCGGGACGATCTTCCACGCCTTCCTGCCCGAGGCCATCGACGGCGAGACCTGCAAGAAGCTCGTCCAGCGGATCTCCCAAACCAAACTCCCGTACTTCTCCATCACTCCGACCTTCAGCGTCTGCATGAACCACGGCTACCTCAGGGGGCAGCACGCCGCCTGCCCGGACTGCGGCGAAGAGACCGAGGTCTACAGCCGGATCGTCGGCTACCTGCGGCCGGTCCGGACCTGGAACGACGGCAAGCAGCAGGAGTTCAAGGACCGGGCGACCTACGACAAGATCGGCTGAGCCGCGGACGTTCTTCGATAAGGCGGTGAATTCATGGACTTCCTGCTCTTTACCTACCCCAACTGCAACAAGTGCGATGCCATGAAGAAGAAGCTTGCCGAGATCGGGACCGCGTACCAGGAGTACGGCCTGACGACGCCCCCCGGCAAGGCCAAGATCCGCGAGTTCATCAACGTCATCAAGCGCGACGACAAGGGCGCCATCATCCTGCCGACCCTCGTCGCCCATACCCAGGGGATCGTCCGGGCCGTCCTCAACACGGCCGAGGAGTTCGAGGCGTGGTCGAGATCAAAGGGCTAGAGAAGTTCTCCAGCCGCGACTTCCCCGGCCACATCTCGTCGACGGTCTTTCTCGGCGGCTGCACCTTCCGCTGTCCCTACTGCCACAACGCCGAGCTCGTCCTCCGGCCCGAGGGGCTCCAGACGATGCCCGTCGAGCTCTTCCTCTCCTACCTCGACGGCCGGCGAGGCTGGCTCGAGGCGGTCTGCGTCTCGGGCGGAGAGCCGCTCCTCCACGAGGACGTCGAGGACCTCATCCGGGTCGTCCGCGACCGCGGCCTGCTCGTCAAGCTCGACACGAACGGCTCTTTTCCGGACCGGCTGGAGGGGCTCCTGCGGGACGGCCTCCTCGACTGGGTGGCCATGGACATCAAGGCGCCCCTCGAGCGCTACCGGGAGGTGACGCGGTCGAACGCCGACGTCGAGGCGGTCGCCCGGAGCGCCGACCTCGTCCGCCATTCCGGCGTCCGCTCGACCTTCCGGACGACGGTCGTGCCGGGCCTGGTCGGGCGGGAGGACATCGTCCGGATCGGGGAATGGCTGCGGGGCGCCGAGAGCTACCTCATCCAACAGTTCGAGCCCCACTCGACGATCGACCCGGCCTACCTCGGGAAGAAGCCGTACGGGCGGGAGGAGCTCGAGGCGATGGTCGAGGCGGCCCGGCCGTTCTTCAAGGAGGCCCGCCTCGAGGGCCCCGCTTGAGTAGATAGGGACTGTCCCCGCAGGGGACTGTCCCTCTTATCTTAAGAAAAAAGGCGGCGACCATGGAACTCAAGGTCAAACGCATCCACCCCGAAGCCAAGCTCCCCGTCTACGGCCACCCCGGCGACGCGGGGCTGGACCTTTTCTCGGTCGCCGACCGCGTCCTCGCCCCCGGCGAGGTCTTCGCCGTCCCGACCGGGATCCAGGTCGCCGTCCCGGCCGGCTTCGTCGGGCTCATCTGGGACAAGAGCGGCATCTCCCTCAAGGGTGTCCATCGCCTGGCCGGCGTCGTCGACGCCGGCTACCGGGGCGAAGTCCAGGTCGTCATGATCAACCTCGGCCGCGAGCCCTTCGCCGTGAAAACGGGGATGAAGATCGCCCAGATGCTCGTCCAGCCGGTGGCCGCCGTCGCCGTCGTCGAGTCCGAGTCGCTCGACGGGACCTCGCGCGGCGAGGGCGGCTTCGGCTCGACCGGGCTGTACTGAATCCCTCCTCGTTCGACTAATAAGGCTAGGGCCATCGGAGGTCCGGAGATGAAGGAGGACGGCATGAAACGAGCACGCCCGATCGTCCGCGGTCCATGGCCCGGCCGGAGCCTGGCCGCCGCAGGTGTCCTCGTCCTGGGGATCGGCCTCGGGACCCTCGGCGCGCCGGCCCAGAGCCGGACGGAGTACAAGAAGGGGCCGGGCCCCCGCGAGGTCAAGACCGTCCTCTACGATTGGCGGGACGCGAAACGGGACCGCCCGGTGCCCGTCAAGATCTACTACCCGGCCGACCTCGAGCGTCCGGCCCCCCTGGTGGTATTTTCCCACGGCCTCGGCGGCTCGCGCGAGGGCTACGAATACCTCGGCCGCCAATGGGCGGGATACGGCTACATCTGCCTGCACGTCCAGCACGTCGGGAGCGACGACTCCGTGTGGCGGGGCCAGGAGCGTCCGATGCAGGCCATGCGGGAGGCCGCCATCCGGCCGGAGAACGCCGTCAACCGGGTCCGCGACGTGAGCTTCGCGCTCGATGAGATGACTAGGCTCCGCGGGACGCCGGGTCCGTTCGAGGGCCGCGTCGACCTGGACAGGGTCGGCCTGGCCGGGCACTCGTTCGGCGCCAACACGACCCTGGTGGCCGTCGGCCAGGTCTTCCTTCTGCCCGCGGGCCAGGTCGCCGGCTTCAACGACGCCCGGATCAAGGCGGCCATCCCCATGAGCGCGCCCGTCCCCCGCCGCCAGGACGACCTCGACCGTGTCTTCCTCGGCATCACCGTGCCCTGCCTCCACTTGACCGGGACGCTGGATGACAGTCCGATCGGCGAGACCCAGGCGGCCGAACGCCGGCTGCCCTTCGATCATATCGTGGCCCCCGAGCAATACCTGGTGACCTTCATCGGCGGGGACCATATGATCTTCTCGGGCCGGCCCCGCGCCGCGGCGGCCGAGCAGGCCGAGAAGGACGCCCTGTTCCAGGACCTCATCCGCCAGGCTACGACGGCCTTCTGGGACGCCTATCTCCTGGGGGATGCCAAGGCCAAGTGGTGGCTTTCGGGCGGCGGCCTGGCCTCCCTTCTCGGGATCGACGGCACGCTCGAAACTAAGAGGATCAGCGTCCTCAAGCGATCCGCCTCCGGCCGCTGAGGAGCGGGCAGACGATCCGGCCGGCTCGCCGACGCGAGACAATTCTCGGCTTGCCGCGAGGCCGAACCTATTCTGAATCCAGACGCCATGGCCCGGCTCTTGACAAATGATACAATTATAGTATCATTATAGGCGGGAGAGGGGTCATGAAGCTCATCAACCGGGACGCCGACTACGGGCTCAAGGCCCTGCTGGCCGTCGCCCGCCGCGGCGGCGAAGTGACGGCCGTTACCGACCTCGCCGGCGAACTCGGCCTGCCGCGGCCCTATCTCCGGAAGATCATGCAGACGCTGGCCCGCCACGGCATCGTCCGTTCCGCCAAGGGCCGGGGCGGCGGGTTCGTTCTCGGCCGGCCGGCCGAGGCGATCGCCGCGGCCGACGTCGTCCGCATCTTCCAGGGCGAGATCAGCCTCCACGACTGCCTCTTCAAGAAGAACGTCTGCCCGGACGTCGCCACCTGCCCTCTGCGGAAGAGCCTCGCCCGCCTCGAGCGGCGCCTGGTCAAGGAACTCGAGGCCCTCTCGATCGCCTCGATCCTCCGCGCGGCCGGCGGCCGGCGCCGGGCCAGGACCAAAGGAGGTCGTCCATGAAACCCACCGCGGAATTGAGCTACGAGCATCAGGCCATCCTCGTGATGATCCGCATTCTCGAAAAGATGAGCGACCGGCTCCAGGCAGGCGAGAAAGTCGACCCGGCCCACCTCGAGAAGGCCGTCGACTTCATCAAGGTCTTCGCCGACAAGTGCCACCACGGGAAGGAGGAGGACCTGCTCTTCCCGGCCATGGAAAAAGCGGGCATCCCCCGTACCGGCGGCCCCCTGGGCGTGATGCTCATCGAGCACACCGCCGGCCGCGGCTTCGTCAAGGCCATGTCCGAGGCGATCCCCGGCCTCAAGAAAGGGGACAAGGCCGCCGCCGCGCGCTTCGCCGAGAACGCCCGGAACTACGGCGCCCTGCTCTCGCAGCATATCCTCAAAGAGGACCGCATCCTGTACCCGATGGCGG
>JBBISK010000176.1:4469-5671 GCA_037441295.1 Candidatus Aminicenantota bacterium | reverse complement strand
AGAAGGATCGGCTCGAGGATCGACAGGAGAGCGGCCACCGACGTCGAGACCTCCTCGTCGTAAAAGGCGGCCAGCTTCGAAAGCATCTCGTCGAGGGTGCCGGTGGCCTCTCCAACGTTGACCATCTGGAGCATCATCAGCGGGAAGCGGCCGGACTCCTTGAGGGACTCGTTCAGGGTCTTGCCCTCGGAGACGAGCTTGCGGGCGTCCATGATCTCCTTCTCGATGATGACGTTCCCGGCGGTCGTGGACGTGATCTTGAGCGCCTCGAGCATCGGCACGCCGCCGGAGATGAGAGTGCTCATGGTCCGGGTGACGCGCGTCATCGAGACCTTATAGAGGAGCGGCCCGAAGAGGGGGGCGCGGAGAATCATGCGGTCCGTCGACCAGCGCCCGGCCGTCGTGTTGCGGTAATAGCGGAAGGCCATGACCAGGGCGATGATGCCGAGGAAGACGAGGAGGATGTACTTCTGCACGAAGTTGCTCGCCTTGATGATCATGGCCGTCAGCAACGGCAGCTCGGCCCCGAGGTCCCTGAAGATCGAGGCGAAGACGGGGATGACCTTCCAGAGGAGGAAGATGGTCACGACGACGGCGAAGCAGATGATGGCCACGGGGTAGATCATGGCCTGCTTGACCTGGGCCCGAAGCCGGACGGTCTGCTCGATGTACTCGGCCAGGCGGCGGAGCATGACGTCCAGGGAGCCGCTCTGCTCGCCCGAGGCGACGAGGTTGCAGTAGAGGTCGTCGAAGACCTTGGGGTGCTTGCGCTTGGCCTGGTTCAGCGTCGAGCCGGCCTCGACGTCCTCCTTGACCGTCCGGATGACGGTCCGGAAGTACTTGTTCTTCTGCTGTTCCTCGAGGATGCTCAGACTCTGGATGAGGGGCAGCTCGGCGTCGATCAGGACGGACAGCTGCCGGCTGTAGACGGACAGCTCCTTGAGCCTGACCTTCTCCCGCTTGAGGAACGGGATCTGGAGCCCCTTCTTAACGGGGGTGACGCTGGTGACGGTGATCTGGTCCTTCTGCAGGACCCTCGTCAGCTCGTCCGTCGAAGCGGCGACGCGCTCGCCGCCGACGACGTCGCCGTAACGGTTCTTCCCTTTCCACGCGTAAATCGGCATGTTTCACCTCGCCTTATTCTGTCTCGCTTATTTCCTCGATGAGGCCCCGGCGCTCACCGAGGCCGTCTTCGTCCCTTC
>JBBISK010000176.1:0-4451 GCA_037441295.1 Candidatus Aminicenantota bacterium | reverse complement strand
GCTCGTCTGCCATGGAGGAGCGCTGCAGAGCGGTCTCGATCGAGATCTGCTTGCGGAAGTACAGGTTGGCCAGGGACTGGTTGAAGGTCTGCATGCCGAACTTCTCCTGGCCCATCTGCATGGTCGAGTAGATCTGGTGAATCTTATTCTCCCGGATGAGGTTCCGGATGGCCGGGTTGGGGATCATGATCTCCATGGCCAGGACGCGGCCCTTGCCGTCCGGGCGCGGCAGGAGGGCCTGGGTCAGCACGGCCTCGAGGGACATCGACAGCATGATCCGGATCTGCGTCTGGTACTGGGTCGGGAAGATGTCGATGATGCGGTTGATGGACTCCACGGCCGAGTTCGTGTGGAGCGTCGAGAACGTCAGGTGGCCCGTTTCCGCGACGCGCAGGGTGGCCTCGACGGTCTCGAGGTCGCGCATCTCGCCGACGAGGACGACGTCGGGGTCCTCCCGCAGGACCGAGCGCAGGGCGTTGCCGTACGACTGAGTGTCCGCGAAGAGCTCGCGCTGGTTGATGATGGACTTCTTCGGGTTGAAGTAGTACTCGATGGGGTCCTCGATGGTCACGATGTGGACGCCGCGCTCGTGGTTGATGTGCTCGATCATGCAGGCCAGGGACGTCGACTTGCCGCACCCCGTCGGCCCGGTGACGAGGACGAGGCCCCGCGGCAGGTAGCAGAGCTGCTGGACCCGCTGGGGGATGCCGAGCTGGGCGAAGCTCCACATCGTCGGCAGGAACCTCCGGAAGGCCCCGGCCACGGCCCCCTTCTGCATGAAAACGTTGGCCCGGAAGCGGCCCAGTTCCTTGACGCCGAACGAGAAGTCGAGCTCCCACTTGTCCTCGAAGATCTTCTTCTGCTTGTCCGTCATGATGCTGTAGATGACTTCCTTGGTCTCGGAGGGCGTCAGAGGGGGGTGTTCGATGTCCTTGAGCGCGCCGTGGACGCGGAGGCGCGGCGGGATGTAGGTCGTGATGTGGAGGTCGCTCGCGTCGGCCTCAACGCAGGCCTTCAGGAGCTCGTACATTGCTTTAGCCATGATCTATCTCCTTTGTTCCCGGTCATTCGTCCCGGACGGTTTCGCGCAGGACCTCCTCGACGGAGGTGACGCCGCCCTTGATCTTGGTCAGGCCGCTCCGGCGCAGGGTCAGCATGCCCTTTTCGATGGCCTTCCGCTTGATCTCCCGCGACTGGGCCCGCGAGAGGATCATCTCGCGGAGGTCCTCGTCGATCTTCATGACCTCGAAGAGGGCCGTCCGGCCCTTGTAGCCGGTCTTGTTGCACACGTCGCAGCCCTTTGGGCGCAGGATGTGGATGCTCTTGACCTCGTCCTTCTTGAAGCCCATCTCGAGCAGGGCGCTCTCGGGCAGGCTGTGGGGCTGGGCGCACTTCTTGCAGAGCCTGCGGATGAGCCGCTGGGCGACGATGAGGATGAGTGAGTCGGCGATGAGGAACGGCTCGATGTTCATGTTGACGAGCCGGGTGATGGAGCTCGCGGCGTCGTTCGTGTGGATGGTCGAGAAGACGAGGTGGCCCGTCAGGGCGGCCTTGATGGCGACGTCCACGGTTTCCTGGTCGCGCATTTCGCCGACGAGCATGATGTCGGGGTCCTGCCGGAGGAAGGTCCGCAGGCAGGAGGCGAAGGTCAGACCGATCTCGTCCCGCACCGGGACCTGGTTGATGCCCTGGATGTTGAACTCGACGGGGTCCTCGGCGGTCATGATGTTGACGTCGAGGGAGTTGATGGTCGACACGGCCGAGTAAAGCGTGTTCGTCTTGCCGCTCCCGGTCGGCCCGGAGACGAGGATGATGCCCCACGGCCTGTGGATGGCGTCCTGGAAGAGGGCCAGGGACTCCTCCTCGAAGCCGAGCTGGGTCAGGTCGAGCTTCAGCATCTCCTTGTCCAGGATCCGGGCCACGACCTTCTCTCCCCACATCGTGGGGAGGGAGGAGACGCGCATGTCGACTTCCTTCTTCTTGCCGCTGTCGAGCTTGACCCGCATTTTGATCCGGCCGTCCTGGGGCAGGCGCTTCTCGGCGATGTCCATGTTCGAGAGGATCTTGACGCGCGAGACGACGGGGTTCTTGTACTTGAGGGGTAGGTTGACGATCTCGTAGAGGTCGCCATCGACCCGGTAACGGACGCGGAAGGCCGACTCGTACGGCTCGAAGTGGACGTCGCTCGCGCCCCGGCGGACGGCGTCGATGAAGGTCTGGTTGACGAGCCTGATGATGGGGGCCTCCTCGGCCTCCGCCTCGAGCTCCTGGAGGTTCTCTTCGTCGGGCTCGACCTCGACGATGTTGATGCGGCCTTCGTCGGCCAGCTCGATGTCCTCGACGATCTTCTTGACCCGGATGGCGTCGGCCGAGCCGTAGTACTTGTTGATGGCGTTCATGACGCCCGACTCGGAGGCGATGACCGGCTGGATGCTGAGGCCCGTCCGGAAGCGGATGTCCTCGATGACCTCGAGGTCCGTCGGGTCGACCATGGCCAGAGTCAGGAAATTGCGGATCCGGTGGATCGGCATGACGCTGTACTTCTTGGCCACGTCGTTCGGGATGAGGTTGATGACCTCCGGATAGACCTCGAACTGGTCCAGGTCGATGTAGGGGTAGCCGAGCTGGCGGCTCAGGGCCTGGGCGATCTCTTCCTCGGAGATGTAGCCGAGCTGGACGAGGGACGTCCCGACCGGCAGGCTGTTCTTCTTCTGGAACTCCAGCGCAGCCTTCAGCTGGTCGGTCGAGATGATCTTTTCTCTTAACAGAAGTTCGCCGAGGTTTGAAGCCATGACAAGTTCCCAATCTTAAATTCTTTGACAACTCCTGTCAAACATCTTCCGGCCCCTGAAGGGACCGGCCGGGGGGGCCTCGCGGCCCTCTTTTCCTCCTGGACTCTCCGCCTCGTTATAGGGGACATATGGGCTATTCCGATGGAGCCAAGTTTCCGATAGGCGCCATTTTCCGTCAATCACCGGGGGTGAGCATTGCCTAGGTGAAATTTACAATTTTTGTCTCACCCCAAGGGGTGAGAACGCCCCTCCGGTGAGGGGGCCGCGGTGGCCGCGCGACCGCCGCCCGGGGTGAAGCGGCCCGCCCCAGGGGGCCTCAGCGGAAGGCCCAGGCTACGGGCTGGAGGCTCTCCGCGGGCGCTCTCAATAAGAAGACGGCTCCCCGGGCTCCGTTGTCCCGCTCCGATTGGGGGGATTTTGAGGGGGGTTGGAAAAGGAGCATATCGGTTGCCCCTTAGCCCGGCCAGCCGCGGGGCGGCGCGGGCCGATTGGAGCGGCCGGCCCGCAGTCTTGAAAGCCCCGATCATGGGTGGTACATTAGTTAACAAGGGAGCGAGAGCCCGGAGGGGTTCGGCAACAGCTCGATAAGGAGAAGCACAATGAAACGACGGAGCTGGATCTTGGCCATCGGCTTGATCGCCATCGTGGCTGCGGGCGTCCTGGCCCAGGCGCCGGCCCGGAAGCCGGCCAGCCCCCCGGGAACGGCGGCGACGCAGCTCGGCGGGAAGTACGTGGCGGTTCAGGGAGGCCAAAGATACGAGGGCGGCAAATGGATCGAAGTGACCTACGGCCGACCGATCAAGCGGGGGCGTCAGAATCTTTTCGGCACGGGCGCGGACTACGGCAAGGCGTTGTGCGACGGCGCCCCGGTCTGGCGCGCGGGCGCGAACCAGACGACCCGCCTCAAGACGGAGATCCCGCTCGTCTTCGACGGCAAGACGCTTCCGGCCGGCGAATACAGTGTCTTCGTCGACCCGAAGGAGACGGGCTGGACGCTCATCTTCTCGAACTGGCCGGCCCAGGAAAAGTACGATCCGAACAACAAGGCCGCGCTCTGGGGATCCTATGGCTACACTCCCGACAAGGACGTCCTCCGCGTGCCGATGAAGGTCGAATCGATTCCCAATTCGATGGATCAGTTCACGATCTCGTTCATGGACATGACCGCCGTCGGCGGGACGCTGGCCATGGTGTGGGATACGACCCTCGCCTCGGCGCCGTTCAAAGCGAAGATCTGACCGGCTCCATGACGCCGGCGATATTTTAATCGTCCCGATTCGGCTATAATAAAAGGGACGATTTTCACAGAATTCGTAGAATTCGATGGAGGAAACCATGAAACGTCTAGGCGTGACATTCGGTCTTGTCCTGGTCCTGGCCCTTCTTCTGGTGCTGCCTTCGGCCGCTCTCGCCCAGGGGAACAAGGTCCCGGCAAGTCTCAAGGCGAGCGTGACGCAGGGCCTCGGAACGGATGCCGTCATCACGATCTCGTACAGCCGGCCCGGCGTCAAAGGCCGGAAAATATGGGGCGGCCTGGTGCCCTACGGCATGGCTCCCGGAAACCAGTATTCGAAGAACAAACCATTTCCGTGGCGGGCGGGCGCCAACCAGAACACCACGATCGAATTCAACAAGGACATTCTCGTCGAGGGGAAGCCC
>JBBISK010000175.1:0-5688 GCA_037441295.1 Candidatus Aminicenantota bacterium | reverse complement strand
GGGTGCACGTTCTACGCCTTCGACACGAGGGAATCGGCGATGATCGCCGACCTCTTCGCCTATGACCGGGAGACCTTCGAGGTGGGCAGCCGCGGCCTCGGCAACGAGCAGGGGGTCTTCCAGGAGTCAACGAACGCTTTCCGGGACGACAAGACGACGGGGCTCAACTCGCTGAAGCGGTTAACCGACATCACGGGTGGGAAATACTACTCGAACATCAACCGCTACCAGAAGAACCTGGACCAGGTCCAGGGCCTGACTGGGACCTTCTACGTCCTCGGCTATTCCATCGGCGAACAGTGGGACGGCCGGTTCCACGAGGTCAAGGTCGAGTGCAAGCGGAAGGGCTGCGAGGTCCGGGCCGCGGCCGGCTACTTCAATCCGAAGCCGTACAGGGCGTACACGCCCCTCGAAAAAGAGCTTCACCTCTTCGACCTGGCCCTCAACGAGCGGTCGTTCTCCCGGCTGCCCGTCCGCTTCCCGATCGCCACCCTCGCCTACCCGGCCGGCAAGGAGACGCGCCTGGAGATCGTGGCCAGAGTCCCGGCCGACGTCATGGCCCGCTTCTCGGGCAGGAAAGCGGAGTTCGTCGCCATCGTCTTCGACGGACAGGACGAGGTCAAGGACGTCCGCCGGCTCGAATGCGAGCCCTTGCGCCAAGCTGGCCGGGACGTCCTCTTCGCCGCCGGCAGCGCCCCTGCCCCCGGAGATTACAAGTGTCGGATCGTTCTCCGGGACATGGAGACGGGAATGAGCGCCGTGGCCTCGACCAAGGGGACGGTCACGGCCCCGGCGACCGGGCTAGGCGTCGGGACACCGCTCCTCCTCGCCGGCGCGGGCGGCGAGGTCCTGCTCGACGCGGGACCGGCCAGGAAGACGGACACGGTGACGTGGAGCGACGCCTATCCCTTCGACGCCGCCGCTGATTCGCCCGCGATCGAGCCCGTGCCGAGGAGCGCCGGGCGCCTTCGCATCCTTGTGCCGTGCGCCCTGCCGGAGGGCGGGAGCCCCGACCTGGCGGTTTCGGCGAGCCTCGTACGTTCGGACACGGGGGCCAGGGTTCCGGCCGGATTTTCGCTGGCCGGGCGGGCGGCGCACGGTCCCCTCGAGGTCCTGACCGTGGAGCTCGACCTCGCCGGGCTCGCGGCGGGCCCGTACCTCGTTTTCCTCTATGCCGAGGACCCGGCGACGAAGGCCCGCGCCTATACCCGGGCGGCCATGAGCATCGCCGAACGCTGAGGTCCGGAGGACCGCCGAGCGGCGCAAACCTACTCAGGCTGATCTGAGAGGAAAAGCCGCGCCGTCCGGAGAGCAATCCATATTTTTGGATTTATTCAATATTCCGAATGTGGCATCCCTTTCCAATCGCCTATCTTGCTGAAAACAAACCGCCGATGGGCCGAAATTTCTTGGCATGATAATTGCTATTTAAAAAGGACTAATCGGTCTAATCCAGCGCACAAAAATGTTGAACTGTAATCTAATCAACGAGGAGGTGAGAATAACAGGGATTTCGTTCGTTGGGGGAAGGGTCGGAGCCGAAGACGTCATCTTCAGCTCCGGAGGCGTCCGGCCCGCCCGCCGCCCCGCGCGGCGAGCCGCGGCGGCCGCCTTGGGTTTCTCACAATAGGATTTTTGAGGAGGACTATTTTTATGAAGAGAATCGCAACTCTCACTCTCATGGCCCTCTTCCTGGCCAGCAGCCTGGCCCTCGCGCAGGTCGTCCCGACCGCCAAGATCACGGGGCGTGTCACCGACGCGCAGGGCGCTCCGCTGCCCGGGGTCTCGATCCAAGCGACGAGCCCCAAGATGGTCGGGAAGGCGGCCACGGTCACCGATGCCGAAGGCAACTTCCGTCTGTTCTCGCTGCCCTCCGGCATCTACGAGGTCGACTTCACGCTCCAGGGCTTCAAGACCGTGAAGCACGAGGGCATCGTCGTCCAGCTCTCCCAGGAAGTCGTCCTGAACCAGAAGATGGAACAGGCGGCCGTGGAAGAGCAGATCACGGTCGTCGGCATGAGCCCGCTGATCGACGTCAAGAGCACGGTCAAGGGCCAGGTCATGACCAAGGAAGTGTTCATGAGCCTGCCCCGCAGCCGGAACTTTGACGGCCTGCTCAGCACCGCGCCTGGCGTCCAGTACGACCAGAACACGGGCGGCCTGTCCGTCGACGGCGCCACCGGGACCGAGAACATGTGGTACATGGACGGCTCCGACATCACCCAGATGCATGTCGGGACGCTGTCCCAGGGCGCGGTCATGGAGATGGTCGAGGAGGTCAAGGTCACGGCCTCCGGCTACAACGCCGAGTTCGGCGGCTCCATGGGCGGCGTCGTCAACGTCATCACCCGGTCCGGCGGCAACGCTTTCCATGGCGACATCATGGGCTACTACAACGACAACGGCCGGTTCATGCAGGGCTTCGCCCGTCCGTACGCCCGCTGGAACCCGTACAACGACAGCCTGCTCGAGTACGTCAACGACGACGACCTTTACTACCAGCACGGCTACGCCCGCGACCCCTACAAGCGCTACGAGGCCGTCTTCAACCTCGGCGGCTACATCCTCAAGGACCGCGTGTGGTTCTTCGCGTCGTTAAACCCCGTGTACGCCCACCAGGGCGCCAGCCGGTACTTCCTGACCGACCCGGCGCCGCAGGTGTACTATCCGTTCTCCACGAGGCAATGGTGGTGGAACGGCCAGATCAAGCTGACGGCCGCGCCGATCAAGGGTCTGCGCCTGTCGGCCAGCATGGTCAACAATTTTTACAGGTACCTGGGCGCCATCCCCAGCCGTGACGGCACGAGCGCCAAGAACTACGCTTATGCCAATCAGGGGTACAGCTACCCGAACATCAGTGAAGCCATCACGGCCGACTACAGCCTGGGCAATAACTTCCTGGCCAGCTTCCGTGGCGGCTACCACATGACGAACACGAACAACCAGCGGATCGCGAACCGGTTCACGACGCTCTACTTCAACTACATGAACACGAACTACGCCTCCGATCCGTTCTTCGTCGCGAACCCCGGCTTGCTCCACAGCGCCGGCTGGGCCAATTACGGCGGCGCCTGGCTCGTCACCGAGCGCTACAAGCTGATGAAGACATCAGCCAACCTCGACGCCACGTACTACATGAACCTCGGCGGCGAGCACGCCTGGAAGGCCGGCGTCCAGATGATCAAAGACCACGAGGACGTCTTCAACGCCGCGCCCTATCCCCACGTCAACCTCATGTGGGGCCACGCCTGCACCGCCCTCGCGCCCTACCACGTCGGCGACCCGAACTACGACCCCTCGTTCATCGGCACCTACGGCTACTACACGATCCGCAGCTCCTTTACCTCCCCCTACGGCTACGCCTGGGACATCCACCGCACGAGCTGGGCCTTCTACCTCCAGGATTCCTGGACGGTCATGGGCAAGCTGACCATCAACGCCGGCCTGCGCGACGAGAGCGAGTACATCCCGAACTTCAACGCGGAGTCCGCGGTCACGAACCCCAAGCCCATCAAGTTCGGGTTCGGCAAGAAGCTCGCCCCTCGGCTCGGCGCCGTCTATGATGTCTTCGGCGACTCCAGCCTGAAGGTCTTCGCCAGCTTCGGCATCTACTACGACGTCATGAAGCTCTACCAGGCCGAAGGCTCGTTCGGCGGCTTCAAGTGGAAGACCGACTACTACAAGCTGAACAACCCCAACTTCTACGACATCGCCGCGAGCGGACTGCTCAACGACGCCGCCAGCCAGGCGGCCGGCGGCACCTACATGGGCACGATCGACTTCCGGATGCCCTCCTTCGACACCCTCGACCCGAACCTCAAGCCCGTTTCCCAGAGAGAGATCTCGTTCGGCGCCGAAAAGAAGCTGATGGAGGACCTGTCGGTATCGGTGCGCCTCGTCCAGAAGCACCTC
Source organism: Candidatus Aminicenantota bacterium (assembly GCA_037441295.1). Taxonomy (GTDB): domain Bacteria; phylum Acidobacteriota; class Aminicenantia; order Aminicenantales; family Saccharicenantaceae; genus DATKJS01. The sequence continues at coordinate 1,776 of JBBISK010000175.1, read as the reverse complement.
ATCCGGACGATCGAAGACCACGGCTTCATTTCGCCGGGCGGCGAGCTCTACTATCTCGGCAACCCCGGCAGCCAGTACATCCAGGACGCCCTGCTCCGTGAGCAGGGCCCCGGCTTCTGGCCCGAGCCCAAGGCCAAGAGAGAGTACTACGGCATGAACCTGACCCTCGAAAAGCGGTTCAGCCACAACTGGCAGGGCGGCATCAACTACACCCTGAGCGAAGTCAAGGGCAACTACGGCGGCCTCTCCAGCACGGACGAAGGCGGCCGGAATTCGCCGAACGTCGAGCGGTACTTCGACTTCTGGTGGATGATGTACAAATTCGACGGCACACTCCTTGACGGCCCGCTGCCCCAGGACCGCACCCACTACATCAAGGCCTACGGCTCCTACGCCTTCCCGTTCGGCCTGACCATCGGCGCCACTGCATACGCCCGGAGCGGCCTGCCCATGAGCACCCAGCTCGCGATGAACAACGCCTACATGTACCCGAACGGCTACGGCGACCTCGGCCGCCTGCCCTGGACCATCTGGGCCGACCTCTACATCGAGCAGACCATCAAGATCGCCGGAAAGTACAACCTCGGCATCAACCTGCAGGTCAACAACGTCACCAACACCCACAACTGGATCACCTACGGCAACGCCCCCAACCGGATCGGCCTGTTCGTCTCCGACGCCCAGATCCTTTCCAAGACGTACGACTGGCAGGCCGCCCTCAACGCCCCAGGCGACCCCTACTGGAAGAACCTCGACTTCAATAAGTTCAACTCCCAGTTCGGCAGCTGGTCCACGCGGCTGGGCTTCAAGTTCACGTTCTGACCGGACCGTTCGAGCAGATGTTGACGCAGAAGCAGTAAAAGCGGAAGCAGAGACACGAAGGCCCGCCCCCCTCGAGGGGGGCGGGCCTTTTTTTTAGTTTTCGGCCCGGGGGGGAGTGGGAATCCCGCTTTCACTCCGCTCGAGTGTTTCCCGCGGAACTCCAGGCCAACGTTATATCAGCAATTGATGCAGAATGAATTGTTTGCGGCCGCGATCGCCGGTTACTTCTTGATCGTGGCCAGGATGTTCTTGGCCGTCGCGGCCCGCTCGCTGTCGGGCTCGAGCTTGAGGAACTTCTCCAGGTTCTCGGCGGCCTTGGCCATGTCACCCTTGTTGAGGTAGGCGTAGGCCAGGCGGAGATAGGGGTCGGGCCAATCGGGCTTGATCTGGATGGCCATCTCATAATACCGGACGGCCTCGTCGATCTGCTGGTTCGAGAAATAGATCTCGGCCACGTTGTAGGGCAGGTTCTCGTCCTGAGGCGCCATCTCGATCGATCTCTTGAAGTAGTCCTGCGAGTCGGCGATCTTGTTCTGCTTCAGATAACACAGCCCGATGGCGGCCAGGCCCTTCGCGCCGATCGTCTTGCCCATGGCCTGGTCGGACTTGGCGTGCTCGACGAGCTTGTTGTAGTTCTCGATGGCCTTGTCGTAGTCGCCCTTCTCCCGGTAGCAGTCGCCGATGTTCAAGATGACCTGGTAGGCGCCCGGGTTCTTGTCCAGGAATTCCTGGTACATGACCAGGGCGGTGTCGTATTTTTCGTCCTTGTAGAACTGATTGGCCTGGTCGAGGACCTGGAAGCTGGACTCGTCCTGGACGATGCCGGAGCCGGCCGGCTGCTTGTCCAGCTTGACCTGGAGCTTCGGGTTCTTTTCGATCTGGCTGATGTGGAAGGACGTCTGGAACGGCAGGTACCCCTTAGCCGTGACGCTGACGATGTAGCTTCCCGTGCCG
>JBBISK010000174.1:0-5730 GCA_037441295.1 Candidatus Aminicenantota bacterium | reverse complement strand
GTCGGATCTCCTCGACGACGGGATGGCCGACGGCCTGGGAGTTGCCGACGTCGTAATAGACCCTGACCGCGGCCGAGCCGACCCTTTCGAGAATGGCAAGGTTCTCCGCCGCGCTCAGGTAGCTCTCCAGGGCCAGCACGACGCCGGCCTTTTCCGCGGCGGGCGCCAGCCGCCTGAGCGCCGCCACCACGGCGTCCTCGCCCGGCCCGTCGTTCCTGAGATCGCCCTTGCCGAAGAACGGAACGAGGATGACCCGGACGTTCATGGCCCGCGCGACCTCGATGGCTTTCGCCAGCCAGCGCTCGGCCCGGGGGTCGCTCTTGAGCGGGACGTTGTTGAGCTCGCCCACGGCGAACGAGGCGATGGCCAGGCCAGACCGCTCGGCTGCCATGAGATAGGCCCGCTCGAGCTCCGGCTCGGCCAGGGCCAGCGAATCACCCTTCGGGACAAGACTGACCTGGACCCCGTCGAGGCCGAGCTTCGCGGCGAGGTCGAGGGCGGCGGGGTCGCCGGTCTTCCCGATCGTCCAATCGCAGACGCCGAGCCGGACCGCGTCCCGGCCGGGGGCCGCGCCGCCCGAAGCTGCAAGACCCGCCGCGACCGTCAGCGCGGCCAGGGCGTACATGAAAAGCCGCACGGCCATCGTCTATCCCCTTTCTTTTCTTCTCTTCCTAATCTTTGAGCCCTTTGAGGTCAGGGACCAGTCTCTCTTCGTCCCTGACGAGCTCGTCCCAGCTCACGATCCGGTTCTCGTAGGCCGCTTTCCGGCCGAGGATGGTGATCAGGTTACTTTGAACGCTCGGGGCGGCCGTCCCGCTGCCGAAACGCCCCTCGGCGATCGAGTCGTGGAAGGCGGCGATGTTGGCCACAGCCCCGGACTCGTAGATGTCCGGTGTCCGGCCGCCGTTGAAATATTCATCGCCCCGGATGAGGACCCCCCCGCCGTATTCCGTCTCGAGCACCCCCTTCGAGCCGAACATCCGGTTCTTGATGCCTTCGGCCGTGCCGTACCCCTTGAACTGGCGGCCGCTGAAAGCGATCGCGACCTTCTTCGGGTACTGGTAGTGAACGACAAAATGGTCCCAGCACGTCCCGATCTTCGGCCGGGCCGAGAGTCCGCCGCTGCCGATGGCGTAGAGCGGCGGCGCCTGCATGACCCAGTTCATGACATCGATCGCGTGGATGTCCTGCTCGGTGATCATGTCGCCCGACAGGGTCCTGTCCAGGCCCCAGCCGCGGAGTCTGCTCTCCGGGTTCGCCGGGTCGTTCCTAAGGAGGTCGTACCATTGCTCGAAGGGGCAGTCCGCGTGATAGACGGCCTCGCCGAAGACGATCTCGCCCAGGGCGCCGTCGTGGACCCGCCGGACGGCTTCGATGAAGGCCGGGTGCGCCCGGGTCTGGAAATCCACCAGGAAGACCCGTTTCCGGGCCGCGGCCGCCTTGGCGCTCGCGGCGATCGATTGGCATCCGGGAACGTCGACGGCGACGGGCTTGGCGAGATAGACATGGGCCCCGGCCTCGACCGCCGCCGCGGCCTGCCCGGGATGGAAATAGGGCGGCGACTCGATGGCGACCGCGTCGACGCCTTTCTGCAGGAGACGCTTGTAGCCGGAGAGGCCAGTGAACCGCGATGCCTCGGGAACGGCCAGGGCCTGCCCCGCGGCGTCGGCCTTGTCCTTGAAGTAGTCGGCCACGGCGACGACCTCGTAGCCGCCGTGCTTCTGGAAAAGGCCGGCGATCCAGCTGCCGCGGCCCCCGCAACCAATGAGCCCGAGGCGGACCTTGGCGTTGGCCACGCTTCCCCGGATAAGCCCCGGCTTGAGGATGGTCATGGAAACGGCCGCGGCCCCTGCCTTGGCCATGAATTGACGCCGGTTGACGGTCATCGCGGGCCTCTCAGATCCGGAAGCCGAGGCACAGGGACGCCCGCGCCCCGCCGAGCTTGATCTTGACGCCGCCGACCGTGTCGGAGGCGGTGATGTAGCCAAGGTTCACGCCGGCGAAGAGGACCTTGGCCGTGACGAGAAAGCCCATTCCGGCCTCGAAGCCGAGCTTCGAGCCGGAAACCGAGGTCTCCATCGCCTCTTCCTTGTATCGCATGTCGGCCGCCCCGGCCTCGAGCTTGATCTTCAGCCTTCCCGAGACCGTGGCGATATAGGCCAGCCCGGCGGTGATGAAGCTCTGGGTCGACTTGGCCGGAAGGTGGAGGTCCGGCGTCTCGCCGTTCTTGGTGAACGTGCCGAACCCGGCAACCAGGTAGAGGCCCCGATAGAGCCTCGCCCCGGCCTGGAACTCGGGGTAAAAGACCTGGCTGCCGTAAACGCTTTTGTAGCCCGAATCGGCGGGCTGGAGGTAGCCCATCCCCGCCGAGACGAAGGCGTGGTCGGCGGCCAGGAGCGGCCCGGCCGCGAGGGACAGGAGCCCAAGGAGGACCGTCAGTCGTTTCATGTTCGCGACCATGGCGTTACCTCTTCACGATCCGCGCCTCGCGCTTGGCGGGCGCCGGGGGGGGCGGGGAGGCCGCGCCATCGGCCGAGGTCGCCAAGACCGCGCCGGAGCAGTTCAACGCTTCGACCTTGTACGTGTAGCTCGTCCCCGAGACGAGGAACAAGTCGATATAGGTCACCGTGCCGGACGGGAGGTTGGCCTCGGCGAAATCCTTGATCGCCTGGTAGGCGCCCGTCCCCGCCCGCCGCGAGAGCCGGTAGGTCGTCACGTTGAAGGGCGCGGACTTGGTCACGGTGATGGTGACGCGGCCGTATTCCCGGCGGATGATCCAGGCCCTCTCGACCTGGCGCTGGACCTGGAGCGAGAGCGTGATCTTCGGCACGAAGCCGGAGCCCGAGGCATTGAAGGCAACGGCCGGGTTCGCCGCGTCGTTCGAATGGACCGTGAAGACGGCCGCCTCGGCCCCGGTCGCGAGCGGCGAGAACCTGACCGTGACCGCCTGGGAGCTCAGGGCCGGGATGCTGAACGGAGTCGCCGGGGCCCTGCACGTGAAGTCCGCCGAGCCCGAGGTCCAGGCGACCGAGGTCACCGTGAGCGGCGCGCCGCCGTCGTTATGGAGGGTCGTGGTCAGGTCGAGCAGGGCGCACTCATTGACCGCGCCGAAGGAGACATCTGCGAGAGGCAGGCGCAAGAGCGGCTGGTTGGCCGGGGTCGTGACCGCGGCCTCGTTCGAATAGCCGGAGGCGCCGGCGCCGTTACTGGCGCGGACGCGGTAATAATAGAGCGTGCTCTCCGAGAGGCTGTTGTCGGTGAACGCAGTGGCGTCGGCCGCGGCCGCGCCGACCTGGGCCCAGACGCCGGCGGCGCCCGTCTTGCGATCGACGAGGAACTCGCCTTCATTGTAGGAGTTGTCGGCCCAGGTCAGCCGGGCGCTCGTCGCCGAGAGGGCCGACGCCTGGAGGTTCGACGGCGCCGCGGGGATGGTCAGGGCCGGCGTCGTCACCGTGGCCGTGTTCGAGGGCGCGGAATCGCCGCCCGAGTTGAAGGCAAAGACCCGGTAGGAATAAGTCGTGGACTCGATGACGGTCGTGTCGGCGAATGTCGTGACGTTGGCGGACACGGTCCCGACGGCCCCCCAAGGGTTGCTCGCGCCGACGCGGCGCTCGACCCGGAAGCCGGTCTCCGACGCCGAGTTGTCCGTCCAGGAGAGGTTGACGCGACGCTCGTTGGCAGCCGTCGCCGTGAGGTTCGACGGCGCGAGCGGCCGGGTCAGGACGGAAAGCTCGTTCGAAGAACCCGAGTCGCCGATCGAGTTATAGGCCCGGACCCTGTAAACGTAGGTCGTCCCCTCGTTCAGGCCGGTATCCGGAAAGTCGGTGACGTTCGCCCCGACCGTGCCGATCTCGGCCCACGTCCCTGATGCGCCCGTCTTGCGCTCGACCTTGAAGCCGGTCTCGTCCGTCGAGCGGTCGGTCCAGGCCAGGTCGACCTCGGACGACGTCACCGTCGTCGCGTGGAGGCTCGACGGGGCCAGCGGCGGCAGGGGCTCGCTGATGCGGGCGATGAACGCGTCGGCGGAGCCGCCGGCGAACCCGCCGCCGGGCGTCAGGAGGGGTCCGACGGCGACCGGGAAGTTCGCGGAACGGGTGGTGCCCGCGACGTAGACGTTCCCTGCCCCGTCCGCCGCGATGCCCGCCCCCTCGTCGTCGAGCGAGCCGCCGAGGAAGCCGTTGTAGAGCAGACGGTCGCCCGTCGCGCTGACCGTGGCGATGAAAGCGTCCTTCGCCCCTGCCTCGACCAGATACGGGCCTCCGGAGACCGGGAAATCGGACGCGGAATCCGTGGAGCCGGTGATGTAGGCGATGCCCGCGCCGTCCACGGCGATTGCGTTCCCCAGGTCCGCCCCCGAGCCGCCGATGAAGCCGCAATAGACGAGGGCTGTCCCCGCCGCGTTCACCTCGGCCACGAAGGCGTCCGTCCCGTCGCGGTGGACGAGGCCTGGCCCGACCGTGACCGGGAACTGGAAGTGCGAATCCGTCGAGCCGACGACGTAGGCCTCGCCGGACGGGTCGACGGCGATCCCGTTCCCGACGTCCGCGTCCGTGCCGCCGATATAGCCGCAATAGACGAGGGCCGTGCCGGCGGCGTTGACCTTGGCCACGAACGCGTCCCGGGCGCCGCCGTAGGTTAGGGAGGGGCCGACCGTGACCGGGAAATGCTCCGTCGGAAAGGAGTCCGTGTATCCCGTGACGTAGGCGTTCCCCGAGCCGTCGACCGCGATGGCCGTTGCGGCGTCCTCGGCCTGGCCGCCGATGTAGCCGCAATAGACGAGCGCCGTGCCGGCGGCGTTGACCTTGGCCACGAAGGCGTCCCGGTTCCCGTTATAGGAAAGGTCGGGGCCGCCCGCGACGGCCAAGTCGGCGGATTCTGTCCAGCCGGCGATATAGGCGTTCCCCGAGGCGTCCACGGCGATGCCGTTGGCCCGGTCGGCGGCCGTTCCGCCGACGAAGCCGCAGTACGCGAGCGACGTCCCATCGGCGCTGACCTTGGCCACGAAGGCGTCGCTGTACTGGCCGATGTTGCCGTGGGCGGCGAGGCCCGGGCCGACGACGGCCGGGAAGTCCTGCGAGGTCGTCCACCCGGCGACATAGGCGTTGCCGGAGGCGTCAATGGCGATGCCGGTCCCGGCGTCGTCCCCGCTGCCGCCGATGAAGCCGCAGTAGGCGAAGCCCGTGCCGGCAGCGTTGACCTTGGCCACGAAGGCGTCGGAGCCGCCGGTGCTGCTGTTGAAGGTGAGGTCGGGCCCGACGGTCACCGGAAAGTCGTAGTAGCCGGCGGAGCCGGTGATATAGGCGTTTCCGGAGGCGTCGACGGCAATGGCCGCGCCGCTGTCGTCGGCGGAGCTTCCGATATAGCCGCAGTAAACGACGGTCGCCGGGTCAAGGACGAGCGGCAGGGAGCGGTCGTAGTCGCCGACCTCGAATCCGTAGCCGAAGGAGCGCGCCGCGGGGTCCGATAGGGCGGCGGTTCGGGCGCCCCCACGTCCGCCGTCCTCGAGCCGGAAGGCAGCGGGCACGGCGACCCGTTCGCCGCCGCGGACCTGGTAGGCGACCGGCTTCTCGTCGTGGAAGCCGCCGGCCGGCGTCTCGACCCGGAGCCGTCCTTCCGCGTCGACCGAGACATCGGAGGCTCCCCGGTAGGCCAGCCGGATGCTGGACGGGTCGGCGCCCGGGCGGACGATCCGACCAGCTATGCCTGGACCGGCGGCGGCCTCGCCATGCT
>JBBISK010000173.1:0-5734 GCA_037441295.1 Candidatus Aminicenantota bacterium | reverse complement strand
GGCGGTGATTCGGTTGAGCCGGACGAGGGGGGTGTGGCCGATCTCGTCGAGGACGCTCGACCCCGGCTTCGCGCCGCGCATCCGACCAAGATACGCTCTTCCCAGAAAAATTCAAGTTGTCGGGGGCAGAGCTGCTCGTTCGAGGACGCCGGCCCTTGGGGATGAATCGGCACGTGGTATATTAGAATCAGCCCGTCGGAGGGAGGTGCGAGATGGTTCTGACAGAGCGTGTCCGAGGGATCGTCCTATTGAGCGCGGCCGCGGCGCTGGCCCTGACGCCGGCGTGCGCGCGTGGTCAGGGGACGTCAAAGACCCAGACCGTCGAGATCAGGGAATACAAGGGGGAGAAGCTCGACCCGGTCGGGAAGTTCGAGGAGAACTCGATCAAGGGGCCGCGGCATGTCGATATCAAGGCCTATAAGCTCAGGGTCGGCGGGCTCGTGGCGAAGCCGCTGAACCTGACCTACGACGAGGTCCTGGCGCGGCCGGCCGAGTCCAGGGTCACCATCATCCATTGCGTCGAGGGCTGGGACGTGAAGATCCTGTGGGAGGGGGTGCCGCTCGCGGCGCTCCTCGACGAGGCGGGCGCCGAGGCGTCCGCGAACACGGTCATCTTCCGGTCGGCCGACGGCTACTCGACCTCGCTGCCGCTCTCCTACATCCGGGAGAAGAGGATCCTCCTTGCCTTCAGGATGAACGGCCTGACCCTGCCCGAGGCCCGGGGGTTCCCCCTCCAGGTCGTGGCCGAGGATAAGTGGGGCTACAAGTGGGCCAAGTGGGTCACCGCGATCGAGCTCTCGGACAACCCGAACTTCAAGGGCTACTGGGAGAGCCGGGGATACAACAACAACGGCGACCACTCCGGCCCGATGTTCGAAAAGCGGAAATAGTCAGATCTTGATCAGGATGCGCCGCCGGTAGAGCCAGAGGCATATCAGCCATAGCATGGCCCAGGCCGCGAGGCTCGTGGCGATCTCCGCGCCCAGCCCCCCCGTCCAGCCGAAGCCCGCGTGCGTGAACGGCTTGGCCAGGTGCAGCAGCCATTCCGTGGCTCCGGTCTGGGTGAAAATATAAATGAAGAGCGAGTTCATGCCGACAATATTGAAGAAGGCGACTCCCTTCCGCACGCCCCGGACGTCGACGAGCCAGTAGCAGAAGGCCAGGGTCAGCAGGCAGAAGCCGCCGCTGGCGACGACGAACGAGCTCGTGCAGATCCGCTTGATCATCGGCGAGACCGCGGTCAGGGCGAACCCGCCCCCGACACCCGCGAGTCCCGTCAGGGCCAGGACGCGGAGCTTCTTCGCCGCCGGCCTCGCGCTCATCAGCCACTGCCCGGCCAGCACGCCCCAGATCGTGTGGGCCGCGGTGGGGATGGCGTTGAACGAGACCCAGTGCCCAGCGGAGAGCTCGCCCGAAACGAGCATGTCGAACCACGAGCCGAAGTTGTGGTCGGGGACGAACGGCTGGTTGTAGCCTGCGACCCAGAAGACGCGGTAGATGACCTCGGTAAGCAGGATCAGCCCGAAGCTCAGGGCGATCTGCTCCCGGGCCGGCCGCTTCATCATGAAGTAGGCGATGATGTAGGTCACGGAGAGCTGGGCCAATACGTTCTGGAAGCGGAAGGTTATCCGCCCCGGCTCGATGCAATAGAGGGCCCAGCCGATGACGAGGAGGAGCACGGCGCGGCGCACGGCATGCGCCGTGATCGTCTTCCGGCTTTCCCCTTTCGCCTCGCGGTTCGCCGTGGACAGAGCCAGGGCGACGCCGACGATGAACATGAAGAACGGCTGGACGAGGTCCCAGCACCTCAGCCCGTTCCAGGGGTGATGGTCGAGCTGGGTGCCGATGGCGTGGAGGACCGTCCCGGCGATCGACGGGTCGCGGAGCCGCTCGTAGAGGAGCGTGCTCTCTCCGATGAGCATGAACATGGTGAAGCCGCGGAAAAGGTCGAGCGACCCCAGCCGTTGCTTGAACGGGGCCGCCACGGACGCGTCGACGCTCATTCGTCACCTCCCGGGGATGGGGGGATCTCCGCCCCTCGGTGACCAACGATAGCCGAGCCGCGCTCGGCCTGTCAAGACGCGCCTGGTTAGTGGCTCTTGAGCGCGGTCAGGCGCCGCGCCGCCTCCTCGACCGGCGCCAGGCCGGGGTCGGCGCCCTTCCAGAAGGCGGCGAGTTTCTCGTACTGGGCGAGGGCCTTGGCCCGCTCGCCCCGCTCCTCATAGAGCCGGGCAAGCCGCAGCCGGCAGAAGGGGTGGATGATCTGCTGCATCCGGTCGCCGGGATTCGCCGAGGTCAGCCGCTCGTATTCGGCGGCCGCCTCGTCCTTCGCCCCGTCGGCGGCGAGCCCGCGCGCGGGGATGTCGTTGAGGAGGGGGATGTTGTTCTGGAGGAGGGATGAGATCTGGCCGATCGTCATGGGCGTCGCGCCCATCTTCTTGAACGCCGCGGCCGCCTCGGCCCCCTTCCCTTCCTTGAGGGCGAGCTCGCTCAGCAGGAAATGATAGGAGTTGTTCATCCAGAAGAGCGACGGGTCCTTGGTCTCCGGGGACCGCGCTTTGTCGAGCTCCGCCAACCGGCTCCGGGCCTGCTCGAGCCGCCCTTCCCGCACGTCATCGAGCCCGAGGTAGAACGCGTAGAGGGTCTTGTTGAAGAGCTCGGACTGGAGCTTGTGGGCCGCCCGGAAATCGAAGCGTTCCTTGGCGAACTTCAGGAAAAGGTCCGTCTTCCCCCAGTCGTAGCAGATCCAGATCCTGGCCCGGTAGAGGTTGTCGATGCCTTCATTGTTGTTCTGGCTGGCCAGGAGGGCGTGGGCCTTGTCGAGCTCCTCCAGGGCCAGGCGGACTTCGCCGAAGAGATAATGGTAGATGGCCTTGAGCTGGTAGCCGTTGGCCCCGAGGCCGGGCGAAGGGGCGGCGGCGATGAAGCCGTCGACCCACTTCAGGGCCTCGGCGTAGTTCTCTTCGAGAGCATCGATGTAGGAGATCCTGACCCCCGAGCCGAATTCAGGCTTGAGGCGGAGGGCCTGCTCGTAGTTCGCGACCGCGTCCTTGGACTTTCCCATCCGGAAATAGAGGTCGCCCATCGAGTCGTAGGGATTGGCGTCGCCGGGGGAGACGGCGGCGTAGCGCTCGAACTGGCGGATGGCCTCGTCGAACCTGTTCTGGTAGCCGTAGGTGTAGGCCAGGAGGTTGATGGCGGAGCCGAACTGCGGGTCGAGGGCCGCGGCGCGCTCGAACTCCGCGGCCGCCTCGGGGTACTTCCCCCGCCCCAGGTAGTAGTTGCCGAGGTCGACGAAACCGCGCTTGTCGTCGGGGTACGTGTCGACGATCTTCTTGAGGATCTCGGCGTACTTGTCCCAATTGCCCTCGACCTCGCCGGCGATCTGGGCTTGGATGTAGAGCCCCTCCTTGCCCTTGACGCGCCCCCCCAGCTCCTGGAGCTTCTTGAGGGCCGCCCGGCCGGCCGCGATGTCGTTGAGGTTGAGGTCGGCCTTCCAGAGGTAGGAATAGGCCATGGCGAACCCGGGGTCGAGCCGGACCGCCTCCTCGAGCGCTCGCCGGGCGTCGGGGTAATAGAACTTCTCGAGGGCGTCGCGGCCGCGGAGGAAGGCGTTGTAGGCGTCGAGCGAGGCCGTGGTCGCCTCCGTGATGGGGGTGGGGCCGACCCCGCCGGCCATCCAGCCGCCGCGGACGAAGCCCCGGGCGACCTCGCGGCTCAGGTCGTCGATCTGCTTCTTGAGGATGCTGTCGACTCCCTCGCCGCGGGCTCCGACGGTCTTCAGGATCTTCTTCGAAGCGACATCGAGCACTTTGACGTCCGTGGCGAAGACGTTGCCGGCCTTGACGAAGCTTCCGAGGACGATGGTCTGGATGCCGTCCGCACGGCAGAGCTCGAAGCCCAGGTCGCGGTCGATGACCTTCGCCTCGGATTTGCCCAGCCGCCGGCTGAGGTCGCGCAGGCGCTCCCAGCTCGCCACGCGGAGGTATCGGGATTGCTCGAGGCTGGTGATGAGGAGGTTGGGGATGGCCTCCTGCAGGTAGTCGAGGCTCTTGTCGCCGCTTTGGTTCTCGAAGGTGATGACGGCCACGGACGGCCGGTCCTTGAGGGCCGGCGGCGCGGGCCGGAGGAAGAGGCGCCAGCCCAGGAGGGCCAAGGCAGCGACGCCCAGGACGGCCCCGGCCGGGACAAGGACCTTCCTCGGGGTGAACTTGACCGTGATCTCCCGGGAGGTGATGGGCTTCCGGCGCGGCGCCAGGCTCTCGGTCGTCGGCAGTCCCGCCTCGACGCCGGCCAGGTCGGCCAGCAGCTCCTCGGCCGAAGGGTAGCGGCCGGCCTTGTCCTTCTCCAGGCAGCGAAGGATGAGGCGGCTGAGATTCTCGGGCACCTGGGCGTTGACCTTGCGGGGCGCCGACGGGACCTCGTTCTTGTGCTTGAAGGCCACGGCGAGCGGCGTGTCGCCCTCGAAGGGGACGCGGCCGGTGACCATCTCGTAGAGGATGACGCCCAGGGAATAGATGTCGGAGCGGCCGTCGACGTCCCGGCCGTCGACCTGCTCCGGGCTCATGTACTCCGGCGTTCCGATCATGGCCCCGTCCGCCGTGACGCCGCCCGTGGCGAGCGAGCGGGCGATGCCGAAGTCCATGATCTTGGCGTTGCCCTCGCGGTCGATCATGACGTTGCTCGGCTTGAGGTCGCGGTGGACGACGCCGAGCTTGTGGGCCTCGGCCATGCCCTCGGCGACTTGGCGGGCGACGGACACGGCCTTGCCCACGGTCAGCGCTCCCATCCTGCGGATGAGCGCCTTCAGGTCCTCGCCGCGCACGTACTCCATGGTGATGTAAAGGACACCGGCCTCTTCGTGGAGGTCGTGGAGCCGGCAGACGTTGTGGTGGGAGACGCGGCGGGCCGTCCGCAGCTCGTTGCTGAAGCGCTGGACGGTCTTCCTGTCCGCGGCGATCTCCGGCTTGAGGAACTTGAGGGCGATCTCCTCGTGGATCTTCCGGTCGAAGGCGCGGTAGACGTTGCCCATGCCGCCGCGGCCGAGCTCCTCGATGACCTCGTAGCGGTCGGCGAAGACCGTGCCGCGGGTGAGCTCGCCGGACGGCGTCTCGAGCGTTCGGGTGAAGGACGGCAGGGCGCCGGCTCCGAGCTTGGTGCCGCAATCGCCGCAGAAGCGGGAGGTATCCGAAACATCGGCGTGGCAATTGGGACATCTCATCTTCTGCCGTCCTTCGGCGGGCGCCCCGAGCTTACCATCCGCGCCTCGGCCCGGTCAAGGAGCCGGGCGGCGTCAGGCGGGGGCGACCGTCATCCGGAACTTGCAGTGCCGGCCGCCGCGAAGGACCGAGTCGACGAGCTCGACCTCGACCGGGCGGCCCAGCCTCCTCTCGTGCATCTCCTTGACATAGCCGACGGAGCAGAGGCAGTAGGTCGGGGAGAACGCGCCCGGCTTCTGGGCCTCGGCCATCGGGCAGAGGCAGACGGCCTCGGGCGAGGCCTGCCCCGTCTCGGCGCTCCCGACGAACTCGAAGGAGATGACATCGCCGTCGATGGAATAGCCCCGGTCCTTCCCCTTTTCTTTGACCCAGGCGGTGAAGTATTCCAGGGCGTCGGGCCCGGGCTGCTTCTTCGGCGCAGCGCCGAAAGCGGCGGCGAAACAGGCCTTGCCGTTGGCCGTCATCAGACGCCGCCGCGCCGGCTCATCGAGCGTGGCGTCGAAGGCCTCGAAGCC
>JBBISK010000172.1:0-5744 GCA_037441295.1 Candidatus Aminicenantota bacterium | reverse complement strand
ATCGGCGACGTGCTCTGCCGCAAGGGCGAGGCCGGCTATATCGTCAGCATCGGCCCGAGCCAAGTCGTTTTCCGGAAGACCCATGAGCGGGGCATCCCCCTCATGGTGCCGCGGGAGATCATCAAAGAAATCAACCCGGAGGAGCGTTAACATGAAAAAGAGAATCCTGCCCGCCCTCATCGCGTCCCTCGCGATCCTCGTTCTCGTTGCGCACGCCGAAACCCCGGGCCCGGCCGTCACCATCAGCCGGATCCAGGTCCAGCCGGGGACGCTGGCCGCCAAGCTCATCCTTGAGACCGACGGCCCGTTGGCCGCTCCGAAGGCCTACTATCTGGCCGACTCGCCCCGGACGCTCGTCCTCGACATCAACCGGGCCAAGACGAGCCAGGCCCCGCTCGTGCCCTCCTCCGAGGCCCAGTTCATCCGGGACATCCAGGTCCAGAAGGCCGGCGCCCAGGACCTCCGCCTCCTCGTCCGGCTGAATGAGCGCGTCCCCATCCGCATCGGGTCGGAATCCGGACGGACGGTCATCGAGTTCGCCAAGATCCTCCGCTCGAGCGGCGGATACCTCATCGACGCCGAGACGCAGTCCCAGCTCGACCGCCGGCCCAAGGGCGAGATCTTCCTGGACAAGGTCGACTTCACCCAGGCCGCCGACCGCGTGTCGTTCCGGGCCGAGCTCTCGGACCAGGCCGTGGCCCAGGTCTTCGCCCTGGAGAACCCCTCGCGCCTCGTCGTCGACCTCTATGACACCGTCCTGACGGCCAAGACGAACGTCTGGTCCGTCGACCAGCCGCAGGTCGCGGTGGAGAAGGCCCGCGTCGGGCAGTTCCAGCAGAGCAACCCCCGGGCCATCACCCGCCTCGTCTTCGACCTCAAGGAACCCGGGGTCTATTCCCTGGATTCGGATAAGAACGGCCTGACCGTCTCCTTTTATAAGAACGTCCCCGCCGCGGAGCTGAAGGCCGCCCCGGCGCCCGCCGCCTTCGCCCCGGCCGCCGAGACTCCCAAGGCGGCCCCGGCCGTCAAGCAGGAGGAGCCGAAGGCGACCCCCGTTCCGGTCAAGCTCGACCCGCCGCCGGCGGCCGAGGCCAAGGCCGAGCCGAAGCCGGCCGCGAAGCCGGTCGTGACCCAGGCCCCGCCCACCCCGCCGCCCCAGGCTTCTGCCCCCGTCCAGGAAAAGAAGGTCTCCGCCTCGGGCGAGCCCGACAAGTACAAGCCCAAGACGATCGCCGCCGAGGACGAGAAGTACAGCGGCGAGGTCCTCAGCTTGAAGTTCAAGGACGCGGACCTCCGCGACGTCGTCCTCTACCTGGCGGAGTTCGCCAGCCTGAACGTCGTCTTCGACTCCGACGTCCGGGGGACCGTCACCTGCAACCTCCAGGACGTCCCCTGGGACCAGGCCCTCGACATCGTCCTCAAGCAGAACAAGATGGGCAAGTCGATCGAGGGCAACGTCCTGCGCATCGCCCCCATCGGCGTCCTGACCCGCGAGCAGGAGGACGAGCGGAAGATGAAGGAGAGCAAGGAGCTCGCCGGGCCCGTCCAGACGAAAACCTACACGCTCTCCTACTCCAAGGCCAAGGACGTCGCCGCGCTCCTCAAGTCCAAGGTCTCGACGCGCGGCGAGATGATCATCGACGAGCGGACGAACACGCTCCTCATCACGGACGTCAAGGACAAGCTCGACCTCATCGAGAAGCTGATGACCGTCGTCGACACCCCCACCCCGCAGGTCTCCATCGAGGCCCGCGTCGTCGAGGCCTCGTCGACATTCATCCGCAACCTCGGCATTCAGTGGGGCTTTAAGGTCAACGCCGACGCGACCTACGGCAATTCGACGTCGCTCCAGTTCCCCAACCAGATCGACGTCAACGGCGCCCTAATCCCCCAGGGCACGGTGACCAAGGGCATCGGCGGCCCGCTCGGCGGCTACGCCATCAACCTGCCGGCCCCGTCGTTCAACTCGGCCCTGGGCATGTCCTTCGCCAATATCCTCGATACCTTCCGGCTGGACGTCGCCCTGACGGCCCTCGAGAGCCAGGGCGAGGGCAAGATCATCTCCCATCCGCAGATCACGACGCAGAACAACATGGAGGCCGACATCATCCAGGGCCGCCAGATCCCGGTCCAGACGGTCGCCAACTTCACCGTCACGACCCGGTACGTCAACGCCGCCCTGGAGCTGAAGGCCACGCCGCAGATCACGGCCGAAGGCACGATCATCATGAAGGTCTCGATCGACAACAACGCCGCCGACTTCGCCAACCTGGTCAACGGCATCCCGCCGATCACGACCCAGCACGCCGAAACGACGATCATGATCCCCGACGGCGGGACGACCGTCATCGGCGGCATTTACCGCACCGAGGATTCGGTGACCCGAGAGAAGACGCCCTTCCTCGCCCAGATCCCGATCCTGGGAAGCCTCTTTCGGAATTTCGCCCGGACGAAAACGAGCCGGGAGCTGCTCATCTTCATCACGCCCCGGATCATAAAGTGACGGGGGACAGAGGAGGAGAGAAACCATGAAAACGACCATTGCGACCCTCAAGATCCTGGCCGTCCTGGCGGTGCTTTTGACCCTGGCGGGATGCAACGCGACCGTCAAGGACTCCAAGTCGAACAGCATGCTCATCGTCGAGAGCATCACCGGCACGACCATCGACGGCACCTCGGCCCTCTATCTCGAGTCCGACGTGTTGCCGGCGAACGCGGACACGGCCACCGTCACCCTCCAGGCGGCGATGATCGACCCGGGGCCCACGACCCCGAGCCAGTACAACAACATCACCCTGACCGGCTATAAGATCGACTACACGCTCATCGACGGCACGGGCGAGCCGGGGGTCACCGTCCCGGCCTCGATGGAAGGCACGAGCTCGACGCTCCTTATCACCATCGGGGCGAGCAAGAGCGTCAATTTCGTCGCCGTCCTGAGCGCGGCCAAGCTCGTCGCGCCGCTCGTCTCGCTCGTCGGCACGACGACACGGCTGCAGGTCATCGCCCACGTCACCTTCATGGGCGTCGACGGGTCGAACCACCCGGTCCAGGCCACCGGCCAGCTGACGATCGTCTTCGGCGATTACTGATCCTGGGACAACGGAACGCGTCCGGGCCTTCCCGCGGGGGAAGGCCCTTTTTTTTGCCCGCCGCCCCGCTAGCGGCCGGGCGCGTCCCCGAACGGGGCGTAGGAGAAGGCGACGCTCTTCCGCAGCCGAAGGCGCGGCAGGGCCTCGTCGAGGGCCCGGTCGATCGCCGCCCGCACCGCCGCCTTCAGGATGACCTGGATGCGGACGACGTCCCTGACCCGGACCACGGCCGGCAGGGCCGGGCCCAGGACCTCGAGCTCGGGCTCGCGGCCGCGGAGGAGAGCGCGGAACTCCCTCGCCTTCGCCGCGAGCGACCGCAGGTCGCGGCCGAGCAGGCTGACCTCAGCCAGGGCCGCGAACGGCGGATAGTTCATGACCCGGCGGAACTCGATCTCCGCCGCACAGAAAGAGCGATAGTCCCTCTCGCCTGCGGCGCGGATGCTGTAGTGGACGGGGGCGGGGGTCTGGACGACGACCTCGGACCCGGCCGCGGGCTCGGCGAAATCGGCCATCCGCGAAACGTCCTGGAACGTCCGCTGGCTGGCCCGGAAGTCGGAGAACCCGAGCAGGGTCTCGGGGGATAGGATGCCGACGAGCCGGACCCGCGGCACGCCGGGCTGGTGCGCCAGGAGCTGGGTCCCGACAAGGACGGGGAGCCGGCCGCGGGCGAAGTCATGGAGGACGCGCTCGCGCCCCTCCCGCTCCGAGGCCGCGTCGGCGTCGACGCGGCCCACGGGCACCCCGGGCATGAGCCGCCCGATCTCCTCCTCGAGGGCCTGCGTCCCAGCCCCGCGCCTGAGCTCGAGCCGGCCGCCGCAGGAGGGACAGCCGGCCCGCGACGGCACGGAAGCGCCGCAGTAATGGCAGACGAGCGCCTCCTCCTTCTTGTGATAGACGAGGGGGATATCGCAGCTCCGGCAGCGGGGGACGCGGCCGCAGGCCGAGCAGGCGAGGGCGGCTGCGTAGCCGCGGCGGTTGAGGAAGAGGATGACCGGCTCGTCCCGCTTCAGGCTGGCCCGGACCTTGAGTTCGAGCTCGCGGGACAGGACGGGCGGTCCGGTCCGGTGGTCCACCCAGGCGACCGGGACCTTGTCCTCTTCCCCGCCGAGCTCGACGAGAGCGCCCAGCCGGCCGGCCTGATAGAAGGCCTCGACCGACGGCCGCGGCGAGCCGAAAACGACGGCCGCGGCCTCGGCCCGGCCCCTGAGCCACGCGCCGCGCCGGGCGTCATAGGCGGGGCTCTCCGACTGGACGTAGGAGTCCTCCGGCTCGTCGTCGACGACGATCAGCCGGAGCGGCCCGGGGTCGAGGAAGAGGGCCGAGCGCGTGCCGGCGACGAGGGCCGTCCGGCCGCTCCGCAGGCCCCGCCAGGCCGTCTCCTTCTGCTTCTCCGTCATCCGGCCGTGGAAGGCGGCCGCCGCGCGGCCGAACTCCGTCTCGAGGTCCGAGGCGAACTCCCGCGTCAGGGAGACCTCCGGGACGAGGAAGAGGGCCTTGCCCTTGGCCGCCGCGGCGGCGCCCAGGAGCTCGCGGTAGGCGGCACGAAGGGTGGGTCGCGGGCCGTGGAGCAGGAAGGCGGCGAACCGCCCCTCCCCCACCGCCCCGAAGACCGCGGCGAGGGGACCGCGGGGCGCGCCGGCCGCGGCGAAGTCGAGCGGCAGCTGGACTTGGCCCAGCCCCGACTCCGGCCGCGCCTCGCGGGGCGGCCGGACGGGGACGGCGCGGACGGCGACGAGGCCCTTCTTTTCCATGCGGGAGACGAGGGAGCCGATGTCCTTGGCGCCGGTCTTCCTCCGGAGCGAGAGCGGGCTCCAGCCGGCTGGACGCTCGCCGAGGGCGGCCGCCGCGGCCCGTTCGCGGGGCCCGAGCTTGCCGGCCTCGAGCGCCGCCCGGCCGGCCTCCGTCAGCGTGACCACGGTCCGGGTGCGGCCGGCGAGGGACGGCGGCAGGGAGGCCTGGAGCATCTCCCCCCAGGACGAGCGGAATTCGGCGCTGAGGTTCCGGGTGAACTCCAGGAACGGGCCGCCCCAGAACGGCCGGTCGTCGATGACCGCGACGATCTCCTTGGCCTCGATCCCGCGCGGGGGCGGGGCGACGCCGGCGGCAACGATGAAGCCCTTCTGGCTCTTCCGGCCGAGGGGGGCCAGGACGCGGCATCCCGGCCTGGCCTTGGCTTCGAGGGCCGCCGGCACGGCATAGACGAAGGCTTGATCGAGGGGCAGGGGGAAGACGACGCGGACGAAGGCGTTCATGTCCTGCCCAGGAGGGCCATCACCTTCTTCATGTCCTCCCAGACCATGCGCCGGATCTCCTTATTGCCCTCGTTCCGGATGAGATAGGACGGGTGGAACGTGGGCATGAGGGGGATCCCCTTGTAGTCGGCGAACCTGCCCCGGAGCTGGCCCATGGCCGTGCGGCCGGGCACGAAATAGCCGGTCGGCGTCATGCCCAGGGTGACGATGGCCTTGGGCTTGATAAGCTCGATCTGGCGGGCGAGGTACGGCCAGCAGGCGTCTATCTCCTCGCGGTGGGGGACGCGGTTCTCCGGCGGCCGGCACTTGACCATGTTCGTGATGTAGACCTCGTCTTCCCCGAACTTCATGGAGGCGATGATCTTGCGCAGGAGCTGTCCGGCCCGGCCGACGAACGGCC
>JBBISK010000171.1:0-5757 GCA_037441295.1 Candidatus Aminicenantota bacterium | reverse complement strand
CAGGGTCGCGCCGTCCGGGCCGCGCCGGACGAGGCTCAGCGCCGCCCGGCCGCCGGCGAGGCAGCCGCTGATCCGCGGCGTGAAGATCGGGGAGTCGGGCTCGTAATCCCACTTGGCCAGGGCCCCGGTCAGGACGGCCACGGCGTCCCCGGACGCGGCCAGGCCGCTAGCGATATCGGCCGTCTGCCGTCCGTTCGACACGGCCACGCCGCGGTCATCGAAGAGCACGGCGGGATAGACGAGCAGGTCGACGTTCCCCTTCTTCAGCGTTTCCTCGTCCGTCGGCCGGACCCACACGCCGCGGTCGCGGAAGACAAGGGCGCGGGCCTGGCTCGACGGAGAGCGGCCGGTGATGGCATAAACGACGACGAGGCGCCCGTTCCGGGCGGTGCCGAGAATGATCAGCCGGCCGGGGTATTCGAGTGCGGCCAAGGATGGGGTCGCTTCGATCATGGGGCGCTCCTCGCGGGCCTATTGATAACACAGCCGGCGCCGCGGAGTCAAAGCCGGACAGGCTTGTCGCGCGGGAGCGGATTTGCTAGAATTGGACAGCCTTGAATCCTCTCGTCCCGGACGCTCCGTGAGGGCTGCCATGGCCGAACCCATCCGACCCGACGAATACTACCGCGACCCGGAATTCCTCGAATCGCTGGAGGGCCGGACGCTTCGCATCCTGAGCGAATACCTGGGTCCGATGGCGACCCTCGAGAAGCACAAGGTCAACAGCACGATCCTCTTCCTCGGGTCGGCCAAGGCCGACCCGGCCGACCCGGATTCGGTCCTCTGCCGCTATTATTGGGAGGTCGAGGAGCTGGCCTACATGCTGGCCAAGTGGGCCATCTCTCTCACGAGCCCCAAGGGCAAGGACTTCGTCGTCTGCACGGGGGCCGGCCCGGGCATGATGGAGGCCGCCAACCGGGGCGCGGCCCGGGCCGGGGGCAAGTCGATCGGCATGAACATCGCTCCTATATCTCGCCCGACCTGTCCTTTGCCTTCCACTATTTCTTTATGAGGAAGTTCTGGCTCGTCTACAAGGCCCGGGCCGTCGTCATCTGCCCCGGCGGCTACGGCACCCTCGACGAGTTTTTCGAGATCATCACCCTCCTCCAGACGAGCAAGGTGTCGAAGAAGGAGATGACCCTCGTCCTCTACGGCGAGGACTACTGGCGGGAGGTCGTCAAGTTCGACCGGCTGGTCAAGATGAAGGCCATTTGCGCCGAGGACCTGGCGCTGTTCAAGTTCTGCTCGTCGCCCAAGGAGGCCTTCCAGTACCTCAAAAAGCGCTTCGGCGTCTTCCTCAAGCCATGACACCCGGCGCGGAGATGGAGGGAGCGGCGTGCGGATGAGGCCCGCCCCGGTCCTCGCGGCCCTCGCGGTGGTCCTGGGCGCGGCCGCCTGCGCCCGGCTCCCCTACCGCCCGCCCGTGGCCCCGAGGGGCGGCGTCGAGACCGGGCTCGCCTCGTGGTACGGGCCGAAGTTCCACGGCCGGCCGACCTCGAACCGCGAGATTTTCAACATGAACGACATGACGGCCGCCCACCCCACCCTGCCTTTCGGCACTTTCGTCACCGTAACCAACCTCGACAACGCCCGGACGGCAGTTGTCCGCATCAACGACCGTGGGCCCTTCGTCGGGGGCCGGATCATCGACCTGTCCTACGCGGCGGCCCGCGTCCTGGGCATGATCGGGCCGGGCACGGCCCGGGTGCGGCTTGAGGTCCTGGAGGGGTACCGGCTCCCGGAAGCCGGCCGGGCCTCCCGCTTCTCCGTCCAGGTCGGCGCCTTCGCCGTCCAGGAGAACGCCTACGCCCTCAAGCGCCGGCTCGAGGCGCGATACGAAGGGGTGACCGTGGCCGCCTTCCGGACCCCCTCCCGGACGTATTACCGGGTCCGGGTCGGGGCCGCGGACAGGGAGGCCGCCATGCGCACGGCCCGGCGGCTGGCGGACGACGGGTATCCCGTCATCCTCATCGAGGAATGAGCCGCCGCTACTTGGCCTTGTAGAGCCCGGCGCAGTCCCTGAGCTTGTTAGCGACGCCGTCGTGGGCCGCGTACTTGCCGCCCTCGTAGATCCCGGCTGAGCCGAACTCGCCCTTCTTGTTGAGGGCGTAGAAATGGAGGCCGAAATTGGGACGCCCGTCCCCGCCTCGCCAGCGGGGGTCGAGGGTCATCTTCCGGGAGACGACCTCGCAGACCCTCAGGCAGGCCTCTTCGGGCGCGACGCCGCGGCCCATGAGGTCGACGATACGGAAGCTGGCGCAGGTCCGGAGGTTCGCTTCGCCCAAGCCGGTCGACCCCGCCGCCCCGATCTCGTTGTCGACGTAGAGGCCGGCGCCGATGATGGGTGAGTCGCCGACTCGGCCGGGCAGCTTGTAGGACAGGCCGCTCGTCGTCGTCACCCCGGCCAGCCGGCCGGCGGCGTCGACGGCGATGCAGTTGATCGTGCCGTAGGTCATGAGGGCGGAACGCAAACCTTCCGGGTGCCCGCTCGAAGCCGGCGGCGGCCAGGCCTCCTTGCCGGCCCGCTCCTTTTTCCACTTGAGCCAGGCTTCCCGGGCCTTGTCGGTGAGGAGGTTCTCCTCCTTGAAGCCCTGGGCCAGGGCGAACTTCAGGGCGCCCTCTCCAACGAGAAGGACGTGGGGCGTCCTCTCCATGACCAGCTTGGCGACCTTGGAGGGGTTCTTGATGTTGCGGATCGAGGCCACGGCCCCGGCGCCATGGCTCGGCCCGTACATGACCGAGGCGTCGAGCTCGACGACGCCCTCGGCGTTGGGCAGCCCGCCGTAGCCGACCGACATGTCCTCCGGGTCGTCCTCGACGATGTTGACGCCGGCGATGACGGCGTCGAGGGGGTCGCCGCCCGCCTTGAGGAGGGCCATGGCCTTGTCCGTGGCCCTGAGGCCATTACCGCTGGATACCGCCCGCAGGGGGGCCGCGGCCGGCGGCTCCGCGCCGCTCCTGAGGCCGGCCCCGGCGACGAGCGTCGCGGCGCCGAGGCCGACGCCCGTCCTGATGAAGTCCCGTCGGGAATAGTTCGCCATGCGACTCGTACTCCTTCTCTCGCGATCCTTCGCGCCCAGATTAGCGGATTTCCGCCGCCGACGCAATGCGGCGCGGCCGCATTGACAAGGTTCGGTGCGTCTTTTAAGATAAACCTCTTTTGGTCATGAAGAACCGCATCCTCGCCTCCGCCTCGCTCTTCCACGCCCTGACCGACGCGGCCACGACCGTCGTGCCCATGGTCTTCCCCATCCTCTACGGCCGGGGGATGCTCATCACCAGCTACGCCCAGATCGGGCTGCTCTCCAACCTCGGGCTGCTGGCGACCCTGCTCGTCCAGTTCCTGGTCGTCCGGCTCTCCTGCCGGGTCGAGTACCGGACGCTCATGCTGTCGAGCTTTCTCGGCCTCTCAGTCTCCCTCGCCTGCGTCACCCGGGCCTCCACGTTCCTCTCGCTTCTCGCTTTCTTCCTCTTTATGCGCGTCGCCGCGGGCTTCTATCATCCGCTCATGATCTCCTGGGTCTCGAAGTCCCAGCCGGCCTCGGGCCTCGACAACGCCATGGGGGTCCAGTCCGGGTCGGGCAACATCGGCGTCCTGCTGGCCTTCCTCTCGGTCGGCTACCTGGCCCAGCGATGGGGCTGGAAGATGCCCCTCATCGCGTGGGCCCTGTTCGGGCTCCTCCTGGGCGGCCTGGGCACGCTCGCCTTGCGCGGGGTTTCCTCGCGGACCGAGTTGCGCCCCTCTTTCCACCCGCATGCCTGGCTCAAGGTCCTCGGCCGCATCCGCTCGCTCATCCCCGGGTTCATCTTCGGCGGCATGGGGTGGTCGGTGACGATCTTCTACGCGCCGTCTCTCCTCAACCACCAGTTCTCCGTCCCCATCGGCCGGACGGGCTTCTATCTGTCCTTGTGGATCGGGCTTGGCACGCTGTCGGGCTACGGGTACGGGTTCCTGAGCCGGCTGTTCGGGCGGCGGACCGTGTTCCTGGCCAGCATCGGCGTCGCCGCCGCCAGCCTGGCCGCCATCGGCCTCGCCCCCGGCCGGACCATGGCCGTGGCCGGGCTGCTCGTCTTTGGCGTCTTCCTGCTGATGACCTACCCGTCGCTCCATACCTTCGTCGGGAGCAGGGTCGCGCCGGTCGACCAGACCCAGGCCTTCAGCTGGGTCTCGAACATCCAGCTCATCGCCGGCGCCCTGGTCAGCCTCCTAGCCGGCTTTCTTTCCGACCGTTTTGGCATCCGCGCGCCGTTCGTCCTGTCCGCGCTCCTGGCCGCGGCCTGCTTCGTCTATTACCTCCTGCCGGCGGGGTCCCGGGCCCTGGCGGACAGGGCCTCCTAAGACGGCGGACGGCCTCCGCTCGGGCGGCCGCTCAGAAGCGTGGCGGGCCCTGCTTCTCGAGGTTCTCCAGGAGCTGGAGGAGGACGGCGTGGTCGCCCTCGGGGACCTCGAACCGGGCCGTGTCGCCGCGGAAGACGTCGACCTCCCGGCCGTCGATGAGGAGCTGGTATTTCCCTTTGCGCAGGAAGCGCAGCCGGACGGTCCGCTTCTTCAGCGCCTTGACCTCGAAAGAGACCTGAGACTCATTATAAAGGAAGTGCCGGAAGACGGCGCCGCCGTCGGCCGAGAGGATCTCCTCCCCCTCCTCCCGGAGCGAGGTGGTCGAATTCGAGACCCTGACCTCGTATTGGCGTCCCTGGATGGACAGACGGGAGAGTGTGCCGCTGTCGTCGGGCTTGAGCATGCCGAAGCGGAACCCGTCCCAAGGCGTGAAATCCAGGTATTCCTCGACGGCGATGAGGGCGAAGAGCGGCCCCCAGCTCTGGTAGCGCTGGCCGCCGGCCTCGCCGCTCAGGCAGTCGAAATTCTCCGGGCAAAGCTGAAAGTTCGTCCAGGTCCGGAGGAACATCTCGGCGCTTTTTTTTGCGAATTCCGCGGCCACGAGGTCGAAGCCGTAAGCCTTGAGACCCTGGTAGACGAGATAGTTCGTCGGTGGCCAGATCGTCCCCCGCCAGTACTGCTGGCTCTCGGGCTTGAAGGACGGGTCGTCGCGCGAGATGGTCGGCAAGACGTAGTCGCCCCAGAACTTCTTCGGGTCCAGCAGGACGTTGAGCATCCGCCGGGCCCGGGCCTCGTCGGGGATGCGGGCGAGGAGCGGGAAGAAGCCGGACGCGGCCTTGTGCACCGAGAAGCGACCGTCCCAGTAACGGTCGAAATAGAAGCCCTCTTTCTCGTTCCAGAGCTGGGCGTTGACGAGGGCCTTCATCCGCTCGTACTCGGCCAGGTACCTCTCGGCGTCGTGGCCCTGCCCGAGGGACGCGGCGATCTGGGATAGACACCAGGCGTCGAGGGCGAAGAGCGAGCTCAGGTCGACGCAGTTCATAGCCAGTGTCCCGCTTTCCTCGTCAAAAGGGACGTCGTCCCAGTTGGGAAGGTCGTCCTGGCCCGATTCCCAGGC
Source organism: Candidatus Aminicenantota bacterium (assembly GCA_037441295.1). Classification (GTDB taxonomy): domain Bacteria; phylum Acidobacteriota; class Aminicenantia; order Aminicenantales; family Saccharicenantaceae; genus DATKJS01. The sequence continues at coordinate 301 of JBBISK010000171.1, read as the reverse complement.
CGCCCGCTGGCGGCCCGTGGCGCCCTTCTCCCAGGGCGGAACATCCTTGCCGAGGGCCTCCGCGTCGGACCCCCATTCGAGCAGGCCGTCTGAGTTGCCGTCGCGCCGGGGGCGTCCGTTGGCTTTGCGGGCCGTCCAGAAGTCGTGCCACTTGCGAAGGCGGGGGTAAGCGGCGCGGAGGATCTCGATGTCGCCGACTTTCTCGAACAGCTTGAGGACGCAATAGGCGCCAACGGGCGGCTGGGAGCGGTCGGCCGTGCCGCCGAACCGGCTGCGCCAGTTGGGGATGTTGCCGTTCGGG
>JBBISK010000170.1:0-5819 GCA_037441295.1 Candidatus Aminicenantota bacterium | reverse complement strand
CAGGTCTCCTCGGGCATGACGATGAGCTCGGCCAGGGCGCCGCTCCGCTCCTTGGGATGGCCGAGGAAGTCGAGCCTGCGGCAGGTGTTGGGGCGGCCGCTCAGGCACTGGTCGCACGCGCCGCACGAAACGGCCGGCTCGACGGCGACGCGGTCGCCCGGCCGCAGGCTCCGGACGCCCGGCCCCGTCTCCTCGACGACAGCCGCGCACTCGTGTCCGAGGACGACCGGGTAGCTCATGACCGTGTCGCCGACCCGCTCCTCGCTGAAGTAATGGAGGTCGCTGCCGCAGATGCCGACCGTCTTGACGCGGAGGAGGACGTCTGTCGCGCTCTTGAGCGCGGGCTCCGGCCGGTCGCGGACTTCGACCCTTCCCGGCCCGACGAGAACGGCGGCTTTCATGGCCCTCTCATTATAAGACATCGCGCCCGGATTTCGTAGCGGCGAGGGTCCGGCATTGACTTCGGGGCCGTTTTGAGGGTGAATAGCCGCATGGATTCGCCGAAAGACGCCGGCCGCCCCGCGGGGCTGGTCCCATCGGCCCTCGTCCCGGCCGTCCCGGACCTCGTGGCCCGGTTCACGGCCCTTTGGAGCGAGTGCGGCCCCGGCCGGCCCGACCTCGGCCGGGCGTTCACCGGACGCGAGCGGAGGCCGCGGGAGAAGGCCCTGGCCGGCTTCACCGACGCCCTCCGCGAGGAGGCCACCCGCGCACCCGCGGCCGGGGACGGGGCCGAGGCCGGACGGCGGCGCATCTTCGACGCCTTCGCGCGCTTCGCCCGGGCCGGGCTCGACTGGCAGGACCGGCACGTCAGCATCCTCTTCGGCGGCGGCTTCGACCGGGCGGCGGCGGATTTCGTCCGTAAGGCCAGGGAGTTCGACCCCGCCCTCGGCGGCGCCGGCGTCTTCCAGGCCTGCCGCAACGTCTGGGTCGCGAACGGCCTTCAGCGGCTCCTCGGCCTGACCGTCCGGCTGACGCCGGGGATCTTCGCCTACAGCCTGCTCTACCCCTACACCGACAACTATCTCGACGACCCGGCCGTTCCCGGCGAGACCAAGCGATCCTTCGACGGCCGGCTCCGCTCGCGGCTCGAGGGCGGGGCGGCGTCGCCCGCGAACCCCCGCGAAAAGACCATCTTCGACCTCGTGGCCATGATCGAGGGGGACTTCGACCGGGCGTCCTTTCCCCAGGTCTTCGAGAGCCTGCTCGCGATCCAGGAGGGCCAGGCGAAGAGCCTGCGCCTGCTCGGCCCCGGCGCGCCGCGGGCCGAGGAGGCGATCGCCGCCATCAGCCTGGAGAAGGGCGGGACGTCGGTCCTCGCCGACGGCTGCCTCGCCGCGGGCCGGCTCGACCCGGGCCAGGTCGAGTTCCTGTTCGGCTTCGGGGCCTTCCTCCAGCTCATGGACGACCTCGAGGACGTCGCCGAGGACGGAGAAGCGGGCCTGAGGACGGTTTTCTCGGGGGCGGTCGCGGACGGGGAGAAGCTCGACGCCGTCACGGACCGGACCTTCCGCTTCGGCGTCCGGGTGCTCGAGGGCCTGGACGGCTTCGGTGTCCCCGACGCCGCGCCGCTCCGGGAGCTCATCCGGTCGAGCCTCGTCCAGGGCGTCGTCTCGACCGCCGGCCGGTTCGGGAAGCTCTATTCGAGGCCCTATCTGAGAGCGCTCGAGGCCCACTCACCCTTCCGCTTCTCGTTTGCCAAGAAGCAACGGCGCCGCCTCGAGCGCCGCCGGGCCGGCCTGGCCCGCCTCTTCGAATCCCTCTCCCTGACCTAGAACGGATTCACGGTCGGGTAGAGCATCCCGGCCGGCCGGTTGAACGAAAGGTCCTCGACCCCGAGCATCCGCATGGCCGCCCAGAAAGTCCTCCCGGCGTGCTTGAAGGCCACGGCCGTATGATGGGGGAAGCGCTTCTCGATGAGGACGTGCCGGTAGAAGCGCCCCATCTCGCGGATGCCAATGACGCCGATGCCGCCGAACGACTTGGGGTCGATGTCCAGGACCTCGCCCTCGGCCATGTAGGAGCGCAGGACCGCGTCGGCCGTCGACTGGAGCCGGAAGATCGTGATCTCGCCCGTCCGGATTCGGCCCTCGAGCGTGCCGCGGGTGATGTCCGGCGCCTTGCCGGATTCCATCAGCCGATGCATGATCAGCTGGTAGCGCATCTCCGGCCCGGCCATGCACGGCGCGGGCGTGTTGCCGCAGTGGAAGCCCATGAACAGGTCCGTCGGCTTGTAGTCCCCGACGGCCTTTTTCGCCGCCTTGATCATGTCGTAGGGCACGGTGTTGTTGATGTCGAGGAGGGTCGGCGGGAGCTCGGTGGCGCAGGCGCAGACATACTCGCTCAGGGCGCCGTAGATGTCGACCTCGCACGAAACGGCGCCGCCCCGGCCGGCCAGCCGGGAGTTGACGTAGCAGGGCACGAACCCGAAGTAGGACTCGAAGGCCGGCCAGCACTTGTCGGCGAAGACGCCGTATTCGGAGGCGCCCAGGTTCTTTTCCATGAAGCCGAGCAGGGCGACCTCGAACTGCGCCAACTTGTCGAGGAGGTCGGGGTACGCGTTGCCGTGGCCTAGCTCCTTGGCCATGTCCCTGGCTACAGCCTTGACGCCCGGGGCCCCCTTGGCCTTGAGGAAGATGTCGTAGAGGTCGAGTTCGCTGTTCTCCATGACCTCGACGCCGAGGTCGTAGAGAGGCTTGATCGGCGCGTTGCAGGCCAGGAAATCCTGCGGCCGCGGGCCGAAGGCGAAGATCTTGAGCTTGCGGAGCCCGAGGACGATGCGGGCCACGGGCACGAACTCCCGGATCATGCCCGCGACCTCCTCCGGCGTCCCGACCGGGTATTCCGGGATGTGGGACCGGAGCCCGCGGAGGCCGATGTTGTAGGAGGCGTTGAGCATGCCGCAGTAGGCGTCTCCGCGCCCCCCGACGAGGTCCTTTCCCGTCTCCTCGGCGGCCGCGGCGAACATGACCGGCCCGCCGAACTTTTGGGCCATGAGCGTCGTCGGCCCCTCGGGCCCGAAGTTGCCGAGGTAGACGACGAGGGCGTTGACACCCTTCGCCCTGATCTCCTCGAGGGCGGCGAGGCCGTCGCCCTCGCTCTCGACGATGGCCTTGATCTCCGTCACGGCCAGCCCGGCCTTGCGGCAAGCGGCCATGACCAGGCCCCGACGTTTCCGGGACAGCTCGACCGGGAAGCAATCGCGGCTGACGGCGACGAGGCCGAGGCGGACTTTGGGCAGGTTCTTCATCGGGACCCTCCTTTTTTCTGGCCGTAGGTGGCGTGCGGCCCGTGTTTCCTCTGGAAATGCTTGTCCAAGACGTGGTCCTCGAGCGGCGGCTGGTCCTGGCCGAGGACGAGCGTCCCGAAGGCCATCTTGGCGACGTGTTCGAGGACGATCCCGGTATGGACGGCCTCGGCCGGGGTCCGGCCCCAGGCGAACGGGCCGTGCCCGGCGACGAGAACGGCCGGGATGACGAGCGGGCTGAGGGCGGCGAAGCGCTCCACGATGACCTTGCCCGTATAGAGCTCGTAGTTGCCGGCGACCTCGGCCGTGGTGAGCGGCCGCGTCACCGGGATCGGGCCGTGGGCCAGGTCGGCGTGGGTCGTGCCGAGGCACGGGATCTCGTGCCGGGCCTGGGCGAACATCGTGGCGTAGGCGCTGTGGGCGTGGGCGATGCCGCCGATGTCGGGGAAGGCCTTGTAGAGCTCGACGTGCGTCGGCGTGTCGGAGGACGGACTGAGGCCGCCCTCGACGAGACGGCCCTCGAGGTCGACGAGGACGATGTCCTCGGGCTTGAGGTCCTCGTAGGGGACGCCGCTCGGCTTGATGGCGACGATGCCCCGGCGGCGGTCGAGGCCGCTGACGTTGCCGAAGGTCAGCAGGACGAGCCCTGAGCGGGCCAGGTCGAGGTTGGCCTTCCAGACTGTTTCCTTGAGCTCGGTCATCATGTCGAGGGCCCCAGCTGCCGGTCCTTGACGGCGAGAAGATCCTTCATGACGGGGAAGAGGTTCCCCGTCCAGGCCTTCGTGCCGAAGGCGTCGTGGAGCGTCCGGTACGTCCGGTAGAGCTCCTCGTAGATTCTATGATTTTCCGGGTCCGGTTTGAAGGTCTTTTTCTTGACCCCGGACATGGCGGCCTGGGCCGCGCCGAAGGTGGCGTGGCCGCCGGCCCTCGTCCCGGCGGCGACGGCGCCGGCCATGGCCGAGCCGAGCGCGCAGGTCTGGGCGGAGCGGGCGACCTTCATCTCGAGCCCGGTGACGTCGGCGTAGACCTGCATGACGAGGGGGTTCTTCTCGGCGATGCCGCCGCAGTTCCGGACCTCGCGGATCTCGATGCCGTACTCCCGGAACCGCTCGATGATCGTCCGGGCGCCGAAGGCCGTGGCCTCGATGAGGGCCCGGTAGATCTCCTCAGGCCGCGTGCGCAGCGTCAGGCCGACGATGAGGCCCGTCAGCCGCTGGTCGACGAGGACGGTCCGGTTCCCGTTGTGCCAGTCGAGAGCGACGAGGCCCGACTGGCCCGGCTTGAGGGACGCCGCCTTCCGGGTCAGCGCCTCGTGGGAGCCCTTCTTCGGTCCGCCCGGCGCGATTTCGTTGACGAACCAGTTGAAGATGTCGCCGACGGCCGACTGCCCGGCCTCGAGGCCGAAATATCCCGGCAGGACGGAGCCGTCGACGATGCCGCAGAGGCCGGGGATATCGGGGAGCGCCTTCGCCGAAGGCCAGACGCAGATATCGCATGTGCTCGTGCCGATGATCTTGACGAAGCGCCCCGTTTCGACGCCCGAGCCGACGGCGCCCAGGTGGGCGTCGAAGGCGCCGACCGCGACCGGCAGAGCGGGCCTCAGGCCGAGCTTCTTCGCCCACTCCGCGGTCAGTCCGCCGGCGGGGATGTCGGCCGTGTAGGTCTTTTTGTAGAGGCGATCGCGGAGCTCGCCCAGCCGGGGGTCGAGCTCGGCTAGGAAGTCCTTGGCCGGCAGGCCGCCCCAGGCGTCGGCGAACATGGCCTTGTGGCCCGCGGCGCAACGGCTCCGCTTCATCGCCAGGGGGTCGGTCGCGCCCGTCAGGACGGCCGGGATGTAGTCGGCGCATTCGACCCAGGAGAAGGCGGCCGCGGCGACCTTCGGGTCGACCCGCAGGCAATGGAGGATCTTGCTCCAGAACCATTCGGAGGAGTACGTTCCGCCGCACTTGGCCAGGTATTCGGGGTGCTCCTTGGCCGCCAGCGCCGTGATCTCCGCCGCCTCGCGGTAGGCGGTGTGGTCCTTCCAGAGCCAGGCCTGGGCGTCCGGGTTCTTCCGGAATTCCTTATAAAGGGCGAGGGGTTTTCCGGCCCGGTCCACGGGAAGCGGGGTCGAGCCGGTCGTGTCGACGCCGATGCCGATGACCGCGGCCGGGTCGAAGCCGCGAACCTTCCGCTTGGCCGCAGCCATGGCCGCCCTGACCGTGAACTCGATCCCGGCCAGCCAATCGGCCGGGCTCTGGCGGGCCACGTTCGCGTCCCTCGCGTCGAGGATGACGCCGGCCTCGCCGGTCGGGTAGTTGAAGATGGCCGTGCCGACCTCGTCCCCGTTCCGGATGTCGACGATGAGCGTCCGGACCGAGTTCGTGCCGAAGTCGAGGCCGATCGCGTACTTCGCTTTCGCCTTGTCCGCCAACGTCCGCTCCTTTCCGGCGCCGCGCCGTCCGTGCCGCCCCCTATTATATCCCCCGCGCGCCCCGAGGGACAGCCCCTCTTAGATGCGATATAATGAATGGGTCTGACCCCGGACATCGAAGGAGGTCTCATGAAGATTCGCTCGTTCACGAAAGCCACGCTC
>JBBISK010000169.1:2602-5835 GCA_037441295.1 Candidatus Aminicenantota bacterium | reverse complement strand
GGCCTCCAGGGCGTTGGTCTCGATGAACTTTTTGCGCTCGTCGACCTCGTCGCCCATGAGGATGCCGAAGATGCGGTCGGCCTCGGCGGCGTCGACGACGGAGACCTTGAGGAGGGAGCGGCGCTCCGGGTCCATGGTCGTCTCCCAGAGCTGGGTCGGCGTCATCTCGCCCAGGCCCTTGTAGCGCTGGATGTTGATGCCCTTCTTGCCCCGCTCGAAGAGATAGTCAACGAGCTTGTTCTCGTTCTCCAGGGTCTCCTTCTCCGCGCCGTCGCCGTTGGTCAGGACGGCGTAGGGGGCCTTGACCTCCTCGAGCTCCTTGGTGATCCGGTAGAGGTTCTTGTACTCGGCCGAAGTGACGAGGTCCATGCCGATCTTGCCGCCGACCGACATGCCGCTGATCTGGTAGTTGAACTCGATCTCGAAGACGCCGTACTCGTCGTCCCGGCCGAGCTTGGTCGTGAATCCTCTTTCGGCAACGAGCTTCATGACCTTCTCGACGTTCTTCTTGACGCTCAGGAACTCCTGGCCGTCGACGCCGTTGCGGATGAGGAGGTCGATGAGGAAGAGCGGGTAGCTCTTGCGCTCGAAGAATTGGGCGTAGCTCTTCTTGGCCATGAGGTTGCGGAAGAACTTGCGGAACTTCTCGCCCTCGATGACCTCCTTGCGATTGCCGGCCCGGACCTTGAACTCCTCGGAGATCTTGCGGACCATGAACTTCTCATACTCGCGCTCGTCCTTGAGGTACTGGACGTCGCGGCCCCGGGTGACCTTGTAGAGGGGCGCCTGGGCGATGTAGAGGTGGCCGCGCTCGATGAGCTGGGCCATCTGGCGGTAGAAGAAGGTCATGAGGAGGGTGCGGATGTGCGAGCCGTCGACGTCGGCGTCGGTCATCATGATGACCTTGTGGTAGCGGAGCTTGGCCAGCCGCTCTTCGCTCTCCTCGACGCCGATGCCCAGGGCGGCGAACATCGTTCCGATCTCCTCGTTCTTGATGATCTTGTCGAAGCGGGCCTTCTCGACGTTGAGGATCTTGCCCTTGAGCGGCAGGATGGCCTGGAAGCGGCGGTCGCGGCCCTGCTTGGCCGAGCCGCCGGCCGAATCGCCCTCGACGATGAAGATCTCGGAGGTGGCCGGGTCACGGTCCTGGCAGTCGGCCAGCTTGCCGGGGAGCGAGGTCGATTCGAGGACACCCTTGCGCCGGGCCAGCTCGCGGGCCTTGCGGGCGGCCTCGCGGGCCCGGGCCGCGTCGATGATCTTCATGATGATCTTCTTCGCGACCGGCGGGTTCTCCTCGAGATAGGCCGAGAGCTGCTCGTTGACGACGGATTCGACGATGCCCTTGACCTCCGAGTTGCCGAGCTTGGTCTTGGTCTGGCCCTCGAACTGGGGGTCGTGGAGCTTGATCGACAGGACGGCGGTCAGGCCCTCGCGGCAGTCGTCGCCGGTGATGTTCTCGCTGAGGTCCTTGAGGAGGTTGTGGGCGCCGGCGTAGGCGTTGAGAGAGCGGGTCAGGGCGGCCTTGAAGCCGATGAGGTGGGTGCCGCCCTCGGTCGTGTTGATGTTGTTGACGAACGAGTAGATCGTCTCGGCGTAGGACATGTTGTACTGGATGGCCAGGTCGACGCCGACGCCCTCGCGCTCGCCCTCGAACATGATCGGCTTGGGGTTGATCGGCTGCTTGTTCTGGTTGAGGTACTCGACGAACTCGCGGATGCCGCCCTTGTACTGGAACTCGTGGGACTTGTTTGTCCGCTCGTCGGTGATGGTGATCTTGAGGCCCTTGTTGAGGAAGGAGAGCTCGCGGAGGCGCTGGGCCAGGATCTCGAAGTTGTACTCCGTCTCCTCGAAGATCTCGTCGTCGGGCCAGAAGGTGACCTTCGTCCCCGTCTTGGTGGTCTTGCCGATCCGCTTGAGCGGCGCCAGAGGGTTGCCGCGCTCGTAGCTCTGGGTGAAGATGCCGCCGTCGCGCTTGACCTCGAGGTCGAGGCGCTTGGAGAGGGCGTTGACGACGGAGACCCCGACGCCGTGGAGGCCGCCCGAGACCTTGTAGCTTTTCTGGTCGAACTTGCCGCCGGCGTGGAGCATGGTCATGACGACCTCGGCGGCCGACTTCTTCTCCTTCTTGTGCTGCTCGACGGGGATGCCGCGGCCGTTGTCGATGACCGTGATCGAGTTATCGACGTGGATGAGGGTGTCGATCTGCGTGCAATAGCCGGCCAGGGCCTCGTCGACGCTGTTGTCCACGACCTCGTAGACGAGGTGGTGGAGGCCCTCCGGCCCGGTGCTGCCGATGTACATGGCCGGCCGCTTCCGGACGGCCTCGAGGCCCTTGAGGACCTTGATGCTCTCAGCCGTATATTTCTGTTCCTTCATGTCCGTCCAGCTCTCGGGAAATGCGGGGCTCAGGCTCGGGGTCGCCTCTGCGCCCGGCGGGCTTTTTTCAAGAAAATATTATAGCAAAAAAAGGGCCCCGAAGTAAAGCGATTATTATCTTTTCCCACAAATTTATCCGATTTATTATCTGTGCTTTATGAACGGGCCAGGCCCGCTAACCCCGAGCGCTTCCCGAGGCCATTGAGAGGGACGTCCGGCGGGGCCGTTTTTTCTCACAGTTAGGAGGGGTTTTCTGCTATAATTTCTGCATGCCGGCCAACCTTCCCCCCGAATACCACGCCATCGAGAAGGACCTGCGGACGGCCCGGACGCCCGAAGAGAAGATCGACATCTACGAGCGGCTCATCGCCGTCATCCCCCACCACAAGGGCACCGACAAGCTCATCGCGATGTACCGGCAGAAGATCGCCAAGGCCCGCGAGGAGGGCGAGCGGCGGCAGGCCACGGCCAAGCACGCCCCGACGCACAAGATTGAGAAATCCGGGGCCGGGCAGGTCGTCCTCGTCGGCCCGCCCAACGCCGGGAAATCGAGCCTGGTCAAGGCCCTCACCGGGGCCGACCCCGAGGTCGCCGACTACCCCTTCACGACCCGCTCTCCCGCTCCGTACATGATGCCGTTCGAGAACGTCCAGGTCCAGCTCATCGATACGCCGCCCGTCACCGGCGAGCTCATGGAGACCTGGTTCCCGGAAATGGTCAAGATGGCCGACGCCGTGCTGCTCGTGGCCGACCTCGGCGACCCCGGCACGGCGGCCTCGCTGGACGGCGTCATCGGCCGGCTCGGGGAGCGGAAGGTCGCGCTCGTCCGGGCCGACGCGGACGTCCCGCCGGCCGAG
>JBBISK010000169.1:0-2567 GCA_037441295.1 Candidatus Aminicenantota bacterium | reverse complement strand
CCTCGCCGCGGCCAAGCTCGACCTCGACGGCGCGGCCAAGGCCTTCGAGGAGCTCGGGGCTTTCCTCGAGGGCCCGTTCGAGCGGATCGGCGTCTCGGCCGTCTCGGGCCGCGGGCTCGAGGCGCTGCGCCGGGCCGTTTTCCGCCTCCTGCATGTCATCCGCGTCTACAGCAAGGCCCCCGGCAGGAAGGCGGAGCGGACCTCGCCCTTTATCCTCCGCGCGGGAATCACTGTCCAGGAGATGGCCAAGGCCGTGCACAAGGACTTCGCCGAGAAGCTGGCCTTCGCGCGCGTCTGGAGCGCGGGCGGCGGCATCGAGGGCCTGCGCGTCAACCGCGACCACGTCCTCGCCGACGCGGACGTGGTCGAGCTCCACATCTGACGCCCTCGGGAGCGGTGACGAAAGTCACCCTCATCCCCCGACCCCGGGAACCTGTCCCGGCGACAACACAGCGATTCCAATAGCTTAAGTCTCAAGACTTATCATTATTCCTCCCAGAAGCGCAGCTCCGAGCCACTCCGCTGCGCTTCTGATGGTCGCTCCTAAGAATCCGCTCCCTGCCGGTCCCCCTCCAAACGGGGTCTTTCGGGCGACCTTCATCACCGCTTTCAAAGGAGCCGTGTCGGGGGCCGGGAGATAAGGACGATCGGCAGCACCGCCCTGGCCTTTAATTCCGGAAGTTCAGCGCCGGCTGGCCGTCCATGTCCATGACGGCCATGAACAGCAGCTGGCCGATGTCCTCCATGATCTCGGGAGTGATGAGGCTCATGTCGTCATGTGGCGTGTGATACGTCGGCCGGCCCGCATTGAACCCGTAGGAACCAAACGTCAGCACCGGCACGCCCTTCCAGAAAAACCAAGCCGCGTCCTCCCGGGGCCGCCCGGGATACGAGGCCATCCCCGTCGACAGCGGCCGGTGGATGTAGGCCGAGTTGGCCTTTTCTATAAAGTTCCAGAACGCCGGGTAGTTCTTGCCGCCGGACGCCCGGATCTTGTCACCGCTGCCGGGGCCCTCCATGTTGATCATGACCAGGGTTTTGTCGAGCGGGAAGATCGGATGCTCGGTGTAAAACCGCGATCCGGTCACGCCCTCGACCTCGCTCTGTTCTTCGCTGCCGAAAAAGGCGAAAACGATCGTCCGCCTGGGCTTGACGGCGCACTTGGCCATGGCCTCGGCCACGCCGAGCCCGACGGCGACGGCGGTGGCATTGTCGTTCGCGCCGTGCATCACTTCCCACATCCGGCCGAGGTGGTCGAGGTGGCCGGCGATGACGACGATGTCGTCCTTGAGCTTGGGGTCCGAGCCGGGGATGACGCCGACGACGTTGAAGCCGACGCCGTCGGGGTGGTGCTCGGTGACGTTCTTGATGACGAAGGTCTTCCCCGTGGCGAACGACTGCGGCTTCAGCTCCTTGCGGATCCTGGCCACGGTGTCGCGGTAGGTCCGCCCGGTGCCGGCGAAGACGTCGTTGACGACGGCCTCGCCGACGTGGTGGTAGATGAAGCCCTCAACGTAGGCGTTGTTGGGATTGCCGATCGGCCCGTAGTTGTACAGCATGCCGTTGGCGCCGTGGCCCGCGGCGTTCTTGAGCTTATACTGATGGAAGGAATAGGGTCGCCACTTCATGAACAGGTCGAGCGTCTTGCCGCCCGGCGCGACCGGGACCTCGGGGTCCATGAGGACGATCTTGCCCTTGACGTCGACCCCCTTGTAGTCGTCGTAGCCGAGCTCGGGCGCGGTGATGCCGTAGCCCACGTAGACGACCTCGGCCCGGACCTCGCCCGACCCCGACGTGCCGCCGGGGATGAACTCGTCCTCGTAGCGGTAGGACTTCCGGATGACCTCCGTCTTCTGCGGGAGCTCGAGGACGCACGAGCCGCCCGGGAAGACGACCGTGTAGGGGTTCGGGAAGTGCTGGCGGTAGGTGCCGCCGTCGCCTGCCGGCTGGACGCCCCACTTCTTGAGCAGGGATTCGACCCAGTCCGCGCAGGCCTCGAACTCCCTGGTCCCGGTCAGCCGGCCGCCGAACTTCTCTGAGGTCAGCTCCTTGACGTAATCGTAGAGCAGGTTGCTCGAAATGAGGTGCATGGCGTCGACGATCTTCGATTGGTCGTCCGCCGGCTTCTGGGCCTCCTGGGCCCCCAGGGAGAAGAGTCCCGGAAAGGCCGTGAGGACGGCCAGGACCGCCAGGAATCGAGGTTTTTTCATGGGCGCCTCCTTCTCGACACGTTAGGGGCTATCTTATTGAAAGGGGGCCGGCAAAGGCAAGGGCGAACTCAGGAAAAAAATAGGGTCTGCCCCTCGATGGAACAGCCCCTCTTGCTGCCTCAGGAAATCGGGCGGGGACTAGCGCGGGTGGCGCCGAGGCCGTCCGGCAGGGAACGAGGTCTTCGGAGCGACCGGCAAGAGCGCGGCCGGGCGACTCGAGGCCGCGCTCTCGGAAAATACCCGGGCAGAGAGGAGCTGTCCTTTGGATCCATAGTCTTCTCAGAAGTGCGGCTCTGAGTCACGCCGCCGCGCTTCTGATGGTCGCTCCTCGGAATCCGCTCCCTGCCGGAGGGGGAC
>JBBISK010000168.1:0-5837 GCA_037441295.1 Candidatus Aminicenantota bacterium | reverse complement strand
CCGGCGCGGAAGCGGGCGCCGAAGATCTTGACGAACGGATCCTCGCCCTGGCCGAAGGTCCCTTGGACGAGGAAGGAGGTGATCTTCGCGGCGCCGGCGTAGTGGGCCCGCTTCCTCACCCCCCAGCGCATCCGGCCCGTGGCCAGCGCCTCGAGCATCTGGTCGACGATGACGAGCGTCTGGACGGCGTCGAGGAGGACGCCCTTGGGGATGGTCGCGGCGGCCTTGGCCTCGCGGAAGGCGTCGTAGAGGGCCCTGGACTTGTCCCCATGGATCGCGGCCAGGACGGCCTCGGCCCACGGCCAGATGAGCAGGGCATAGACCATGTCGGCCGAGGGCGAGGAGCCGCGGGAGACGGCGGCGTCGACGGCGGCCAGGTTCTTGGTCAGGCGGCCGAAGGTCTCGTCGGACCGCTGGTAGAGTTCGCCCACCCGGCCGAGGATGACCGGCAGGAGAGCGTGGCGGCGGGCCAGCTCGAAGAAAGCCCGGGACGAGCCCGACTTCAGGTCCTTGTTCAGCTCCTCGCAGAGCCGGGACCCGGCCGCCTTGGCCAGGAGCGGGAGGTGAGGGGCGATAGCCCGCTCGGTCGCCTCCTCGATGGTGAAGCCCAGGCGGGAGGCGTGGCGGATGACCCGCCAGATGCGGACGGGGTCCTCGGCGAAGCGCTCGCCGGGCTCGCCGATGACCCGGATGCGGCCCAGGCGGAGGTCGTCGAGGCCGCCGACGTAGTCGATGACGGAATAGGTCGAGATATCATAGATGAGGGCGTTGATGGTAATGTCGCGGCGGAAAGCGTCCTCGCGCGGCGTCCCGAAGGCGATGGGCCGGAGCGGCGGCCGGCCGGGGATCGGGGTCGCGCGCCGCGGCGGCTCCGGGGGAGCGGCGGGGAGCTCGGGAGCGACGGCCGGGGTCACGTCTTCGGGGACGGCGGGCGCGGCCGCGTCGCCGGCGACGGCCGCCTCCGCGGGCGGAAGCTCGATTCTCGCCTCGCGGGCCCGGGCGGCCTCGTCCGCGAGCCTTTGCTCCTCGCGCTCGGCGGCAAGCTCCTCCTCGTCCGGCTTGCGGCGGAAAGTCGAGACCTCGACGACCTTGCCGTCCTGGAAACGGACGTGGGCCAGCCGGAAGCGGCGGCCGATGAGGAAGGCGTTCCGGAAGAGCTTCTTGATCTGGTTGGGGTGGGCATCCGTGCCGACGTCGAAGTCCGCCGGACGGCGGCGGAGGAGCAGGTCGCGGACGGCCCCGCCGACGAGGTAGGCGATGAAGCCGTGGCTGCTCAGCCGGTAGAGGACCTTGAGGGCGTCCGGGTCGATGTCGCGCCGCGAGATCGAGTGGCGGGAGCGGTCGAGGATGGTCGGGGCCAGGAGCTCGAGGTCGGGCTGCGTTCTATCGTCCATGAGTGAAGGGGCCGGGCGCTGTCCGGGGAATAACAGGATACTTCATGAGCCCATAGGATAGTCCAACCCCGCCCAGTTCTTCAATTCTTCTTTTTGAGGCCCTCGACGACGTCGGTGAACGACTCCGGCAACGGGGCGCCGATCTTGAGCCGCTCGCCCGAGGGGAGGACGAACTCGATCTCCAAAGCGTGGAGCATCAGCCGCGGATAGCGCTCCTGAACGGCCCGCCCGCCGTACCTCCGGTCGCCGACGATGGGGTGGCCGAGGCTGTAGAGGTGGACGCGGATCTGGTGGCGGCGTCCGGTCAACGGCCGGACCCGGAGGAGGGTGAACCCCCCGAGCCTCCGCTCGATCTTGAACTCGGTCGAGGAGGGCTTGCCGCGGGCCTCGTCGACGCCCATGCGGCCCGAGCCGAACTCCCGCAGGGGCTTGTTGACGAGGCCGCGGTTCGCCGGGACGACGCCGTGGACGAGGGCGAGGTAGGTCTTGCGCACGGCCCGGCGGTCGAACTCGCCGTTGAGGTGGCGGTGCATCTCGGGCGTCTTGGCGTAGACGATGACGCCGCTCGCCCCGCGGTCGAGGCGGTGGACGGGGTAGATCCGCCCTCCGTAAACGCCTTCCTGGCGCAGGATCTCGGGCAGGCCGCCCGCGCCCGCCTCGGAGATCGAAACGACGCCCTCGGGCTTGTCGATGGCGAGGATCGCGTCGCTTTCGTAGAGGACCCGCGCGGATATCCCCTCGCGGCCGGCCGCGGCGGCGGCCTTGGGCTCCGCGGTCCCCGGCCCGCCGCTCACTTCTTCGCGAACTCCTTCCCGGCGAGCTTCTTCCTGGCCATCTCCTTCTCCTGGGCCGTCTCCGGGATGAGCCTCGGGTCGGGCTCCATGGCGATGACGAACTCGAGCTCCTCGCGCGCCTTTTGGACCTCGCCCATGTCGAGGTAGGTGTCGGCGAGGTAGATCCGGGTCAGGCCGACGCGCGGCCCGAGCTCCTTGGACCTCAGGAGATGCTCGAGGGACTTCTTGTTGCTCCCCCCGGCGATGCCCGGCAGCTCGTAGTACATGCGGCCGAGGAGTTGGTCGGCCCCGCCGTCCTCGTAGGCCGGGTCGATGGCCAGGACCTTTTTCATCTCTTCCTTGATGGGGCCGACGTAGGAGAGACTCTGGAGGATGCCCTTGGCCTCGCCGTAGGAGCCGTAGTTGACGCCGAGCCAGTAATGGCCGTCGGGCTTTCCCGGCTCCAGGACGATGGCCTTTTTCCCGTGGTAGACGCCCAGGCCGAAGAGCTTGACCTTCTCGTCCTTCGTGGCGGAGTGGTCGCCGATCCAGTACTCGACCCGGGCCATCCGCCAGTAGACGTCGTAGTCGCCCTCCTTCGCCAGGAGGGCGTCCTGGTACTTGTCCAGGGCCGCCTTGGCTTTCGCCAGGTCGCCGCGCTGCTCATAGAGGTCGTCTCCCTGCTGGGTCAGCGACTTCGTTTCCTGCGCAGAGGCCGCGAACGCCGGCAGGAGAACGAACAACGTGAACATAGCCAGGACTTTCAATTGCTTCGTCATTCCCTCACCTCTCTTCGACTTTCCTCGGACGAGTTATAGCACAAAGCGGAGGCGGCCATAAAGCCCGCGCTATTGACACCCCTTCGCCGCCCGGCCTATCATCTTGTCTCCCGCGAGGGAAGAACCGTGGATCGACGCAAGACCGGCTTCAAGACCATCGACGAATATATCGCCTCTTTTCCGCCCGACATCCGGCGCACGCTCCGGGGGCTGCGGGCGGCGATCCGGGCCGCCGCTCCGAGCGCGGGAGAGAAGATCAGTTACGGGATCCCGACCTTCACCCTGAACGGGAACCTCGTCCATTTCGCGGCTTTCGAGAAGCACATCAGCTTCTTCCCGACCTCGAGCGGGGTCCGGGCCTTCCGCCGGGAATTGACGGCGTTCGGGCTTTCGAAGGGGACGATCAGATTTCCAAAGGACCGGCCGCTTCCGCTCCGATTGATCGCCAGGATCGTCAAGTTCAGGGTCGCCGAGAGTCTGGAACGCGCCAAGGAACGACAGACGAAAAGGACCAAGAAACCATCATGATGAACAAACCGTCCCCCACCGCCGCCCTCGAGGCGCTCGCCGTCCCCAAGCTCGACCGCATCGACCTCGTCACCGTCCGGCTGCCTTTCGTCGCGCCCTTCGGGACGAGCGTCTACGTCTGGACCGACAAGGAAGCCCTGCTCATGCGCGTCGAGTCGGGCGGCGTCACCGCCTGGGCCGAGTGCGTTTCGGACCCCGACCCGTTCTATTTCTACGAGACCAACGGCACGGTCCGCCATATCATCAAGGACTTCCTGCTCCCGCTCCTCGAGCCGGGGATCACGATGGGCGAGCTCGAGACGCGCTTCCGCCACGTCCGCGGCCACGGCATGGCCAAGGCCACGATCGAGAACGCCCTCCTCATCCTGCTCGCGCTCCAGAAGAGTGTCCCGCTCCACGCCCTCCTCGACCGGCCCGCGCGCAAGGTCATGTCCGGGCTGAGCATCGGCCTCAAGGAGACGCCGGACGAGCTCCTGGCCGCCGTCGAGGCGGCCGTGGCCAAGAAGTACGGCCGCATCAAGATGAAGATCAAGAAGGGCCAGGACGTCGAGTGGGTGCGAGCGGTCCGGGAGCGCTTCCCCGGCATTCCGCTTATGGCCGACGCCAACGGCGACTACTCGCTCGCGGACATCGACCGGCTCCGGCGGCTCGACGAGTTCGGGTTGATGATGATCGAGCAGCCGCTCTCCTACAGCGATATCTACGAGCACTCGCTCCTCCAGAAAGAGCTCCGGACCGCGATCTGCCTCGACGAGTCCATCCATTCGCTGGCCGACGCGGCCGCGGCCATCGCCCTCGGCGCCTGCCGCATCATCAACATCAAGCAGGGCCGGGTCGGCGGCCTCATGGAATCGCTACGGATCGCCGCCTACTGCGCGGAGCACGGCGTCGACGTCTGGTCGGGCGGCATGGACGAGACGGGCATCGGCCGCGCCGTCAACATCCACCTCCAGACGGCCGAGGGCTTCACCCTGCCCGGTGACACCTCGGAGACGGCGAACTACTTCGACGAGGACATCGTCGAGCCGCCCGTCGTCCTCGACGCCAACGGCCTGATCGACATCCCGAAGGGGCCGGGCCTCGGCGTCCGCGTCTCCCCCGAGCGCCTCTTGAAGCGCGCCCTGGCCTGGGAACGCCTGAAGTAAGTCACGAGGAAGGGAACCATGATCGTCTACGCTCGCAGGCTCGCGCCTCCCGCGACGCGGGTCCGAATCTTCTTGTCCCTCGTCGTCCTCCTCGGCCTCTGCCTTCCGCCATGCGCCGGACCTCTCCTCGCCCAGGCGTCGGCGCCCGCGAAGCGCCCGCTCACGGCCGACGACATCTATCGCGTGAAGGAGGTGGCCGGGCCGCAGGTCTCACCGGACGGCCGGTGGATCGCCTACACGGTCACCGGCATGGACCGCGAGGCCGACCGGCTGCGGACCGCCGTCTGGATGGTCAACTGGGAGGGCACCCAGGACCTGCGCCTCACGAACGGGCCCGAGTCGGAGACGTCACCGCGCTGGAGCCCGGACGGGCGGCATCTGGCCTTTCTCTCCGCCCGTCCCGCCGAGGGCAAGACGCAGGTCTGGCTCCTCGACCGGCGCGGCGGCGAAGCCAGTCCGCTGACGGACGTGAAGGGCGACATCGGCGGCTACGAATGGTCGCCGGACGGCCAGCGGCTCGTGCTGGTCATGCAGGACAGCGAGGAGTCTCCGGCCGCGGCGGGCGACGCCAAGGCCAAGGCACCCAAGCCGATCGTCATCGACCGCTACCATTTCAAGCGCGACTACGAGGGCTACCTGACCGCCTTATCCCACACGCATCTCTATCTCTTCGACGTCGGGAGCCGGAAGTTGGAGAGGCTGACGGAGGACAAGGGCCTCGAGGAAAGCGACGCGGCCTGGTCCCCCGACGGGTCCGAGATCGCGTTCGTGGGCAGGGAGCCCGACCGGGCCGGGACGGACGACCTCTTCGTCGTCGAGGCGCGCGCCGGGGTCGCGCCGCGCAAGCTCCTTACGTTCAACGCGTCCGACGCGCAGCGTCTCCTCTGGAGCCCGGACGGCCGGACGCTCGCCTTCGTCCACGGCCTCGAGCCGAAATACCAGGGCTACAACCAGGACCGTCTGGCCGTCGTGCCGGCCGCGGGCGGAGAGCCGCGCGACCTCGCCGCCGCCCTCGACCGTCGCGTCACGAAGGCCGAATTCCTCCCCGACGGCGCTTCCCTCGCCTTCATCGTGGAAGACGACCGGCGGTCGTACCTGGCCAAGGCCGCGGTCGGCGGCGGGGCGGTGGAACGGATGACGGACGGCGCGGCCGTCCCGAGCGACCACGTGAGCCGCGGCGGGCGCGCCGTCGTCGCCGCGTCGACAGACTCCGCGGCG
>JBBISK010000167.1:5584-5876 GCA_037441295.1 Candidatus Aminicenantota bacterium | reverse complement strand
GACGCCTCGGAAAGCCGGCGGCCTAACGCCCCCCGCCCGGTCCTGGCCTATCGGCTGGGGAAGACCCGCCTCCCCCTGACCAGGGACGCGGCCGCGAAGACGAGGAAGCAGAGGATGACGATAGCCGCCGAGGCCGGGATGTCGAATTGGAGGGAGGCCGCGAGCCCGCCAACGACCGAGAGCAAGGCGGTCGCCGCGGAGACGAGGATGGCCATGCGGAAGCTCGAGGCGAGCTGGAGGCCGGCCGCGGCCGGGATGACGATGAGGGCGGCGACGAGCAGGATGCCCGCGA
>JBBISK010000167.1:5190-5574 GCA_037441295.1 Candidatus Aminicenantota bacterium | reverse complement strand
TGAAGAAGACCCGCGCCACGCTGGTTCCGGTATAGACGAGCAGGATGCCCGCGACCTTCATCCCCAGCACGATCGTGACCGCCGTCAGGACCATGAGGAGCGCGTCCAGGCGGCCCACCCGCACGCCCGAAACCCTGGCCGATTCGCGGTCGAAGGTCGTGAACAGGAGCTTGGCGTAGTTCCGGAACACGGCGGCGAGGACGGCCCCGGCCAGCCCGACCGAGAGCCAGACCTCGGCCGGCCGGATGGCCAGGACGTCCCCGAATAGATAGGCCATGAGGTCCACGTTGAAACTCCCGGCTAGGGTGGCCAGGAGGACCCCTACGGCCAGGCCGAGGCTCGACAGGATGCCGATGGCCGTGTCGCCATAGAGCCCGGCCCGGC
>JBBISK010000167.1:0-5180 GCA_037441295.1 Candidatus Aminicenantota bacterium | reverse complement strand
GCCGCATGATGACCAGGGCCGCGGCCACCGAGACGACCAACGCGGCGGCGAGCGGCAGGACGTTGAGGAACAGGCCGATGGCCACGCCGGCGAAGGCGACGTGGGAGAGTCCGTCGCCGATCATGGCGTCCCGCCTCAGGATGAGGAAGACGCCGAGGACCGCGCAGGCGACGGCGATGAAGAGGCCTGCGAGAAGCGCCCGCTCGAGAAAGCCGTAGTGCAGGAGAGCTGTCATCGCCGCGCCTCAGTGTTCGTGGGAGACGAGATGGTCACCGCGTGAGGCCATGTCCCGGAAGACCTCCGACCGGCAGAACTCGCCGTGGCTCCCGTGGTAGACCATTCGTTGGTTCAGGCAGGCGACCTGGGTCACGTGCCGGTTGACGATGCCGATGTCGTGCGTGATGAGGACGATGCTGATCCCCTCGTCCTTGTTCAGGTGGTCGAGCATGTCGTAGAACCGGGCCTGGGTATCGGCGTCGACGCCGGTCGTCGGCTCGTCGAGGACGAGGAGACGGGGCCGCGTCACCAGGGCCCGGGCGATGAAGACCCTCTGCTGCTGCCCGCCGGACAGCCGCCCGATCTGCGCCTCCCCGTAGGATTCCATGCCCACGAGGCGCAGGGCGCGCACGACGCGGTCGGAGACGCGGCCCCGCCCGCGGCCGAGGGCCTCGCGGTTTGAGAGCAGGGCCATGCCGACGACCTCTTCGGCCGAGGCCGGAAAGAGCGGGTCGAAGTGGGCGGCCTTCTGCGGGACGTAGCCGATCGCCCGCCAATCCGTGAATTCGGCGACGGGCCGGCCCATGATCTCGACCCGGCCGGCCGAGGGGCGGAGAAGGCCCAGGAGGACCTTGACCAGCGTCGTTTTGCCGGAGCCGTTAGGGCCGATGATGGCCAGGAAATCCCCTTCCCGGATGGTCAGGTCGACGTCGAGGAGGACGGGTGTGGCGTCGTAGGAGAAGGTGACGCCCGTCGCCTTGATCAGGTCCATGGCCTCACCGGCACCCCAGTCCCTCGCGGAGGCTCTTGAGGTCCTCCTCCATCAGGTCGAAGAACCCGACCCCCCGGGCCACCTGGTCCCGGGTCAGGTTGTGACCCGCGTAGAGAACGACGACCCGACCGCTGATCTCCGCGGCCAGCGTCCGGGCCAGTTCGGGAGGCACGGAATTCTCGAAGAAGACCGTCCGGATGCCCGACTTCCGGCAGAGCTCGATGACCTGGATCATCTGCCGCGGCCGGGGCTGCGCGTCGGGGCTCAGCCCATAGGTTTGGACGAGGCCGTAGCGGCGGGCCAGGTAGCCGAAGGCGGCGTGGCCCGCGACGACCAGCCGCCGGCCCGCGCATTCCTTGAGCCCCGCCGCGAACCGCGCGTCGAGCCCGCGGAGCCTCTCCTTGAGCGCCGCGGCGTTGTCGCGGTAGGCGGCCGCCCCGCCCGGGTCGAGCGCGGCCAGGGCGTCGGCGATGCGGTCCGCGATGAGGAGGTCGATCCCGAAATCGAGCCAGATATGCGGGTCGAACGGGCCGTGGGCGTGCGCCTCCCCGGCCTCTTGGCCGGAGTCCTCATCTTCGGCCTTGAGAAGGGGCAGGCCGGGGCTCACTTCGAGAATGCGGAGGCGGCCCTTGGGGACCGCCCCGACGAGATTCGGGAGCCACGGCTCGAGTCCGGCGCCGACGGCGATGAGAAGGTCGGTCGAGCCCAACCGGACGATGTCGCCGGGCCGCGGCTGCCAGGTGTGGACGCCGGCCCCAGGAGGCAGGAACTCGGTGACCTCTCCCCTGTCGCCGGCGATGGCCGCGGCGAAATCCCTGAGGGGGATGACGGTCGTCTCGATCCTGACCTTCGGGGCCGCCGGAGCGGGCTTCGCCACCCAGAAAAGCAGGGCCGGGAGGATGAGCGGGAGGACCTTGCGCATGGGTCGTGCCAACTATTATACGCCTCGCCTCTCGCTTGAATCCATCGGATTTTTGTGTCATCATTCTCGCTTGCCATTCCGACAAAGGAGAAACGTGATGCCCTCCGCTTTGACCGAACTCCGGCCGGCCCATCTCTGGAAGCACTTCGCTAGGATCCTGACCATCCCGCACTGCTCCGGGAACGAGAAAGCCTTCGGCGATTACGTCGTCTCGTTCGCCCTGGGTCTCGGGCTCCCGGCCCGCAAGGACAAGGTCGGGAACGTCATCGTCAACAAGCCGGCCGCGGCCGGCCACACGGCCGCTTCCGGGGTCATCCTCCAGGGCCACCTGGACATGGTAGGCGAGAAGAACTCGGACGTCGCCCATGATTTCGCCAAGGACGCCATCCAGGCCGAGGTCAGGGGGGACTGGGTCCAGGCCAAGGGCACGACCCTCGGCGCGGACAACGGCATCGGCGTCGCCGCCTGCCTGGCCGTCATGGAGGACGGCTCGCTCGTCCACGGCCCTCTCGAATTCCTCTTCACCGTCGACGAGGAGACGGGGCTGACGGGGGCCAACAAGATCCAGAAGGGCTCCCTCAAAGGCACCCGGCTCCTCAACCTGGACAGCGAGGAGGAAGGGACCTTCACCATCGGCTGCGCCGGCGGGGCGGACTCGGAGATCGCCTATCCGCTGGCCAGGAAAAAGGCGGCCTCCCGCGATCTCTTCCGGCTGAAGGTTTCCGGCCTGCGCGGCGGTCATTCCGGGATCGATATCAACCAGGGCCGGGCGAACGCCATCAAGCTCCTCGCCCGGATGCTCCGCGAGACCCAGGATGCCGCCCGCTTCGAGCTCGTCGGCCTCGAGGGCGGCAATAAGCGGAACGCCATCCCGCGCGAGGCCTGGGCCGTCCTGGCCTGCCCGCCGGCCGGGACGAAGGCCCTCGCCTCCGGCTTAAAAAGGTCCTTCGAAAAGATCGCCGCAGAGTTCAAGGCCGTCGAAGCGGACGCCAAGTACGCCTTCGAGCGGGCCGATGAGCCGAAGGCCTTCGCCCTGACCGCGGACTGTCAGCGGTGCCTTCTCGACCTCCTCTTGGCCCTCCCCCACGGCGTCATCACCATGCACCCGGAGATCAAGGGGCTGGTCGAGACGTCGACGAACCTGGCAATAATCCGGACGGACCGGACCTCGGCCGCCATCGTTTGCAACACGCGGAGCTCGGTCGGCTCGTCCCTCGAGGCGACGCGGCTCGTCCTCAAGGCGGTGACGGAGCTGGCCGGGGCGAAGATCGACGTCAAGAACGGCTATCCCGGCTGGGCGCCCAACCTCGAGTCCCCCCTGCTCGCGGTCATGAAGAAGCTTTATAAGGATAAGTACGGCGTCGAGCCGGCCGTCGGCGCCATCCACGCCGGCCTCGAGTGCGGCATCATCGGGGAGAAGTTCCCGGGTATGGACATGATCTCGTTCGGCCCGACGCTCGAGCACCCCCACTCGCCCGACGAACGGGTCAACATCCCCTCGGTGGCGAAGTTCTGGGAGTTCCTGACGGCGGTCCTGGCGGGCCTGGCCTGAGGGCCGGCCCTGCGCGGGTGATCCCCACAGCGCCGGCGCGACGACCATGAACCGCAGGACATTTGTTCTCGCTCTGGGCTCCCTGGCCGCCCTCGCATCCAGGGTCTTCGCCCGGCAAGGAAGGAGTAAATCGATGAAAAAGCAGGTCCAGACCGACAAGGCGCCGAAGGCTATCGGCCCCTATTCCCAGGGCGTCGCGGCCAACGGCTTCGTCTTCGTCTCCGGCCAGATCCCCATCGACCCGGCCACGGGAGAGCTCAACACGGGAACGATCGAGGACCAGGCCCGCCAGGTCCTGAAGAACGTCGGGGCCGTGCTGGCCGCGGCCGGGTCCTCGTACGACGACGTCGTCAAGGCCACTGTCTTCCTCCAGGACATGAACGATTTCGCCAAGATGAACGCCGTCTACGGCGAATTCTTCCGCCCGCCGCATCCCGCCCGGGCCGCGGTCCAAGTGGCGAGACTGCCGAGGGACGTCAAGATCGAGGTCGAGGTTATCGCCCTCGCGAAATAAGATCGAGAGGGACTGTCCCCGCTGGGGACTGTCCCTCATGGTTGATAGTAGCGCGTGGACTCCCCGCGCGTTTTCCGCTAAGATATCCTCGGCATGCCTCTCTATGAATTTGTCTGCCGGAAGTGCGGCCGCCGCTTCGAATGCCTCGTCCCCATGGGCCGGGAGAAGGACGCCGCCTGCCCGGACTGCGGGACGACGGAGGCACGAAAGCTCATTTCGTCGTTCGGCATCGGCGGCGGCGCGAGCCGGCTGAAAACGGCCTCGTCCGGCTGTTCCTCCTGCTCGACCAAGTCCTGCAGCACCTGCCACTGAGCCGGCGGCGGCCCGGCCCGGCCGCCCGGCCCCTTCGCGCCTTGACATCGTCCCGGCGATGACGATTAAATAGGGCCTCGACCATGCCCAGCCAACGTCCGCCGGCCGCATCGGGGCGCCCGCCGCGCCGAGGGGTCGGCGGCGTCCGGGTCGGCGTCGACACGGGCGGCACGTTCACGGATTTCGTCATCTGGAAGTCCGGCCGGCTCCGGACAAAGAAGATCCTCTCGACGCCGGACGACCCGTCGCGGACGATCCTGGCCGGCCTGGCCGAGTTCCTGGGGCCCGGCCGGCCCTCCCTCTTCGTCATCCACGGCACGACGGTGGCCACGAACGCCCTGCTCGAACGCAAAGGCGGCCGCATCGGCCTCATCACCACGGCCGGCTTCGAGGACGTCCTTTTCATCGGCCGGCAGAACCGCCGGGACCTCTACAGGCTCCAGCCCGAAGGGCGCTTCTTCCTCGTCGACAGGTGCCGCGTCTTCGGCGCGCGGGAGAGAACGGTCCCTCCGGGGCGGGTCGAGGTGCGCTTGACGCGGGCCGAGGCCCGGCGCATCGCCCGCGAGGTCCGCGCCTCGGGGGCCGAGGCGGCGGCCGTCTGCTTCCTCCATTCCTACCTCGACCCGGCGAACGAAGCCGTCATGGCCGAGGAGCTCCGCCGGGCCGGCTTGCCGGCCTCGGTCTCGAGCCGCCTTCTTCCCGAACATCGCGAGTACGAGCGGATGACCGCCACCGCCGTCAACGCCTACCTCATGCCGGTCATGGGCCGCTACCTGGCCGAGCTCGACCGCCGTCTCGGCGGGGCCGAGCTTCGCATCATGCAGTCGAACGAAGGGTACATCTCGGCCGCCCGGGCCCGCTTCATATAGAAGCCGATATCCTCCTCATCGGT
>JBBISK010000166.1:0-5973 GCA_037441295.1 Candidatus Aminicenantota bacterium | reverse complement strand
GAACGGATTTTTCTTCGAGCATCAGGCCCCTTTTGAAGCTCGGCGCGTCCGCCCCCCAGACCTTGGCGATCTCCTCGACCCGGATCCGGTTCCGCGGGATATAGGCCCCATAGCCGACGATTCCACTCATGGTTTGGACCTCCTCTCGAGGCGGACGCTGACAGCCGCGGGAACGAACGCCTTTAGCCTCGGTGCGAAGACCACGGGATCTCGCCGTGACCGCTGCAGATGAAAATTATCCTTCCATAACTCCGGAGCCAAGTCAACCCCTCGAGTCCCCGGCATGAATGCCGGGGCTTGTTCGGGGTTAACCCTGAGCCTCGCTTCTTGTCCCCGCCTTGAAAGGCGGGGCTTGGCGTCGGCGAACGGGTCAAGCATCAGCGCCGTCGCGGCGATCTTCGCGAGGCGGACGCCTTGATTTCCGCTGGAGAAGCCGTTATAGAATAGTCAAAAGGAGGGGTTCCATGAGCGGCAAGATGATCGACCTTCGAGCCGCCGCGGCGCTCGTGCCCGACGGGGCGACGCTTTCCGTGGGCGGGTTCACGACCCAGCGGCACCCCATGGCGTTCGTCCGTGAGCTCATCCGGCAGGGCCGCCGCGATCTCTATCTCTTCGGGCACTCGCCCGGCGGGGACTGGGACATCCTCATCGGCGCCGGCTGCGTCAAGCGGGTCGAGCTGGCCTACGAAGCGGACGAAGCGTTCAACACCGTCGGGCCGCGCTGGCGGAAGGCGGTCGAGGCCGGCCGGATCGAGTGGGAGGACTACAGCAATTTCTCCATGGTCGCCCGCTTCACGGCCGGGGCCATGGGCATCCCCTTCATGCCGGTCCGTAGCCTCCTCGGCAGCGACGTGGCCGCCCGGGCGGCCCTCACGCCCGAGCAAAGGAAGGCCGATCCCCGCACCTCTCCAAAGAAGCTTCACGAGATGGCGTCGCCGTTCAACCCTCGAGAGAGGGTGGTCCTGGTCCCGGCCATCCGGAGCGACTTCGCCGTGATCCACGTCCAGAAGGCGACGGAGAACGGCACCGTCCGGATCCTGGGGCAGACCTTTGCCGACGTCCAGCAGGCCCTCTGCGCCGGGACCGTGATCGTGACGGCCGAGGAGATCGTCGGCGAGGACGAGCTGCGACGCGAGCCGGAGAGCAACCAACTCCCCTATTTCGTGGTGACACACGTTTGTCGCGTGCCCTACGGAGCCCATCCCTACGCCGTCTATCAGTGCTACGACTACGACCCGCTCCACCTTCAGGAGTACCATGACGCGGCCCGGGAGGACAGCTCGTTCCGGAGATATCTGGACAAGTACGTTTACGACCCGAAGGGCCACGAGGAGTATCTCGAGGCCGCCGGAGGCCGGGCCCGGCTCGAGATGCTGAAGGCGTCGCCGGGATATGGCTATCGACCGGACCTCAAACGGAGGAGGTGACCTCCATGACCCCCCCGCCTTACAGTTTGATGGAGTTGATGAGCGTCGTGGCCGCCCGCGAGATCAAAGACGGTGAAGTCGTCTTCGCCGGAACGGGCCTGCCCATGCTCGGGGTCATGCTGGCCCAACGGACCCATGCTCCGCGCTGCACGATCATCTTCGAGGCCGGAACCGTGGCCAGCGCGCTCGCCCATCTGCCGATGTCGGTCGGCGACCCCCGCGTCATGCGCGGCGCCGCCACGGCCGCCGGCCTGATGGAGGTCTTCACTTACGTCCTTCAGGCGGGCCGCGTCGACGTGGGCTTCTTGAGCGGCGCCCAGGTCGACCGCTTCGGGAACATCAACAGCACGTCCATCGGCCCCGATCCCCGGCATCCGGCCGTACGCTTTTCCGGCAGCGGCGGGGCCTGCGACATCGCCTGCCTGGCCAAGCGGACGATCATCATCGCCAAGCACGAAAAACGGCGCTTCCCTGAAAGGGTCGATTACATCACCAGCCCCGGATGGCTGGAAGGCGGCGCCAGTCGTTCGAACTCGGGCCTCATCCGGGGCGGCCCGTCGTCCATGGTCACAACGATGGGGGTGATGCGCTTCCGGCCGGGCACAAGAGCCCCCTACCTCGAGAGCTATCACCCCGGGCTGACGCCCGGGGCCGTGGCCGAAGCGACCGGGTTCGCCCTCGAGGTCGGGGAGGCCGTCGAGACGCCGCCGCCCGCGCCGGCAGAACTGGCGATCCTGCGCGACGAGGTCGACCCGGAGAGGATCTTCCTGAGATAGGCCTCAGTCTTCGATCTTGCTCGGGCCGTCGTACATGATCACGCCGCGCGGCGTCCGTCCCATGAACGACCCGAACGATTTCGTGAAGAGCCGGTTCTCGTAGATGCCCTTGAGGTACTCGTCGCGGAACCGGGGATGGGCGATGCTGGCGATGGCCAGCGCCTTCTCCCCGGCCGTCAGCCCGCGGAGGTCGGCGACGCCGTACTCGTCCACGATGACGACGTTGTCGTAGGCCGAAGCCGTGAGGCTCACGCCCGGAGGGTGGACCTTGACGATCTTCGACGTCCCGCTCTCGGTGATGCTCTTGAGGGCGATGATGGGCACCCCGAAGGCCGGGTCGTTCAGGGCCCGGACGAAGTCCGGCTGGCCGCCGACGCCGCTGTAATAACGCCGGGCATCGATGTAGTCCGCCCAGACATTGCCGAACAGGTCCACGCCCATGGCCGTGTTGATGGAGATGAAGGGACTGTTCCTCCGGATGACCTCGGCCGCGTTGGTGACCGCGCACGGCCGCATTTGGATGCCCGCCCTCATGTGGACGAATTCGTAGAGCCCCATGGAGCCCATGATGAGGGAGGTCGTGCTGTAGCCCATGTGCTGCTTCTTGCGCCGGTTCGTCACGATGCCCGACTTCTGCAGTCTCATCAGCCCGTCCCCGTAGAGCTCGGTCTGGATCCCCAGGTCCTTATAATCGGCTTCCTGGATCGTTCCCACCACGGCGTCCGGGATCTGCCCGATGCCGGCCTGCAGGGTGATCCCGTCGCGGATGAAGTGTTTGGTGATGAGTTCGCCGATCCGCCGCTCGGCCAGGGGAAGGTGGTTGAAGTCGGGGGGCGGGAAATCATAGCAGTCCTTGACGCCGTCATCGTCCACGAGATAGTCGATGGACTGGGCGTCGACGATGGTCTGGCCCTGGGTGAATGGCATGCTGTAGTCGAGTTCGGCGATCACGCACTTAGCGTGATCGATGGCCGTGTGGATGGCCTCGACCGACAACCCCAAGCTGTATTCCCCGGTGATCTCGTGGGAACGGACTTTGAAAATGGCGACATCCGGCTCGTACGGCTTCCCCTTGCCGATGAGGCTGTCCAGGTTGGCCAGCGTGCACGGCAGGTAAAAGGCCCGTCCCTCGTTGGCGGCCGTGCGGACCTCGCCGGCCGAGAAGATGGAATAGGTCATGATCCGGTCCTGCAATCCTGCCTCGACATACGGGACCGGACCCTGAAGGAGGAGATGGACCATCCTGATGAAAGGCAGCTTGGGGGTCCGGGCCTTGACGGCCTCCGTCAGGGATTCGAGGCTCGCCGTGGGGACGGCGGCGTTGGACCCGACATAGCAGGTGATGAGGTCCTTGCCCTTGAATTCCTTGGAAATGACGTCCGCGATCTGATCGAGCTTGATGACCGGAGGCCGACGGATCATGACACCTCTCCTCGCAACGAAGATATGATAGGAATCTATGATTGGGACCTAAAGATACTGAATTTTCAGCCCCGTGGCAAGATAGCAGAAGATCGCATCCGGCCCGAACGGGCGGCCGAATCCGCCCGGAACCGATAGCGCGATATGGTACACTATCTCCGGGGATAGCGCGCCGGGCCCGGACCGGAGAGCGACCGTGGTCGAGGAGGTGGCCGATGACCTTTGGACGATTCGAAGTTTCCCTCGTCAACCACGGGTTTTACCGTCTGGACGGCGGGGCGATGTTCGGCACGGTGCCCAAGACGATCTGGGCGGGCCTGATCCCTCCCGACGAGGACAACTGCATCCGGCTCGCCACGCGGTCCGTCCTCATCGACACGGGGGATCGGGTCTTTATCGTGGACATCGGCTGCGGCGAAAAATGGACGGACAAGCTCCGGAGGATCTACGGTATCCGGAACGTCCCGCCGGCCCAAGCGGGCTTCGATCCGGAAAGGGTCACGGACATCCTCGTGAGTCATCTTCACTTTGACCACGCGGGCGGGCTCTCGAGGTTCGGGGCCGGAGACCCGGCGGACGTCGAGCTCTGCTTCCCGCAGGCCCGGGTCCACCTTCAGGCCGACAATTACGAGACCGCCCGAAATCCGAACCCTCGC
Source organism: Candidatus Aminicenantota bacterium (assembly GCA_037441295.1). Lineage (GTDB taxonomy): Bacteria > Acidobacteriota > Aminicenantia > Aminicenantales > Saccharicenantaceae > DATKJS01. The sequence goes on along the minus strand of JBBISK010000166.1, from coordinate 1,692 downwards.
GAGCGGGCCAGCTACCTCAAGGACGACGTCCGGGCCCTCGACCGGGCCGACCTCAGGCTGGCCCGGGGCTCGGAAGAGATCTTCCCGGGGATCTGGGTCCATCAGAACAACGGTCACACGCGGGGCCAGCAGTGGGTGGAGGTAAAGATCGGGACCGAATCGATCGTCTTTCCCGCCGACCTCGTGCCGACCTCGCGCCATCTGCCCCTGCCCTATTCGATGGCCTTCGACGTTTGCACCGAAACCCTGCTCCGGGAGAAAGAAGACTTCCTGAGCCGGGCCGTCGACAGGCGCTGGGTCGTCGTCTTTTGTCACGACCCGAACGTCCCCGCCGGCCGCGTCGGGCGCGACGAGAAAGGCCGCTACGTCCTCGGGGACGTCGTCGCTTTCTGACGCGGACCTGGGCGCGACACGGGCAAGAACCCGGGGTTCCCGGACGGGCCGCGAGGGTCATGGCTGGCCGCTCGCCGACCCGGAACCGCAACGGCTTCGCCGAAGTTGAATTCCCTCAGTTTTTCTCTTATACTGGGGCCTTCTTTTCCCCGAGATCTCATTCGCTGACACGAAGGAGCCATCATGACAGGAAAGACTTTCATTCCCGACATCCACGACAAGGCCCGAAAGAGGCACATCCGGGTCGCGTTTCCCGACGCCGAGGACGTGCGCACCCTGAAGGCGGCCCTGAAGCTCGACAAGGAGAAGATCGCCGTCCCCCTCCTCGTCGGCGCCGCGGAGAAGATCCGGCAGCTGGCCAAGGACAACGGCCTCGCGCTCGGGGAGATCGCCGTCGTCGACCCCGCAACCTCGGAGTGGAAAGACGAGTTCGTCCGGGGCCTGTATGAAAAACGCAAGGCCAAGGGTTGGACCACCGAGCAGGCCGGCGAAGCCCTCAAGTCTCCCCTTTATTTCGCCGGAATGATGCTCGCATCGGACAGGATCGGGGCCGTCGTCGGCGGAAACATCTCCGCCACCGGCGACGTCATCCGCGCCGCCATTCACACGGTCGGCACCGCGCCGGGGATCTCGACCGTTTCCAGCTACTTCATCATGGTCTTCCCGGACAAGCTCCTCTGCTACGCCGATTGCGCCGTCGTTCCCAACCCGACCGACGCTCAGCTCGCAGACATCGCCCTGACCTCGGCCAAGAACTTCCAGGCGGTGACGGGCGAGGAGCCGCGGGTGGCGATGCTGTCCTTCTCGACCAAGGGTTCGGCTACGCATGCCGATGTCGACAAGGTCGTCTCGGCGACGAAGATCGCCAAAGAGAAGGCGCCCGGGCTCCTCCTCGACGGCGAGATGCAGGCGGACGCCGCCCTCGTCGCCTCGGTCGGAGAGCGGAAGTGCCAGGGCAGCCCGGTCGCCGGCAAAGCCAACGTCCTCGTTTTCCCCGACCTCGACGCCGGCAACATCGGCTACAAGCTGACCGAGCGGCTGGCCGGGGCCGAGGCCGTCGGGCCGATTGTCCAGGGGCTGAACAAGCCCTATTGCGACCTCAGCCGCGGCTGCTCGCCCGACGACATGGTTAACGTCGCCGCCATCTGCAGCCTGATGGCTAACTAAGCTACAGGCAGTCCCGAGTTTCGAGGGCAGTCCTCAATAAGTGGGGTTTTACGACTTATTGAGGGCAGTCCCGAGCCTCGAGGGGCAGTCCTCATGGCTAGCTAAGCGAGAGGCAGTCCCGAGCTTCGAGGG
>JBBISK010000165.1:0-6007 GCA_037441295.1 Candidatus Aminicenantota bacterium | reverse complement strand
CCCGGACGGCGCGACCCTGCGGAGCTATTTTGAGGTCCCCTCCCGGCCGGGCGCGGGCCGGCTCGTCTCGACCTACCAGGGACCCAACCGCGAGCCGCTGCCCTCATTCGCGGGCGAGCCCCGGGACATCGCCCTTGAGGGAGCGACGGCTCGCGAGACGGCGGAGGCGGTCTACGTGGCGCTTGCCCCGCGGACGGGAGGCCATGACTTTCGCGTCGCCGCGGCCTGCGCCTTCGTCGACCCGGGTAAGCTCGAGGACTTCGAGCTCCACATCGTCAACCGCCACGAAAGGACCTGACCCATGGACAAGCCCGATCGCACGGCTCGGACCCAATACCAGACCAAGGTCAGGGAAGATTTTCCCGACACTCTCATCTTTGGCGAGACCCGCTTCGTCAAGCGCTTCCCGATGCGCTACGGCGAGAACCCCGGCTACCCGGCGGCCTTTTACCAGGAGGAAGGCGCCTCCGGGCCGAACATGGCCCATCTTGACCTCCTCCAAGAGGGGACGAAGGGCCTGAGCTACATCAACGTCGGCGACATGGACCTCGGCCAGCGGTTGGGGAAGAAGCTCACGGACGTCTTCCACGGCCGCAAGGCCTGCGTCATCATCAAGCACGAGATGCCGAGCGGCGTCGCCCTCGGCGACGAGGAGGTCGAGACCTTCGAGAAGGCGTGGAAGGCGGACGCCCTCTCGAACTTCGGCAGCGTCGACGTCTTCAATTACCGCGTCAACGAGCCCCTGGCCCGGCTCCTCGTCGAGAGCCCGCGCAACGTCGAGGTCGTCTACGCCCCGGACTTCACCCGAGGCGCCCTGGAGATCCTGGCCGGGCGCAAGGTCCTGCGCGTCGTCCGCATGGGCGCCCCGGTCGACACGCCATCCGTCGACAACGGGCTCGAGGTCAAGCGGGTCGCCGGCGGCCTGCTCGTCGAGAAACGGTTCGACTCGAAGATCGTCTCGCCGGAATCGGTGGACATCGTCTCGGCCCGCAAGCCGAGCCCGGAAGAAGTCCGGGCGGCCATCTTCAACTGGCTGGTGGCCGTCTTCACCCGCTCGAACGCCGTCGTCATCGGCACCGCCGACAAGACCCACGGCATCGGCTCAGGGCAGCGCAGCCGCATCGACTCGGCCGAGGACGCCATCCGCCTCTCGCGCCGCGGCTACGGGCCGCAGGGCTGCGTCATGGCCTCGGACGCCTTCATGCCGTTCCCCGACGTCGTAGAGCTGGCCGCCCAGCACGGCATCACCGCCATCATCTACCCCCTCGGCTCGGTCAAGGACCAGGAGGTCATCGCCCGGGCCGACGCCCTGGGCCTGGCCATGATCGTCACCCGTCGTCCGGGTGAGGTCGACTGCGAGCGATGCTTCCTCCACCGCTAGCGCGACCTCGACGGCCATGACCCTCAAGACCTATCGCACCAAGCGGCATTTCGACCGGACCGCCGAGCCCGGCACACCCCGCGGCAAAGCGTCCGGCGAGGGGCTCATCTATGTCATCCAGGAGCACCACGCCTCCCATCTCCACTACGACCTCAGGCTCGAGGACGGCGGGGTCCTGAAGAGCTGGGCCGTGCCCAAGCTCCCCCCCGACGCACCCGGCGTCCGGCGTCTTGCCATGGAGACCGAGGACCATCCCCTGGGCTACGAAGATTTCGAGGGGACGATCCCCAAGCCGGAATACGGGGCGGGCACGGTCGTGATCTGGGACCGGGGGACCTACCGGACGCTCGAGAAGACGCCGGGGAAATGGGTCGTCGAGATCGCCGGCCGCCGGCTCAAAGGGAGCTTCGCCCTGGTCAGGATCAAGGCCAAGCAGGGCGGGGGGAAGCCCTGGCTTTTCTTTAAGCTCAGGCCGGAGGCCGCGCCGGGCGCCACCTCCCGGCAGTGAAACGCCGCCGGGCGTTCCCGTCGTCGAACGGGGTATCGCCGCGGCCGCCGGCAGGGCTTCCCGTGGATCCGAGATGGCGGGCCTATACCCGACCGAGGGGTGTTCGTGTATCATAAGAGGATGAAGATCGGACCGGACCCTGGCCTCGGACGCAAGAGCGGAACGGCGTGCGCCGCAGCTATCATGATTTTGCTCTGCCTCTGGTCCGGCGGGCCGGCCTGTTCGAGTCGTCCGGCCCCGGTCCCGGCCGCGTACGCCCGCGCCGCGGAGAGGATGCGCGACATCGGCCTTCGCGAGGAGGGCGCGTTCAATCTCCTCGGCCGCATCACCGGCGTCGGGCCGCGCCTGACGGGCTCGCCCGAAGCGGCCGCGGCGGTCGACGTGGCCCTGAACATGATGAACGAGCTCGGCTTCGAGAACGTCCACGCCGAGCCCGTCACCGTCACGAAGTGGGTCAGGGGCGAGAAGGAGGAGGCCGAGATCCTCGGCGCTTCCCCGGCCGAAGCGATCGCGCTCCATGTCTGTGCCCTCGGCGGGAGCGACGGGACGCCCGGTCCCGGCCTCACCGCCCCACTCGTCGAGGTCCGTTCGTTCGAGGACCTCGCCCGTCTCGGCCCGGCGGCCCGCGGCAAGATCGTCTTCTTCAACCGGCCCATGGACAGGACCTTGACCGATTCCTTCGCGGCCTACGGCCAGGCCGCCGACCAGCGTGTGCGCGGCGCCGCCGAGGCGGCCCGGCATGGCGCCGTGGCCGCGCTGGTCCGCTCGCTGACCTTCCGCGTCGACGACTTTCCCCACACGGGCCTCATGACCTATGAGGAGGGCGTGCCGCGCATCCCGGCCGCCGCCGTGAGTACGGCCGACGCCGAGCGGCTGAGCGGCCTCCTCGGGAAGGGAGGCCCGGTCCTGGTCCGCCTGAGGATGAGCTGCCGCACCGTCGGCCCGGTCCCCTCGGCCAACGTGGTCGGCGAAATCGTCGGCACCGAGCGGCCTCAGGACATCGTCCTCGTCGGCGGCCACCTCGACAGCTGGGATCTCGGCGTCGGCGCCCATGACGACGGCGCCGGCTGCGCCGCGAGCCTCGAGGCGCTCCGGCTCATCCGCGCCGCCGGGCTGCGGCCGAAGCGGACCGTCCGGGCCGTGCTCTTCATGGACGAGGAGTTCGGCGGCACGGGCGGCCGCTTCTACGCCTCGGCCGCGGCCAGGGAAGGGGAAGAGCACCTGGTGGTCATGGAGTCCGACCGGGGCGGCTTCGTGCCGGTCGCCATCGCCGCCGGAGGGCCGGACGGGCCCGTCCTGAAGCGCCTCCGGGCTTGGGGCGCCCTCTTCGAGCCCCTCGGCGTGAGGACGTTCGTGCCGGGCGGGGGCGGGGTCGATGTCGGCCCGCTCGTCCGGAGGGGCTCGGTCCCGGTCGCCGTCATCCCGGACGCCCAGGCCTACTTCGACGTCCACCACTCGGCCCTCGACGTCCTCAGGAGCGTCCACCCCCGCGAGCTCGAAATCCAGGCGGTCCTCATGGCTATCCTCGCCTACGTCCTGGCCGGGGAAGGGGTCTGAGGGGAGGGAGGAGGATGGCTGAGCTCCGCTTCGTCTTCGCCGTCCACAACCATCAGCCCGTCGGCAATTTCGAGGCCGTCGTCGGCAGGGCCTTCCGGGACTGCTACCGGCCGTTCCTGGAGCGGCTCGAGCGGCACCCGCGCTTCAGGTTCTCCCTCCATTTTTCCGGCCCCCTCTGGGAGCACATGGAGAGCCGGGAACGCGGCCTGTTCGAGCTCGTCCGAGCCATGGCCGACCGCGGCCAGGTCGAGCTCCTCGGCGGCGGTTTCTACGAACCCATCCTCGGCATCATCCCCGAGGCCGACCGGACCGGTCAGGTCCGGATGATGAGCGATTTCCTGGAGGCCAATTTCGGCCGGAGGCCGAGAGGGCTGTGGCTGACCGAACGGGTCTGGGAGCCGCACCTCGCCAAGTCGCTGGCGGAGGCCGGGATCGCGTACACGCTTCTCGACGAGGAGCATTTCCTTTACGCCGGGGTCCGCAATATCCATGCCTCCTACATCACGGAAGAGGAAGGCTTCCCCCTGCGCGTCCTGCCGATCGACAAGAAGCTCCGGTACATGATCCCCTTCCATTCCCTGGACGACCTCGATGGCTACCTCAAGGAGATCCGGGCCGCGGGCGGGGCGGCCATCCTCGGCGACGACGGCGAGAAGTTCGGCGTCTGGCCCGGGACGAAGCAATGGGTCTACGACGAGGGCTGGCTTGAGAAGTTCTTGGCCTTCGTCGAGGAGCGCGAAGTCCGGATGATGACCGGCTCGGAGTATCTGGAGGCGGAGCCGCCGGCCGGCCGCGTCTACATCCCGCCGGCCTCCTACGAGGAGATGTCGGAATGGGTCCTCGAGCCGGCCGACGCCCGGGCCTACGAGGACCTCCGCGCCGTCGTGCCCGAGGCAGCGAGACGTTTCTTGCGCGGCGGTTTCTTCCGCGATTTCTTCCTGAAATATCCCGAAAGCCACCTGCTCCACAAGCGGATGCTCATGGTCTCCCGCGCCGTCCACGCCGCGGCGGCCCCGGCCGAGGCGTTGCGGGACCTCTACCGCGGTCAGGGCAACGACCCCTACTGGCACGGCGTCTTCGGCGGCCTGTACCTGCCGCACCTGCGCGAGGCGGCCTACCATCATCTCATCGAGGCCGAGAAGGCGACCCCGGCCCAGCCCGGCTGGACGGCCCTCGACTACGACCTCGACGGCCGCGAGGAGCTCTTCCTCAGGGGGGAAACGTTCAACCTCCTCCTCAAGCCTTCCTTCGGCGGGGGCTTGGTCGAGCTCGACTTTGTGTCCTGGGCCCGGAACCTCTCCGACGTCCTGGCGCGCCGCCCCGAGACCTATCATTTCGCCCGCGAGGGGGAGGGCGGCGCGGGCCGGAGCATCCACGAGATCGCCAAGAAACTGCCGCCGCGGGCCAAGGAGCTGACGCGCTACGACTGGCACCCCCGCTACTCCCTCCTCGACCACTTCCTCCACCCCGAGGCGACCGAGGAGGACTTCCGCCGCATCGATTTCGGGGAGCAGGGCGATTTCGTCAACCAGCCCTACTCCGCGTCCGTGCATGGCCAGTCTTCCTCGAGAGGCGGGGAGGGGTTTGGGTGGATGGGGCCCGCCTCCCCGTTGCCGTCCGCAAGACCGTCGAGCCCGGACCCGGGCGGCTGGCGGTCGCCTGGGAGGTCGAGAACCTCTCGGCGAGGGCCGTCGCCCTCCGCTTCGGTTCCGAATGGAACCTCCTGGCCTTCCCGCACGAGGTCGAATTCCACCGCCGCGGCTGGGTCATGCTCTACGGCGGCCGGCTGTCGTTCGAGCCCCGGGGCCCCGCCGAGCTGTGGACGGCGCCCCTCGAGACGCTCTCCCAATCGGAGGAGGGATTTGATATAATTCATCAGGGTTACAGTTTCATGCCGGTTTGGACCTTGAACCTGGGCCCGGGGAAGGCCGGCCGCATCGAGGTCGAGATCAGGGAGAGGGCCGCGAAGTAGGGACCGCGGACACCATGGAAGTCCTGTCGAAAAAGACCCTCGTCATGATCCTCTGCGGAGGAAAGGGGGAGAGGCTCTACCCGCTGACCCGCGACCGTTCCAAGCCCTCCGTCCCCTTCCTCGGCGGGTACCGCATCATCGACTTCAGCCTTTCGAACGCCCTCAACTCCGGCTTCCGCAAGATCGCCCTCGTCACTCAGTACAAGTCGCTCTCCCTGGACCGGCACATCCTCAACGGCTGGAACATCTTCCACGCCGAAAGCGGCGATTTCATCCTGTCCCTCCCGGCCCAGGGCCGGGTCGGCGACCGCTGGTACGAGGGCACGGCCGACGCCGTCTTCCAGAACATCTACACGATCCAGCAAGAGAACCCGGATTACGTCCTGGTCCTCTCGGGCGACCACATCTATAAGTCGGATTACCGGAAGCTCCTCCTCTACGCCTCGCGGTCCGAGGCCGACGCGGTCCTCATGACCCGGGTCATTCCCACCTCGGAGGCCTCCCGCTTCGGCGTCATCGGGGTCGACGAGGACCGCCGCATCGTCGAGTTCCTGGAGAAGCCGAAGAAGCCCTTCGCAAGCAGTCCGAA
>JBBISK010000164.1:1453-6038 GCA_037441295.1 Candidatus Aminicenantota bacterium | reverse complement strand
CGGCCAACCCCTACGGCCGGACCAAGGCCATGATCGAGCGCATCCTCGAGGACTACGACCGGGCCTACGGGCTGCGCTCGGTCTCGCTCCGCTATTTCAACGCCGCCGGCGCCGACCCCGACGGAGAGATGGGCGAGACGCACGACCCCGAGACCCACCTCGTCCCGAACATCCTCAAGAGCCTCCTCGGCACGGCGCCGCGCCTGAGTCTCTTCGGCGGCGACTTCCCCACCCCGGACGGGACGGCCGTCCGGGATTACATCCACGTCACCGACCTGGCCGTGGCCCACGTCCTGGCCCTCAAGGCCCTTCTCAGGGGCGGGACGAGCGACGCGGTCAACCTCGGCACGAACACCGGCCACTCCGTGCTCGAGGTCATCCGCGAGGCCGAGGCGGTCACCGGACGGTCCGTCCCCTACGACATCCGTCCGAGGCGGAAGGGCGACGTCGCCGTCCTTCTCGCCTCCAAGGAGAAGGCGGAAAAGCTCCTCGGCTGGAAGTTGGCCCTCTCCTCGCTCGAGACGATCATCGGCACGGCCTGGAGCTGGCACCGGAAGAACGGTTGACTCCGGCTCCGGGTCGTGCTATAAATTTGTGCCAATAATGAAGATAAGAAAGACGACGGTTTTCGGCTCCCTGACCCTGGCCCTGGTCCTCTCCCTGGCGGCGGCCTGTTCTTCCCCCGCCCGGACGGCCCGGACGACCCCCAAGCCCGCGGCCAAGCCGCCCGAGAAGACCGAGCCGGCCAAGCCGGCGCCGCAGCCGGCCGAGCTCCCGGTCCTGGCCAAGGACGACATCAACGCGGAGGCCCAGTCCTCCGCGGAAAAGAACGGCGAGACGGACAAGGAAGCCGCGGCCCTGCTCGAGGAGGGTTTCGCCGCCTGCCAGGAAGCCCAGGCCGCCATCGACCGGGGCGACGTCGACGAGGCCCTGGCCAAGCTCGACGAGGCCTACGGCCTCATCCCCCGGCTCAAGCTGCCTCCCGATTCCCCCCTCGTCCAGGAGAAGAACGACCTCCGCATCCTCGTCGCCCAGAGGATCCAGCGAGCCTACGCGACGAGCCTTAAGATGGGCCTCTCGCGGCGGGCCTCCGCTTCCATCAACAACGCCATCCCCATGACCGAGAACCAGTGGGTGAAGAAAGAGATCGACAGCTTCCAGGGCCCGGAGAAGGCCTGGTTCCTCGACGCCTACAAGAGGTCCGGGCTGTACCGGGACATGGTCCTGGCCGAGGTCCGCAAGTCGGGGCTGCCCGACCAGCTCGCCTGGCTGCCCATGATCGAGAGCTGGTTCCGCGTCCGGGCCCTCTCGCGCGCCCGGGCCCTCGGCATGTGGCAGTTCATCTCCTCCACCGGCTACCGCTACGGCCTCAAGCGCGACAAGTACGTCGACGAGCGGATGGACCCGGAGAAGTCGACCCGGGCGGCCATCGAGCACCTGACCGCCCTCCACGACATGTTCGGCGACTGGCTGACGGCCCTGGCCGCATATAACTGCGGAGAGGCCTACGTCCAGAAGGTCATCAGGGCCCAGCGCATCGATTACCTCGACAACTTCTGGGACCTCTTCAACAATCTCCCGTGGGAGACGGCCCGCTATGTCCCCCGCTTCATTGCCTCGCTCCTGATCATCACCGACCCGGCCAAGTACGGCTTCGACCTGCCGGCCCCCGACCCGGCCCTGACCTACGAGACGGTCCGCGTCAGCACGCCGGTCAAGCTGGCCGGGCTCGCTCAGTCCCTCGCCCTCGACCCCCTCGTCCTGACCATCCTCAACCCCGAGCTCAGGTTCGACTCGACGCCGAACTACGCCTACGACCTCCGCGTCCCGGCCGGCTACGGCGAGAGATGCCTGTCCTGCGTCGCGACGCTCCCCCAGTACGTCCCGCCGGACGTCGTCACGGACCGCTACCGGGTCATGAAGGGGGACACGCTGGGCGAGATCGCCCGGAAGTTCCGGACGTCGGTCGACGCCATCGTCCGCGTCAACGACCTGCGGAGCCGGACGCTCATCCGCGAGGGCCAGGTCCTGCGGATCCCGGTCAGCGGCCTGCCGTCGGCCGCCGCGGCATCGGCGCCGCCGGCCGGGGCCAAGCCGGGCAACACGGTGATCTACGTCGTCAAGGCGGGCGACACGCTCTTCACCCTCTCCAAGGCCTTCAACACCACGGTCGAGAGGATCAAGGCGGCCAACAACTTGACCTCGGCCGACCTCGTGGTCGGGCAGAAGCTGACCATCCAGGTCGGCCGGTCTTAGCTCCCCTTACCAGACGCTGCCCTCGACGCCCAGCCCCGGCCCGTCGTTGAGGACGAGCTGGTCCTTGACCGTCTTGACGCCCCGGAAGGGGTCGGTCGCGCTGAGGAGGTTCCCGTCGAGGTCGGCATGGTCGAAGAGCGGCGTGATGGCCGCGGCGGCCGAGATGGCGAGCGAGGTCTCGACCATGCAGCCGATCATCAGCTTCAGCCCCAGGGCCCGGGCCATGGCGACCATGCGAACCGCTTCCTGAACCCCGCCGCACTTCATGAGCTTGATGTTGAGCCCGTCGAAGCAGGGTGCGATGCGCGGGATGTCCGAGGCCTTCATCAGGCTCTCGTCGGCGTAGATGGGGAGCTTGGCGCGCTCCTTGAGCCAGGCGTAGTCCTTGAGCATCTCGGCGGGCATGGGCTGCTCGACATACTCGACCCCCATGCCGGCCATCCAGTTGATGTTCTCCAGGGCCTCCTCCTTCGTCTTCCAGCCCTCGTTGGCGTCGGTCCGGAGGGGTTTCGAGGTCACGGCCCGGATGCCCTCGATGATCTTCCGGTCGTCCTTGGTGCCGACCTTGATCTTGTAGACGCCAAAGTCCGGGTAGGCGCGGATCTTCTGCTGCATGACGGGCACTTCGTCGATGCCGATGGAATAGGTCGTCTTCAGGGCGGCGCCACGGCTGAGGCCGAGGAGCTTCCAGAGCGGCACATTGAGCTTCTTTCCGACCCAGTCGAGCAGGGCCATATCGAGGGCCGCCTTGGCGGCGTGCTCCGTCGGGGCCAAAGCCTCGAGCTCGTCCCAGCGGACGGCGTACTCCCAGAGGTCGCGCTCGAGGACGGGACGGGCCTTCTCAAAGAAGGCCGCGGCGCCCTCGGCGGTTTCGTTATAGCGGGCGATCGGGGCCGCCTCCCCGAGGCCGGCGACGCCGTCCCGTTCGATTTTCACGAAAGCGTTCCGGCGGGTCGTCCATGTCCCCCGGGACAGGCCCCAAGCGAACTGGAGCTTGAGGTCCATGATCTTGACGGAGACTCGTGTCTTGCCGCCGCCGCCCGCCAGGGCTTGGGCGAGGCCGGAGCGGAGCGGAACGAGCGAGCCGGCGGCGGCCGCGCCGGACAATCTCAGGAAGTCTTTTCTCTTCATGGTCTCTCCTCTCGCCGGATATTATAAAGAACCGGAGGCAGGGAATTCCAGCCCGATTTCGACTGCCCGCCGGGCCGGGACGGCCGGCCCTCCTGAGCGCGAGGAACTCGGCGCCGGAAAAAACTGTGGAAAGGTCTTTCGGTTCGGCATATAATTTCGCCTTTAGGAGGTCCAATCATGAAGAACCTCACGGCCATCATCCTGGTCGCCCTGACCGCCTGCCTAGCGGCCGCGGCGGCCGAAGCGCCGGCCGCGCCGCAGGCCGGCGTCGTCATCAACACCGCGCAGAACATGCACAGCCGGTCGAACGACGGCACCGACGTCGTCAGCCAGGCCCTGCTCGGCATGAACGTCAAGGTCCTCAAGTCCGAACGGAACGCGAACGGCGAGGACTGGTCCTACATCGAAACCCCCGACACCTACAAGGGCTGGGCCATCAACTCCTCGCTCCGCTTCCTGAAGCCCGGAGAGAACCCCTACGCCTCGTCGGGAAAGGTCTTCGTCGTCATGGCCCTCTTCGCGAACACCTACCGCGAGCCGGACGTGACGAAGCACAAGCCGGTCAAGGTCGCGCCGATCAGCTCGGTCCTCGAGGTTGTCCGTGAAGGCGGCGACCGGTGGTTCCAGGTCGCCTTGCCCTGCGGCACGAAGGCCTGGGTCCAGGCGGGCGACGGTGTCGTCCACGACGCGCCCTGGACGTGGCCGCGGACGTCGCCGGAGGACATGGTCGCCCTAAGCAAGCGCTTCCTCGGCGTCCCATATCTCTGGGGGGGCGACTCGCCGCTCGGCCTCGACTGCTCGGGATTCGCCCAGCTCATTTACAGGATGTCCGGCATCCCCATCCTACGGGACGCCGACATCCAGATGGAAAAGAGCGGCCTTCTCGAGGTCCCCAAAGGGCAGGAGAGGGCCGGCGACCTCGTCTTCTTCGGCGGGGCCATCGACAGGATCGGTCACGTCGGGATGATGATCGACGGCGAGTCCTTCATCAACGCCACGACCTACAAGACCCCCTGCGTCCGGATCGACCGGCTCAAGGAAGAGCGCTGGCAGAGGATCTACCAGGCGGCCCGCCGGCCGGCAGGGAGCGGAGCCCCCGGAGCGACCGATAAAAATGCGGCCGAGTGACTCGGAGCCGCACTTTTAGGAAAATATCTTAATAGAGCGCCCCCCCTTTGTAAGAAGGGGCGAGCTCCTG
>JBBISK010000164.1:226-1443 GCA_037441295.1 Candidatus Aminicenantota bacterium | reverse complement strand
CGCACGAATGCGACTCTGTACTGGAATAGAGGCAACGGGAATAGGCGACTTACTCGAAGACATGGGAGGTCGAAATCCCCCCGAAAATAGCATGGGGACACGTGCAAAGAGTACACGTTCCCCCAGATGGCCCTCTATTTCCCGGCCGGATTCTTGCCTTCCTTTTTCTTCTTCTTGGCCTTCTTCTTGAATTCGCTGCCGACGAGCTCCAGCATGGCCATGACCGAGCCGTCGCCCATCCGCCGGTCGAGCTTGACGATCCGCGTATAGCCGCCGGGCCGCTCCGAGAAACGGGGCGCGACGTCGTCGAAGAGCCTCTTCACCGCGGCCTCCTTGGTCAGGTAGGCCAGGGCCTGGCGACGGGCGTGGAGCGTGCCGCGCTTGCCCAGGGTGATCATCTTCTCGGCCAGCGGCCGCGCGTTCCGGGCCTTGGCCAGGGTCGTCGTGATCCGCTCCCGCTCGAGGAACGACGTGACGAGGTTGCGCAGGAGGGCCCGCCGGTGGGCCGAGTTTCTCCGCAGGTATCCCTTCTTGACTTGGTGCCTCATTCATCCAGCTCCTTGCCGGCCTGGGACTCCTTGATCTCCGCCTGGACCCGCTCGATGAGCTTGGGATGGAGCTCGAGGTTCAGGCCGAGGTTCAGGTTGCCCAGGGTCTCCTTGATCTCCGCGAGCGACTTGCGCCCGAAGTTCTTCGTCTTGAGCAGGTCCTCCTCGGTCTTCTGGACGAGCTCGTAGATGCGCTCGATCCCGGCCGCCCGCAGGCAGTTGTTGGAGCGGACGGAGAGCTCGAGGTGGTCGATCGTCTTGGCCATGACGTCGGCCTGGGCCAGGAACGGGATCTCCTTGGCCGTTGGCGCCTGCTCTTTCTCCAAGGGCTCGTCGACGACGTTGAGGAAGATGCCGAGGTGGTCCCGCATGATCTTGGCCGCCTGGGACAGGGCGTCCATCGGCCGGATGGCGCCGGTCGTCCAGATCTCCAGGGTCAGGCTCTCGTAGTCGATGCGCTTGCCGACGCGGGCCGGCTCGACGCGGTAGTTGACCTTGAGGACGGGAGAGTGCGAGGAGTCGAGGGGAATGTAGTCCAGGCTCAGCTCCTCGTCGAGGTTCTGGTCGGCCGGGACGTAGCCGCGGCCGTTCTTGACGACCATCTCGATCTCGAGCGCGGTCCCCGGCGTCGCGGAGAAGTGGGAGACGAGCGCCGACGGCACCGTCGTC
>JBBISK010000164.1:0-216 GCA_037441295.1 Candidatus Aminicenantota bacterium | reverse complement strand
GGGGAGCTCCGGGTTCAGGATCTCGATGTCCGCGTCGTGGGCGAGGTCCGAGGCCAGGGCCAGGGCCGGGCCGGTCTTTTTCAGGGTCATCCGCTCCGGCTCGTCCCCCTTGAGCTTGAGCGGAACCGCCTTGAGGTTCAGGATGATATCCGTCACGTCCTCGACGACCCCGGGGATGGTCGAGAATTCGTGGAGCACGCCGTGGATGCGGACGGC
>JBBISK010000163.1:0-6038 GCA_037441295.1 Candidatus Aminicenantota bacterium | reverse complement strand
GACATAAGAAGAGATTGGAGTTAAAAGGACCGTCGCCGAGCCCCCGGCAGGAGCCGGGGGATGGTCAGGCCTTGGGGGCCGGCTCGGGCTGGACGTCGGGCTTGGGCGCGGCCGGCTTGGGCTTGAGGACGGCTCGGACGTAGACCCATTCCTTCTTGAGCCGGTGCCGGTCGAAGTCCGCCAGCTCGAACAGGCTGTCGATGGCCATGGCCTTGGGCGTCGTCGGGCAGGAGTCGACGCACTGGGCGCAGTGGATGCAACGGTCGTTGTGGATGACCATCCGGAACCGCTTCTCCGCCTCGTTGACCGAAGTGATCTCGATGGCCTCGGCCGGGCAGTCGCGCTCGCAGGCCTTGCAGACGATGCAGAGCTCGGGCTGGAGGTACGGCGTCCCCCGGAAGTCCTTGGGCACCTCGAGCTTCTTGAAGGGGTAGTCGACCGTGGCCGGCTTCTTGAAGAGGTGGCGGAGGAGCTCGGGAAGGAAGGCCGCGATTTTCATTTCAGGAATCCCTTCAGAAGGATGACGATGAGGAGCTGGAGGACGGCCAGCGGGGCCAGGACCTTCCAGGCGAAATCGACGACCTGGTCGATGCGGATCCGGGAGGTCAGGGCCCGGATAAGGGACAGGAGGAAGATGACGAAGAGCGTCTTCGCCACGAGCTGGACGAACCCGAGGAGGGCCCCGCCGGGGAATCCGGCCAGGAAGACCACGGCCAGCAGGCCGCTCGCGACGACGAGCTCGATGTCGAGCATGAGCCGGAAGAAGGCGAGCTTCTTGCCCGAATACTCGGTGAATGTGCCGCCGACGATCTCCGTTTCGGCGTGGGGGATGTCGAAGGGCGTTCGCTCGAGCTTGGCCTGGACGGCGATGACGGCGACGCCGAAGCCGATAAGGTTCGGCAGGATGAGGAGCGGTTTCTTCTGGTAGAAGGCGGCGATCTCGGCCAGTCGCCAGGAGTTGGCCAGGATGGCCGGGCTGAGGACCGAGAGGAAGAGGGGGACCTCGTAGCCGAAGAGCATGGTCAGGACGCGCGAGCCTCCGACCGTGGAGAAGAGGTTGGTCGAGGACCAGGCGGCCAGGAACATGACCAGGGTGGGCAGGCTCAGGAGGTAGAGGAGGACGATGATGTCCCCTGAGAACGAGGTCAGGCTCGGCGCCGCCAGGTCGAAGTTCCAGACGGGGAGGAGCAGGGCGGCGGTGGAGACGATGGCCAGGCCGACGACGGGCAGGGCATTGAACATCCCCCGGTCCGCCGCCTCGGGCACGACGTCCTCCTTGGACATGAGCTTGACGAAGTCCGCGATCGGCTGGAGGAGGCCGAAACGCCCGGTGTGCGTCGGCCCCATCCGGTTCTGGAGCCTGGCGTAGACCTTGCGGTCGAACCACTCGCAGAAGGTCGAGTAGAGGAAGACGAACAGGATTCCCGGGTAGACGAGGAGGTAGAGGAGGGTTCTCAGAGCGGCCATTCGGCATTCCTTTTCGGGAGGGCGTTCGGACCCCGCCCGGCCGCCCGCCGGCGGAGGTCGCTCAAGCGGACGGCCGTCTCCTCGCCGCTCCGGATGTCGACGAGGGTCACGGCCCGCTCGGCGCAGCAGATGCAGGGGTCGATGGCGGCGAAGATGAGGGGGATGTCGGCGATGAAGCCGTTCCGGAGCATCTCGACGGTCGCCGGATAGTTGGCCAGCGTCGGGGCGCGGACCTTAAGCCGCTCGGGCTTCTCCGAACCGTTGGCCTTGATGTAGTGGATATTCTCCCCTCGCGGGGCCTCGTAGCGGCTGACGACCTCGCCCGGTTTGGCCTTGCGGGGCGCCTTGACGGCGATCGGCCCGTCGGGGAGCTTCCGGACGATCTGCTCGATGATCTTGTAGGACTCGAGGAGCTCCTTGACGCGGACGACGACCCGGCCGAGGACGTCCCCCGTGTCGGCCGTGCCGACCTCGAAATCCATCTCGTCGTAGACGGCGTAGGGGTCCTCCTTGCGGACGTCGCGCGTGATGCTGGAGGCGCGGGCCGTCGGCCCGACGGCGCACAAGGTCTCCGCCTGCTCCTTGGTCAGGCGGCCGACGCCGGCGATCCGGGCGACGAAGCTCGGCTCGTTGGCCCCGATGTTGAGGTAATATTCGCTCCGCTTTCGCAGCGTCCCGACGCCCTCGAGGATCCTGGCCTTCTGGCCCTCGTCGAGGTCGCGGCGGACGCCGCCGAGGGTGTTGATGGCGTAGTGGACGCGATTGCCGGAGACCATCTCGAGGAGGTCCATGACGATCTCGCGGTCGCGCCAGACGTACATGAAGAAGGAGTCGAAGCCGGCCTCGTGGCCGGCGACGCCCAGCCAGAGGAGATGGCTGTGGACGCGCTCGAGCTCGGAAACGAGGTAACGGATGTACATTCCCCGCTTGGGCGGGACGAGCTCCATGAGCCTCTCGACGCCCTGGACGTAGCAGGTCGAATGGGAGTGGGAGCAGATGCCGCAGATGCGCTCCGTGAGGTAGATGTTCTGGATCCAGTTCCTCTCCTCGGCCAGCTTCTCGACGCCCCGGTGGTTGTAGCCGAGGCGGATGTCGGCGTCGCGGATGACCTCCCCCTCGACGGTCATGCGCAGGCTGATCGGCTCCTTGAGGGCCGGATGCTGTGGGCCGATGGGGATTTGGAACTTCATGATTTGCCTCCGGGAATGCGCTCCTCCGGCCGCTCGTACTTCCAGTCCTTCCGCAGGGGATAGTTCCCGGCCGGCCAGTCGTCAGGCGTGATGAGCGGCCGGGCGTCGGGGATGCCGTCGATGACCAGCCCGAACATGTCCTGGAGCTCGCGCTCGTAAAGGATGGCGCCGGGGATGACCGGGCAGATCGTCGCGAGGTGCGGGGCGGCCTTGGCGACTTCGGTCCGGACGCTGATGACGGCCGCGGGGCCGGCGAAGTGGTAGAGGATCTCGAAGACGTCCCCCCTGTCGACGCCGCTGATCGTGGACAGGTGGGCGCAGTCATAGCGGTCGCGGAGGAGGGCCGCGGCGGCGACGAGGTCGGCCGGGGCGACCTTGAGGAAGATCCGCCGGGGCTCGGGGTTCGTGAGCTCGAGGGCCTTCCCCCCGAGGTCCTTCTGGAGTCCTTGGATGATTTCGGCATCGCTCATGGCGCGTCCTCGATGGCTAAAGTGTCCCCAGGAGCTTGACGACGGCGTCCAGGATGGCGTCCGGCCGGGCCGGGCACCCCGGGACATAGACGTTGACCGGGATGACCTGGTCGATCCCGCCCATGATGTTGTACGCCCCGCGATAAACGCAGCCCGACATGGCGCAGGCGCCCACGGCGATGACGAACTTGGGGTCGGGGACCTGATCGTAAATGCGGATGATCCGGTCCTTCATCTGGCGCGTGACTGGGCCTGTGGCGACGATGACGTCGGCGTGGCGCGGCGTCGCCTTGAGCAGGACGCCGAGCCGTTCGACGTCGAAGCGGGGCGTCAGGGCGGCCACGACCTCGATGTCGCAGGCGTTGCAGGCGCCGGAGTTGAGGTGGAGGATCCATGGCGATTTGATCCTCGACCAGCGCGTGAGCTTCGTCAGCATGTTAGCTCCTTGTGACGAGGGCCATGACGGACAGGAAGATCATGAGGAGGTAGAAGACGGCGAAGAGGGTGATCCGCCCCGCCGGGACGGTGGCGATGACCAGGGTCGCGACGTGCATGATGGTGAAGAAGAGGGCGACGAAGAAGAACATCCGGTAGCCGAACTGGATCTTGACGCCCGGGATGTCCTCGCCGCAGGCGTAGGTCGCGAGTTTGCCGCCGGTCTTCGTCAGCTTGGGGCCCATCTTGGACCCCAGGGCGTAGAGAAGGAGGGCGGCGGCGAGGAAGACGAAGAAGGCGACGGGCGGCGAGAGGAGGAGCGCGATTCCCTTCATGGCTTACCCTTTCAGTTTGGCCAGCTTCCGGATGTCCAGACTCTTCGTGTGCCGGTAGACGTTGATGATGAGGGCCAGGGCCGTGGCGACGACGCTGACCTCGATGACGATGTAGGTGACGACCATGGCCTGGGCCATGAGGACGTTGTCCCGGGCGAAGCCGGTGGCCAGGAGGAGGAGGCTGACGCCCTTGCCGATGACCTCGATCCCGATGAACAGGCGGACGAGATTCCGCTTGGCCAGGAGGGCGTAGACGCCGGCGCCGATGAGGCCGAGCGAGAAGAAGAGATAGAGGAACCAGGTGTTAGTCATGTTTGTCTCTCTTCCGGAACAGGGCCAGGACCGAGAAGACGCCGGCCAGGATAACGGCGATCTGCCCGACGAGGTCGAGCGTCCGCCCCTTCCAGAGGACGTCGCCGAAGGTCCCGGACTCCGCCGCGGCGGGCAGGGCCGGGATCTTCTGGAGGAGGCCCTTCATGACGAAGGCGTCGATGGCGATGAAGATGACGAAGAAGAGCGGGAAGACCAGGTTCGCGAGCTTTGATTCCCGGACCTCCTCGCCCGTGTTCGTCAGGGCGATGGTCAGGATGAAGAGGACGGTGATCAGCCCGGCGACGACGGAGATCTCGAAGACGCCCGCGTACGGGGCGCCCATGCGGAAGAAGACGATCCCCAAAAGGAGGCTGGCCACGGCCAGCGAGATCGCCGCCCGGATAAGGTCCTTGAGGAAGAGGGCCAGGCCCGAGAAAAGAACCAAGCCGACAAGGAGCGCGGTTTGAACGATCATCGTCTTACAATCCCCACGAACGGATCACGGTTTGGACCCCGTCCGCGAGCACGCCGGCGGCGGGCTGGACCCAGGACTTGAGAGCGAACGAGAAGAAGACGCCGATGGCGACGCAGAGGGTGGCCAGGATGACGGTCGCGGCGGTCATCCAGAACGGCGCCTCCTTGACGGCGGCCCACTTCTCGTTGAGGATGCCGAAGAAGGCCTTGCGCTGGATGATCAGGTAGTACCAAAGAGTCAGGACCGAGGTCAGGACGGCGATGACGGCGAAGACGGGGTGGCCTGCCTGGACGAGGGCGATGATGATGACGAGCTTCGACCAAAAGCCGTTGAGCGGGGGGACCCCGGCGATCGAGAGCGACCCGATGAGGTTCGTCGCCGCCGTCCAGGGCATCCGCTTGGCCAGGCCGCCCATCTCGTCGAGGTCCCGGGTGCCCGTCGACTGCTGGATCGAGCCGGAGGTCAAGAACAGGAGGCCCTTGGCCAGGGCGTGGTTGAAGAGGTGGAAGAGGCCGCCGGCGATGCCGAGCGGCGTCCCGATGCCGATGCCCAGGACGACGTAGCCGACCTGGCTGATCGAGGAATAGGCCAGCATCCGCTTGATGTCCTTCTGGCCCATGGCCAGGAACGCGGCGGCGACCATGGAGACCGTGCCGAGGACCATGAGGACCGTCGACAGGGCCGGGGTCAGGCCGAGGACGTTGAGGAAGACCCGGGCCAGGGCGTAGACGCCCGAGACCTTGATCAGCAGGCCCGACAGGACGGCCGAGATCGGGGCCGGGGCCGAGGGGTGGGCGTCCGGCAGCCAGGCGTGGAACGGGACGAGGGCCGCCTTGAGCCCGAAGCCGAGGATGAAGAGCGCCGCGGCGACGCCGACGACCGGGCCGGCGGAGAGGTCCCGCAGGCCCCGGGCGACGCCGGCGAAGCTCAGGCTCCCGGTCATGCCGAAGAGGACGGCGATGGCGACGACGATCGCGGCCGAGGCGACGACCGAGAGCATGAGGTACTTGAAGGCCGCCTCGAGCTCGTCGGGCCCCAGGCCGAAGGCCACCAGGGCGTAGGAGGCCACGGCGGCCACCTCGAGGAAGAGGTAGATCTGGAAGAGGTCGGTGACGAGGACCAGGCCGTTCATCCCCGCGACCATCATGAGGAGCAGGGCGTAGTAGTTGGCCTTGGCCCCGTAGTGGGACATGTAGTCGATGGAATAGAGGCCGACGCAGAGCGTGACCAGGGAGACGGCCATGAGCATGAGCAGGCTGAAACCGTCCACCGCGCCCTGGATCGCGACCGGCTCGCCCAGCCAGGAGAGGCTCTGGAGCACGGGGCCCTGCGCGATCAGCTGCCGGCCCGACGT
>JBBISK010000162.1:0-6044 GCA_037441295.1 Candidatus Aminicenantota bacterium | reverse complement strand
CGAGTACTAGCCGGGCGATAGAGAAATCTGAAGACGATTATTTTCTGCCCGGCTTGGTAAGTATAGACCCCGCCATCACTTAGAGTTGACAAAGCGGGGCGGCTCAGATAGGATAAGGCCCTATTTCCGATCGCGAGAACATGGAAATCATCGTCGCCGAACACAGCGGACTCTGCTATGGCGTCAGGCGCGCCCTGACCATGGCCCGCCGCACGCGCCGGGCCCGGACGGGGAACGTCACGACCCTCGGCGACCTCATCCACAACCCCCGCGTCGTGGCCGGCCTCGCGGCGGAGGGTATCGGCTCCGCGGAGACCCCCGAGGAGGTGCCGGCCGGGACGGTCGTCATCCGCAGCCACGGCGTCGCCCCCGAGGTCACCCGCCGCCTCCGCCGCCGCAAGATCGACGTCGTCGACGCGACCTGCCCCATCGTCCAGAACATCCAGCGGCTGGTCGAGGGCCTGGCCCGCCGGGGCCGCGAGGTCGTCATCGTCGGCCACCGCGAGCACCCGGAGACGCGCGGCCTCGTCGGGTACAGCCGCGGCCGGGGCGTCGTCGTCGAGGACGAGGCCCAGGCCCGCCGGCTCCCCGTCCGCAAGTCCCGGGCCGTCCTGGCCCAGTCGACGCAGGGCCTCGAGGCCTTCGAGCGCGTCGTCGCCGCCCTCGTCGGCCGGACCCGGGAGCTCGTCGTCCACAACACCATCTGCGATTCGACCCGGACCCGCCAGAAGGCGACCGCGGAGCTCGCCGGCCGGGTCGACGCGATGTTCATCGTCGGCGGCCGGCGGAGCTCGAACACCGCCCGCCTCTACGAGATCTCCAAGCGTCTCAGGCCGCGGACCTACTTCATCGAGAGCGCCGGGCAGATCACCCCGGCCATGCTCCGGGGGGCCCGGACGATCGGGGTCTCCGGGGGCGCCTCGACCCCGCCCGAGGCCATCCAAGAAGCCGTTGACGCCATCGAGCGGAGCTTCAAACAGAAAACCACCAGGGAGTGAACGTGCCATGACCGAACAAACCAAACACCCGGACCGCGACGACCCCAAGATGTCGTCGGAGGACTACGAGCACCTGCTGGACCACTACCAGTTCCACCAGCAGGAGATCACGATGGGCAAGGTCCTCAAGGGCCGGGTGATCAAAAGGACGCCGACCCATGTCCTCGTCGACATCGGCTTCAAGACCGAGGGGGCCATCCCCGTCGAGGACTTCAGCGACCCCAAGGCCCTGGCCGAGCTCCGGCCGGGCTCCGAGGTCGAGGCCATGCTCGAGAGGACGGACGTCAAGGACGGCTACCTCGTCCTCTCCAAGCGGCGGGCCGACGGCGTGCGCGCCATCGACCTCCTGGAAAAGGCCTTCACCCAGGATACCGCGATCAGCGGCAAGGTCATCGAGCGGACCCGGGGCGGCTTCGCCGTCGACGTCGGCATCCCCGCCTTCCTGCCGGAATCCCACGCGGACATCCGGCCGGTCAAGGACCCCGCCTCCCTCATCGGCCAGACCCTCAAGTTCAAGGTCATGAAGTTCGACCGCAAGAGCGAGAACGCCGTCCTCTCCCGCCGGCTCCTCCTCCAGGACGAGCGCGAGAAGCGCAAGCGGAAGGTCTTCGACCACCTGGCCAAGGGCCAGAAGCTCCCCGGGCACGTCCGGTCGTTGACGAACTTCGGCGCCTTCGTCGACATCGGCGGCGTTGAGGGGCTCCTTCACGTCTCGGACATGTCCTGGGGCAAGATCGGCCATCCCTCGGAGCTCCTTAAAGTCGGCCAAGAGATCGAGGTCGTCGTCCTCGACTTCAACGAGAGGGACGAGCGGATCTCCCTCGGCCTCAAGCAGCTGACCCCCGACCCGTGGGCCAACATCGCCGAGAAGTACCAGGCCGGCCAGAAGATCGCGGGCAAGGTCTCGAGCCTGACCGATTTCGGCGCCTTCGTCGAGGTCGAGAAGGGCATCGAGGGGCTCGTCCACATCTCCGACATCAGCTGGGAGAAGGTCAAGCACCCGTCCGAGAAGCTCCAGGTCGGCCAGGATGTCGAGGTCCTCGTCCTCGCCGTTGACGTCGAGCGCCAGAAGGTCTCCCTCGGCATCAAGCAGCTCGAGGGGGACATTTGGGAGGAGTTCTTCACCCGGCAGCGGGTCGGGGACATCGTCAAGGTCAAGATCGTCCGCATCACGGACTTCGGCGTCTTTGTCGAGATCGTCCCCGGCATCGAGGGCGTCGTCTTCACTTCCGAGCTCGACGAGAAGAAGATCGAAAAGCCCTCGGATGAGTTCGCCGTCGGCGACGAGCGGAACGCCAAGATCATCCGGCTCAACGCGAAGGCCAAGAAGATCTCCCTCAGCTTCAAGCAGGCCCAGTTCGACCTCCAGAAGCAGGAGTTCCAGAAGTTCATGGACTCCCAGGACGACCGGATGACGCTCGGCGACATCATGAAGGACCAGTTGAAAAACCTGGCCGCCCTCAAACGGGGAACCAAAAAGGAGGATTCTCGTGATAAAAGCTGACTTGATCAACAGGATTTCCCAGGAGCTGGGCATCCCCAAACAGGATGCCGAGACGGGCGTCAACATGTTCTTCGAGACGATCCGGGAGGCCATCCTCAAGGGGGATGAGATCGAGATCCGCGGCTTCGGGAGCTTCCGGTTCCGCAAGCGGACGTCGCGCTCGGGGCGCAACCCCCGGACGGGCGAGCCGGTCAAGGTCCCGCCGAAGAAGGTCCTCTATTTCAAGCCGAGCAAGCTGCTCAAGGAGCTGATCAACAAGTAATGCGCTATCTGACCGCGCCCTGGCGGGCGGCCTACGTCCGCAAGGCCCTGAGCGTGAAGGGCTGTATCTTCTGCGACGCCCTCAAGCGGGGCGAGGACCGCGGGGCCGCCGTCCTCTGCCGCGGCCGCCGGGCCTTCGTCATGCTCAACCGCTACCCCTACACGCCGGGCCATCTCATGATCGCCCCCGCGCGGCACCTGTCCGACCTGACCCGGGTCCGGCCGGACGAGGGCGCAGAGCTCTTCGCGCTCCTCCAGGCCGCCCTCCGGGTCCTGGGCGCGGCCTACAAGCCCCACGGCTTCAACACGGGCATGAACCTCGGGCGGAGCGCCGGGGCCGGGGTCGCCGGCCATGTCCATCTCCACGTCGTCCCGCGCTGGACCGGGGACTCGAACTTCATGCCCCTCGTCGGCGGGACCCGGGTCTTCATCGAAGACCTCGACACGACCTACGAACGACTGCGTCCTCTGTTCGACCGAGAGAGGCAGCGGATCAAGCGGGCGGAGCGGTGAGCGAGGCCCTCCGCGACCTGTATTGAGGTGTCATCATGCTTAAGACCATGCGGAAGAACGTCAAGTCATTGCACTGGGTCCTGTGGATCATCGTGGCCACGTTCATCATCTCCATTTTCTTCATCTGGGGCGGCGCCGGCCGGCTCGGCGAGGGGGGCGGCCGGAACATCCTGGCCACGGTCGGCCGGGAGAAGATCTCCGGAGACGAATACACCCGGGACCTCAGCCAGAGGCTCGCGGCCATGAAGAAGCAGTTCGCCGGCCTCAACGAGAACCTCATCCAGCAGCTCAACATCCCCCAGCAGACGCTCGAGCAGCTCGTCCAGCAGCGGCTCCTCCTCCAGATCGCCCGCGAGAAGGGCATCCGGGCCACGGACGAAGAGGTCCGGGCGAAGATCGTCTCCTACTCCGCTTTCCAGCGCGACGGCAAGTTCGTCGGCTACGACGTCTACAAGCGGATCCTCGACCTCAATCACATCCCGCTCAAGGACTTCGAGGAGGGGCTCCAGCAGGACGTCCTCATGTCCAAGACCGTCGGCTACCTCACGGCCGGGATCATCGTCACGGACGACGAGGTCTGGCAGAGCTACCGGAAGCAGAACGACTCGGCCAAGATCGAGTACGTCGTCGCCGAGGCCTCCAAGGCCGAGATCAAGGGCAAGCCGACGGAGGCCGAGGTTCAGGCCCGCTTCGCCAAGGACCCCGGCGCCTACAAGGTCCCGGAGAAGCGCTCCGCCGAATACGTCTTCCTTAAGACCGACGACGCCAAGAAGGACATCAAGGTCACGCCGGCCGAGATCGAGAAATACTACAAGGACAACATCGCCCAGTTCCGCGAGCCCGAGCGCCTGCGCCTCAGCCGGATCTGGCTTCCGTTCACGGAGAAGGATAAGGCGGCTGTCCTGGCCCAGGCCCACGACATCCTGAAGAGGGCCCAGGCCGGGTCCGATTTCGCGACCCTGGCCAAGACGTTCTCCAAGGACGACAAGGCCAAGTCCGGCGGCGACTGGGGCCTCTCCGACTGGCGGGCCCTGTCGGCCAAGGAGACCGCGGCCGCGGCCAAGCTCGAGCTCGGCCGCGTCTCCGACATCGTCGAGACCGACACCGGCGCGGCCATCCTGAAGGCGACCGAAAAGGCCGCGGCCGCGACCAAGGCCCTGGCCGAGGTCAGCGCCACGATCAAGGGCATCCTCGAAGACCAGAAGGCCCGGACCGTCGTCTCCGACCGGATCGGGCGGCTCGAGAAGCTGGCCCGCAAGGAGAAGAGCCTCGACGTCGCCGCCCAGAAGGAAGGGCTCAAGGTCGCGGCGACGGGAGCCCTCCGCAAGGGGGCTCCGCTGGGCGAATTCGACTCGGCCGGCGCCGTGAGCGACGCCCTGTTCGGGCTCAAGGAGAAGGATATCTCGGCGCCGATCTACACCTACACCGGAGCCGGCCTGGCCCAGCTCCAGAAGATCGAGCCCGAGCGGCCGGCCAAGCTCGAGGAGGTCCGCGACGAGGTCGAGAAGGCGATCGTCGACGGCTGGAAGAAGGACCGGGCCCTGGAGACGCTCCGCGAGCTCCGGACGAAGCTCAAGGACGACTGGGCCGCCGAGGCGGGCAAGCTCAAGCTCGAGTACAAGACGGTCGAGGAGCACAAGCGGGAACAGTACCTGAGCCTTGTCGGCGACGACCCGGCCGTCGATGCCCTCGTCTTCTCGCTCCCGCTCAAGCAGGTCAGCGAACCCGTCCCCGTCGAGGACGGCTACGCCCTCTTCCGCACCCTCGCGAGGAAGGAGACGGCGCGCGCCGACTTCGACAAGGTCAAGGCCGCCGAGCGGGACACGCTCCTCGAGCAGAAGCGGAACAAGTTCCTCCAGTCGGTCCTGGCCCAGGCCCGGGAGGAGAGGAAGGTCCGGGTCAACTACGACCTCTTCGTCAAGCTCAATTCCCAGGTCGTCTCGCGCTACGCCGGAGAGTGACCCGTCCCATCGCCCGCGCTTCAAATAAATCGATCTTTATTTGAAAGGAGAGCGAGATGGAGACGTCCAAGACTTCCCTGCCGCCAGAGGCCTACCAGGAGCTCCCGCCCGGCCAGGCCTACAAGCCGTTCGTCCCGGCCGAGTCCGTCATCCCGGAGGTCACGGCGCGGTCCGTTATCTGGGGCCTGTTCATGTCCCTGTTCTTCACCTTCTACATCGCCTACCTGGGGCTCAAGGTCGGCACCGTCCCCGAGGCGGCCATCCCCGTGGCCATCCTCGCCGTCGGCATCGGCTACGTCTACAAGCGCAAGAGCACGATCCTCGAGAACGTCATCCTCCAGTCGATCGGCGCCGCCTCGGGCGCCCTGGTCGCGGGGGCCATCTTCACCATCCCGGCGCTCTATATCCTGGGCCTGCCCACGGACATCGTCAAGATCTTCCTCTCGACCTTCCTCGGCGGCTGCCTGGGCGTCCTCTTCCTCATCCCGCTGCGGCGCTACTTCTGCGTCGAGCAGCACGGCAAGCTCCCCTTCCCCGAGGCCACGGCCACGACCGAGATCCTCGTCTCGGGCGAGGCCGGCGGCAAGCAGGCCTGGGCCCTCATCCTGGGCGTCGCCGTCAGCGGCGTCTACGAGTTCCTGGCCATCGGTGTCCGGGCCTGGGACGAGCTCGTCACCTTCCGCTTCCTGCCCTTCATGGACAACCTGGCCGTCAAGACGAAAATGGTCCTCAAGGTCGACGCCCTCTCGGCCTTCCTCGGCCTCGGCTACGTCATCGGCCTTCGCTACAACGCCGTGATCGTCGCCG
>JBBISK010000161.1:4109-6069 GCA_037441295.1 Candidatus Aminicenantota bacterium | reverse complement strand
AGGTGATTGCGGTGTGAGTTAGGGCAGCTTCAGGCCTTCGCCCTGGCCTTGGCCCTGCGCTTGGCCGCCGGCTTCCGAGCGCCCGCCGCCTTCTTCCCGTAGCGGCGGATGAACCTCTCCGTCAGCTCCCGGGCCTCGGTGTCCGTGTACTGCTTCGGGGGGGACTTCATGAAGTACGAGGCGGGGCCAAAGAGCGCGCCCTTGACGCCGTTCATAAGGGCCAGTTTCGCGCAGCGGACGGCGTCGATGACGACTCCGGCCGAGTTCGGGGAGTCCTCGACGGACAGCCGGCACTCGAGGTTAGTCGGGACGTCGCCGAAATGGCGGCTCTCGATGCGCAGGAAGCAGACCTTGTTGTCCATCTGCCAGGGCACGTAGTCGCTCGGTCCGACGTGGACGTCGGCCGGCGCGATGTCCAGGCCGCGGTTGCGGATCTGGGAGACGACGGCGTTGGTCTTGGACTTCTTCTTCGAGTCGAGCCGCTCCCGCTCGAGCATGTTCAGGAAGTCCGTGTTGCCGCCCGTGTTCAGCTGGTACGTCCGGTCGATGGGCATGCCGCGGTCGAGGTAGAGGTTGACCAGCGTCCGGTGGAGGATGGTCGCGCCGACCTGGGACTTGATGTCGTCGCCGATGACCGGCAGCCCCCGCTCCTGGAACCGCTTCTGCCAGTACTTCTGGCTGGCGATGAAGACGGGGATGCAGTTGATGAGGCCGCAGCCCGCGTCGAGGACCTGCTCGACGTACCACTTGGTGGCCATCTCGCTGCCGACCGGGAGGTAATTGATGACGACGTCGGCTCTCGTCTCCTTGAGGATGCCGACGATGTCGGCCGTCGGGCCGGGCGCCTTCTCGATGATCTGCGAGAGGTACTTGCCCAGTCCGTCGTGGGTCATGCCCCTCTGGACCTTGACGTTGAGATGGGGGACCGCCGAGAAGCGGGTCGTGTTGTTCGGCGGGGTGAAGATGGCCTCGCTCAGGTCCTTACCGACCTTGTTCTTGTCGATGTCGAAGGCGGCCACGAACTCGATGTCCCGGATGTGGTAGCCGCCGAGGTTGACGTGCATGACGCCGGGGACGAAGTCGTCCTCCTTCGCGTTCTTGTAGTATTCGATGCCCTGGACGAGGGACGAAGCGCAGTTGCCGGCGCCGATGATGGCGACGCGGATCTTGCTCATGGGTCAATCCTCCTTGGGGGTGGTCCGGTCGCGGCCGGCCTTCCTGACGTACAGGATCCTCTCGACGGCGGTGAAATGGGAGACGGCGGCGATGACGGCGACGGCCGCGATGAGGAGCGGGTCGAGAACGCGGAAGACGATCCCGGCCACGGTGCCGACGAAGAGGACGACGAAGCGTTCGGCCCGCTGCATCGGGCCGACCCGGCATTCGACACCCAAACCCTCGGCCCGGGCGCGGGTGTAGCTGACCATGGACGAGCCCATGAAGGCGAAGATGGTCAGCCAGAGGCCCCAGCCGCCCCGGAGATGGTAGGCCAGTCCGGCGAACATGAAGAACTCGGCGTAACGGTCGAGGCTCGAGTCGAGCATGGCGCCGAAATCGCTCCGCCGGCCGCCGTTCGTCGCCACTTTGCCGTCCAGGATGTCGAAAACACCGCAGACGACGATGGAGGCCGCCGCCCAGCCCGGACGCTCGAGCGCGTAGAACAAGCCGACGGCGACGCCGGCGACGAGGCCCAGGACTGACAGCGCGTTCGGGCTGACCTTCAGCCGGACCAGGGGCCGTGATAGGCGGTCGGCGAGGCCGAGGGCCGTCCCGATCCAGGAGGCCGGCAACAGGCGGAAGGACCGCTTCTCTTCGGGGCTCATCTGTGTTCCTGCCGTGTCCACGTCGAAATCAGAATCTTAGTCCTTATAGAGGCCAAAATCAAGGGCTTGGACGGGCGGCGGGCTTGCGGTCCGGCCCGTCTTCCGCTAGAATGGCGGCGGGAACCGGGAAGGAGAAC
>JBBISK010000161.1:2457-4097 GCA_037441295.1 Candidatus Aminicenantota bacterium | reverse complement strand
ATGAAGAAGACCGAGCTCCGCGATTACTTCCGCCAGGGCCGGATCCTGGTCGCGGCCGAGACCTACGCCATCGTCAAGTCCCGCCGCGCCTGCTCCGACGCCTTCGCCGTCATCCGGGACGCGAACGAGGTCAGCTCCGTCGTCGAGGAATCCAGGCTGCGGAACCAGAAGGTCCTCGGCATCGAGGGCGACTGGCGCCGCATCACCTTCGACATGATCCTGCCGTTCAGCCTGGTCGGCTTCTTCGCCCACGTCTCGGGCGCCCTGGCCCGGGAGGGGATCTCCATCTTCACCATATCCTCCTACTCCACCGACCACATCTTCGTCAAGGACAAGGACCTGGTCAGGGCCGTCAAGGCCCTCGAAAAGCTGGGCTTCTCGGTCCGCCGGCTGTGACCTCCGGCGCCGGGACCGGTCCCGCTCCCCGTCGAGGAGGCTGAACATGCCGGCCGTCGTCGCCCTTCCCGAGATCCTCGAAGCCGCCCGCGGCATCGACCCCCTGCCCCTCATCGAGGAGGGGTTCGCGGCCTATTCCCAGGGCCGGGTCGTCGTTCCTCCCGTGGCCGAGATGATCTTCGACCGGCCGCCGGGCGAGGTCCACATCAAATACGGCTACATCAAGGGCGACGGCCGCTACGTCGTCAAGATCGCCTCCGGCTTCGCCGAGAACCCGACCCACGGCCTGCCCTCGGGAAACGGCCTGATGCTCCTTTTCCGGACGACCGGCGAGCTCGAGTGCCTGCTCCTCGACGAGGGGTATCTCACGAACCTCCGCACCGCCGCGGCCGGGGCGGTGGCGGCGAAGTACCTGGCCCCGCGCGACGTCGCCGTCGTGGGCATCCTCGGCGCGGGCGTCCAGGGGCGGATGCAGCTCGAGCATCTCCGCCGGGTCCGGGACTTCGCGGAGGCCGTCGTCTGGGGGACGGGCGAGGAGGAGCTCGCCGCCTACCGCCGGGACATGGAGGCGCGGGGGTTCCGCGTCAGGACGACCCTCTCGGCCGAGGAGGTCGCGGCTTCGGCGCGGCTCATCGTCACCTGCACCCCCTCGACGCGGCCGCTGCTCCGGGCGGACTGGGTCCGGCCGGGGACCCACATCACGGCCGTCGGCTCGGACACCCCGGATAAGCAGGAGCTCGACCCGGGGATCCTGGCCAAGGCCACGCGCGTCGTCGTCGACAGCCTCAGCCAGTCGGAGCTGAGGGGAGAGGTCTTCAAGGCGGTGCGGGCGGGCGTCCTGCGCCGGGAGGTCCTGGTCGAACTCGGCCGGGTCGTGACGGACCCGTCCGCGCGCCGCGCCTCCGACGACGAGATCACCGTGGCCGACCTGACGGGCGTCGCCGTCCAGGACATCCAGATCAGCAAGGCCGTCTGGGAGGCCGTTAAGAAGTCGCGCCGCGGGGCCTGACCGGCCAGCCGGGCCCCGCGCCCGGCCTTTCGCTACTTCCCTTCGCAGAAGTAGTCGATCATCCACGAGATGGCCCGCTGGCAGACTCGGCAGAACTCCCCCTTGGGGCTCGAGATCATGATGCAGGATATCTGCGGCCGGTAGAGCCCCTTGGACGAGTACCCGGCGCCCTCAAAGACGCCGACCTTGTCCTCGAGCCCGGCGTACTTCTTAGCGACGGCGTCGATCTTTGCAG
>JBBISK010000161.1:0-2442 GCA_037441295.1 Candidatus Aminicenantota bacterium | reverse complement strand
TGTCGGCGGCCTCGTACCTGGAGCCGAGGGCCTTGACCTTTGCCTCCGACTCACCCTTCTTCCTCGCCTCATCGGCCGCCTTCAGCCGCTCCTCGCGGTTCTTCCGCCGCTCGGCCACGAGGGCCTCGCGCTCTTCCTTCCCGTATTCGGTCGGGACCCCGATGCCCGGCGAGAGGAGGTCCTTCCACTTGACGTTGGCCGGGTCGAGGAGGGCGGTGATATTGGGCTCCAGCGGCTCGACGCCCTTGGGATAGAAGTCGTTGTAAGAGACCTCGGACATGTAATACTCGTCGGCGAGGCCGGCGAAGGAATGGCCGAGCTCGTGGATGAACGTCTGGGGGCTGACGGGATTGTCGACTGTGGCCACGCAGTAGTCGAAGGCGATGCTGCCGCCCCCGTAGCGTTTGCTGTTGACGAGGACGACGATGGCGTCGTAGGCGACCTCGGCGGCGAGCTCGTGCATCAGGTGGTCCTCCTCGATGAGCATGTAGCGGTCGAGGTCAAAGGCGTTGAACGAGGCGTTGAGGAGGGTCTTGCGGTAGACCCTCTGGCGCGGCTCGTCCATGGCCCGCTCCGGCGAGGGCCTGAAGACGCCGGAGATGTTGAACTTGCTTTCGGCGCTCTTGTAGGGCTCGACGGTGAAGAGATAGGCCGAGAAGCGGTCGACGTCGGCCTTGAACTTCCCCTTGTCCTCGGCCGTGTAGCCCTCGGCCAGGAAGACGAGGTCGACCTTGCCGTGCGGGTCGCCGGTCCGGCGGGCCTCGTAGACGAAGTCGCCGGCCGCGGCCGTCTCGCGGATGATGTGGTAGTCGGACGGGTCGACGGCCTGGGTGAAGAGGGGATGGAGGAGGTGCCGCTTGTCCCGGCCCTCGATGACGAAGAGGAACGGCCGCTTGGGGTGGGGGACGCGGATCGAGCGCTCGAAGACGCGTTTCGTGCCGTTCAGGGCCGGCGTCGTCGTCCGGTACTCGGCGAAGGTCGAGTCGAAGCCGCGGCTGTAAATGAGTCGGTTCGAAGCGATGTCGTAGAGCTTGACGACGTAATGGCCGTAGGTGAAGGGGTCGATGAGATGGGTCCGCGACTCGGGCCAGAGCGGCTCGAGGTAGACCTGGTCGAGGGTCACCGTCTCCTCGTTGGCGTCCCCGACCTGGTAGAGGTCGAAGCGCAGGGCCTTGTCCAGGAAGTCATCGTCGAAGGCGGGCGGGGTCGCGGCCCGGGCCGCCAGGACTGCGGCCGCAAGGACCAGGGCGATGGACGTCAGGCGTCGGGTCATGGTCACCTCCGTGCTCCGGGGGGATTATACACTAAGGGCGCGTCTGGACCAGAGCCAGGCCGTAGGTCATCGGGATGCGGATCCCGCGCTGCCCGCGAAACTTCTCGATGCGGGCCAGGCTCGTTCCCCCCTGGCCCCGGACCCTCTCATAGAGCTCCGCGAAATCCCCGAAAGACTGGACGTTCTCGTACTCCTGCTGTCGGGTCACGGGGAAGCGGGCGAGGGCGGCCCAGCTCGCCGCCACCTTTTCCTCCTCGGCCCCAAGATAGGACCATTCCGAGCCGGGACGGTGATCGAAGACGACGACGTCCGGAGCCATGCCCAGCGCCCGCGCGACGGCCGCCCCGGGGTCGGGCATTTCATGGAGGCTGAACTCGAACAGGACGGCGTCGGCCTCGAGGTCGACCTTATAGAAGTCCTCGAGGATGGGCGTGAACCTGTCCTCGAGCTTCTCCAGCCGGAGGCGCTCCCCGAGCTTCCCGAGCGCCTGCGCGTCGTTGTCCAGGGCCAGGACGTGTCCCGCGGCCCGGCCGTAGGCGACGAGCTGGCCGCCGCCGGCCCCGACGTCGATGACCGTCTTCCCCCGGAAATCGTAGAAGGCGAGGAGCTCGGCGACGAGCGTTCCGTAATCCGTGGGCATGCGTCCTCCCGGGCCGGGTCCTAAAGGTATTTCCGGACGACGGCTTCCATCTCGTCCGCCCGCCGCTCCATCTCGGCGACCATCTTGAACTGGGTCCGGGCCCGGTCGAGGTTGTGGCCGCCGCGGTGGACCTTGAAATAGGCGTCGCCGTCGAGGTGGTCGCTGAGGAAGCGCATGCCGCACTCGAGCGTCAGCAGCCGGGCCGAGAAGGCCAGCAGGCGCGTCTCCTCGGCGGTCAGGAAATCCCGGGCCGCGTCGAGGTAGCCCTCGGTCAGGCGGTCGAAGAGCCGGAGGTCGAAGCCGACCAGGCTGAGGTCGCGCTCGTCCTCGGCGGCCGTGGCCGCGCCGAGCCGGACCGAGTCGCCGAAGTCGTAGAGGACCGAGCCCGGCATGACCGTGTCGAGGTCGATGACGCAGATGCCCTGGCCCGTGCGGTCGTCGATCATGACGTTGTTGAGCTTGGTGTCGTTGTGGGTGACGCGCTCGGGGATGCGGCCGGAGGTCAGGCCGTCGACGACGACGCCGGTGT
>JBBISK010000160.1:0-6081 GCA_037441295.1 Candidatus Aminicenantota bacterium | reverse complement strand
CGCGGAGACGCGGCGGCTGTGCCTCGCGGAGCTGGCCGGAGCCGGGGCAGAGGGGGCTCGGAGCGGGGCGGGGCGGGCGCGCATGCCGGTCCCGGTCGCCGTCGCCGCTGTCCTGTTCGCCGTCCTGGCGGCCGTCTGGATCGCCGGCGTCCTGGCCGACCTCAAGCCCGGCGAAGCCATCCCCGCGATGGCCTGGCTGGCCGTCGCCGTCATCGCCCAGAACGTGCTCGCCCTCTTCCTGGCGCCGGTCGTCCTGGGCGCGGGCCGGCCGGACGGGGACCAAGGCCCCCGGTCCGCTCAACGTGTCTAAGGAGATTCCCATGACCACGAATAACAACACCGCGACCTGGGTGCTGGTCATCCTCGTCGCGCTCTTGGCCCTGCTGGCCTTCCGGTCGATCTTTTTCGTCCTGCCGTTCGGCTTCATCCCCGGCGTCGCCCACGTCTTCCGGGACGCGGGGCACTCCATCAACGGGATCTTCAGCTTCTTCCCGCTCATGCTCCTGCCGCTGGCCCTGCTGGCCCTCTGGGTCTTCGTCTGTGTCTGGGTCTACCGCGACGCCGAGGGGCGGGGGATGAACGGCCTGCTCTGGGCCCTCCTCGTCTTCATCGGCCACATCATCGGGCTGATCATCTTCCTCATCGTCCGCAGCGAGCGGACGGCGCGGCCCCAGGCCCCGGCCCAAGCAACGTGCTGCGAGAAATGCCCGAGCTGCGGGACCGAGGTCCGGACGGGCTACGCCTTCTGCCCGCACTGCGGCAAGCCGATGAAGGCGGTCTGTCCGAGCTGCAAGAAGCCGGGCCAGGCCGAATGGAAGGTCTGCCCGCACTGCGGCGCGAGCCTCGAGCCCGGCAAGACCGAGCAGGCCTGAGCGTGGCGGGCGCCGCCCGGCGTCAGGTGAAGATGATGTGGCCGCCGGCCGAGATCTCGTAGAACTTGCCGACGTTGATGACGGCCTCGACCTGAGGGCAGAAGTCCTCTTTCTTCAGCTTGAACATATCGACCGTCGCCTTGCAGGCATAGAGCTTGGCGCCGGCGTCGTGAACCATCTCGATGAACTCGGGCACGGGCGGGATGTCGAGCTTGTCCATCGTCTTCTTCATCATCGACGTGGCCATGGCCGACATCCCCGGGATCGCGCCGAGGAGCGTCGGCATGTGCATGCCGGGGTTGCCGACCGTGGCGATCTTGATCTTGCCCATCCGTTTCCTGATGATGGCGTCGAGGCCGAAGAAAGTGAAGAAGAGGTTGGCCTCGATGCCCTCCATGCGGGCGCCGTTGGCCATGATCAGCCCGGGGTAGACGCCGTCCAGGCCGCCCTTCGAGATGACGATCGAAACTTTCGTAACTCTCTCTTCCATGGTCCCTCCTCGTCTCCCGGGGCCGCGTCAGACGCAGCCCTCGGGCTTCTTCAGGCCGGCGATCTTGGCCGCCTTCTTGGCCGGGCCGCCCGGGAAGAGCTCGTAGAGCTCCTTGGTGCTGACGACGCCCGTCTTGTTGATCCGGCGGATCGTCGGCGCCTGCCCGGTCTCCTTGAACTCCTTCTGCATGTACTCGATGACCTTCCAGTGGGCGGGGAGGAGATCGGCGATCCCCTCCTCCTTGGCGATGGCCGCGGCGACCTCGCGGGTCCATTCGGCCGGGTTCGTCAGGAACCCTTCGGCGTCAACCTCGACGCTGGCGTTCCCGTATTGTTTCTGGGGCATCTTTCCCTCCTTGTCGGTCTTCGCGATCGCCCGGGGCGCCCGGCGCGGCCCGGTTCCCTCAGGCGTCCTCGGGGCGCCTCTTCCCCGCCATCTTCATCCGGGCCGGGACGAACGGGATGGGCCGGCCCCTGAGCAGCATGTTCCAGTATATCCAGCGGAAGGCGAGCTTCCCCAAGTGGTTGAGCCGGCTCGGCTTGAGGAGCGGCATGGGCCCGACGACTGGGAAGGGGAAGCGGCCCGGCAGGGGCTCGGTCGCGTAGTTGAAATCGATCAGGACGGCCTTGCGCCGCCCGGTCTCGACGAAGCAGTTGGAGTGGCCGTCGAAGGACGGCTCGAGCGGCTTTCCTTCGATGGCCCGGAGGACGTTCTCGGCGAGCCCCTCCGACTGGAAGTGGGCCACGGAGCCCGCCTTGGAGGCCGGCACGTTCGTAGCGTCGCCGATGGCGAAGATATTCTCGTGCTTGAGCGAGCGGAGGGTCGCCGGGTCGGTCGGGACGAAGCGGAGCTCGTCGCCGAGGCCGGAGCGCTCGATCATCTCCGCGCCCATGTTCGTCGGCACGGTCACGAGGAGGTCGTAGGGGACCTCGCGGCCGTCGTAGGAGACGAGCTTGCGGGAGGCGGCGTCGATGCGCTCGGCGGCGAAATCGACCTCGGTCCGGATCTGGCGCTCCTCGAGGAGCGCGCCGAGGGCCTTCGAGGCGACCGGCTTGGTGAAGGCGCCGGGCAGGGGCGTCACGTAGACGAGCTCGATCGCGTCGCGCCGATGATGCCGGCGCAGGCACCAGTCGCAGAAGAAGGCGAACTCGAGCGGCGCAACCGGGCACTTGATGGGCATCTCGTTGACGTGGATGACGAGCCGGCCGCCGGGGAACGTCTTGAGCTTCGCGGCCAGGGCCGTGGCGCCGTCGGCGGTGTAGAAATCGAAGATCGTGTCGCGCCAGCCGTCGAGCATGCCCGGCGTCTCCGAGGGCGCGATCTCGGCCCCCGTGGCCACGATGAGCAGGTCGTAGGGGACGCGGCGGCCGTCGGCGAGGTGGACGATGTTCGCCCCAGGGTCGACGCGCTCGATGTCGGCGACGACGAACTCAACGCCCCGCGGCAGGAACTTGGACTTCTTCTTGAGGATATCCTCCGTTGTGTAGAAGCCGAAGGGGATGAACAGGAACCCGGGCTGGTAGTAGTGGTCGTCGTCCCTGTCGATGACGGTAACCGACCAGGCGTGGCGGTCGAGGCGCCGGTGGAGCAGATTGGCCATGATCGTGCCGCCCGTGCCGGCCCCGAGGATAACGAGCTTATTCATGAGGTCTCCCGCCGCGTCCGGACTGTGGAATTCCTATAAATGTTAGAGGATACGTCGTTTTTCGTCAACAAGACGGGGCTAGGTCTACTTTATTGCAGCTCCAACTGCAAGAAAGTAGACCTGACCCCCTCTTAAGGATGTAACACTTCGGCGCGGACGGTCGCCCGCCGGACGCGCTCCTCGACGGGGTGGACACCGATGCCCGGCCCGTCCGGGACGCGGACCTTTCCCGGCCCGCTGAGCTCGATGAAGGGCTCGATGATGTCTTCCTCGTAATAGCGGCGGCTGGCCGAAAGGTCGGCCGGGAGCTTGAAGTTCGAAAGGGAGGCGAGGTGGAGGTTGTGGGCGCGACCGACCCCGCTCTCGAGCATCCCGCCGCACCAGACCGGGACACCGTGCGCCTCGCAGTAGTCGTGGACGCGGCGCGCCTCGACCGGCCCGCCGACCCGGCCGACCTTGATGTTGACGATGCGGCAGCTCCCCATCTCGATCGCGGCGCGCGCCGTCTCGAGCGACAGGATGCTCTCGTCGAGGCAGAGCGGCGTCGCCATCCGCGCCTGCAGCTTGGCGTGCTCCCAGAGGTCGTAGGGCGGGAAGGGCTGCTCGACGAGGAGCAGCCGGAAGGCGTCCAGGGCCACGAGCGTCGCCGCGTCCTCCGGCCCGTAAGCGCCGTTGGCGTCGACCTGGAGCATGATGTCCGGATAGGCCGCCCGCACGGCCTCGCAGGCCCGGAGGTCCCAGCCCGGCTTGATCTTGATCTTGATCCGCCGGTAGCCCTGCTCGAGGTAGGCGCCGACCCGGGCCACGAGCTCGGGGAGCGAATCCTCGATGCCGCAGCTCACTCCGACCTCGACTTCCTCGCGGACCCCGCCATAGAGCCGGCTCAGCGGCGCGCCGGCCTTCTTCGCCTTGAGGTCCCAAAGGGCGAGCTCGAGCCCGGCCTTGGCCATCTCGTTGCCGCGGAAGGCCCGCGCCTCCCGCGCGAAGTCCTCCGGCTCGACGGTCCCCTTGCGGAAGACGAGCGGGACGAGGAAATCCCTCAGGATGTGCCAGGCCGTCTCCGTCGTTTCCGGGCCGTAGAGGGGCGCCGCCTCGGCGCAGCATTCTCCCCAGCCGCAGAGGCCGCCCTCGAAGGCGCGGACGAGGATGAACGTCCGGTCGTAGGCCCGGCCGAACGAGGTCTCGAAGAAATGGACGTAGGGCAGGCGCAGGATCGAGAGCTCGACCCGCTCAACCAAGCTTGATCCCCTTGCGGGCGGCCAGCCGCTCGTAGAGGGCGATCGTCCGGCGGGCCATGGCCTCGGCCGAATACCTGTCCCGGACAGCTTCGTGCCCCCGCTGGGCCAGCCGCGCGGCCAGGGCGCGGTCGAGATAGAGCTTGAGGACGGCCTCGGCCAGGGCCCTCGGGTCCCGCGCCGGCACCCGGATCCCCGTCTCGCGGTGGATGAGGACCTCCGGCACGCCGCCGGCCTCGGCGGCCACGACCGGCACCCGGCAGGCCATGGCGTCGAGCAGCCCGCCGCCGAAGCCGACGAGGGGCGAGGTCGTGACGAAGGCGTCGAGCGAGGCCAGGACCTGCGGCAGGTGGTCGCGGAAGCCCAGGTAGAAGGAGAGCTCGTCGCCGTGGACGTCGTGGCCTTTCTTGTCCGGCTCGAGGCGCAGCGCGCCTTCGCCCAGGACCACGACGCGCGCCTTCGGGGCGTGCTCGACGATCATCCGGGAGGCGGCGACGAGGTCCTGATAGCTCCGCGGCTCCTCGAGCCCGGTCACGATGCCGACCAGAAAGTCGTCCGCGCCGAACCCGAATTCCCGGCGGAGGAAGTCGCGCGAGGCGGGCTTCTCGTACGGCGAGAAATCTATGCCGGACGGGATGACCTCGACGGCCGTGGCCGGGAGCCCGCCGCGGACGAGGACGTCCCTGAGCCCCTCGGAGCCGGCGATGACGGCGTCGACGTCCTTCATCCGGACGGCCGCGGGCCGGCCCGAGCCGTTCGGCTGTTGCGACAGGACGCGGAGGGGGACCTTGGCCCGGGCGGCCGCGGGCGCGCCGACGGCGGCGCCGGCCGCGTCCCCGAAATGGACGAGGACGCAGCCCTCGCGCCGCATCCGGGCGCCCAGGCGCAGCGCCCCGAAGAAGCTCCGCCCGCCCGGCAGGACGAAGGGCAGGACGGGCAGGCCCTCGGCAGCGGCGCTCTTGTGGAGCGGGCTCTCCGGCGTGACGACGAGACGGGAGGCGAAACCCTGCTTGCGAAGCTCCCGGGCGAGGGTCAGGGCCTGGCGCTCCGCGCCGCCCCACTCCCGGCCGCCGTCAACCAGGAAAAGGCTCAATGTGCTCACCTTTCTTCCAGATCGAGCGGAGCTTGGCCGAACGCAGGAAGGCACCGTAGCCGTCGAGGACCGAAATGACGAGGCCGGGGAAGCCGTCGAGGCAGCCGAGCTCGAGGAGATAGGTCCTCAGGCATCGGAGCGTCGGCCGGGCGACGAGGCCGGCCAGCCGGGCCTTCCTGCCCTCGGCGTAGAGCCGCTGGGCTTCCAGGCCGGAAACTCTGTTCACCCGCGCCGCGTGCTCGCCGATCGAGGCGAACGGGAAGTGATGGAGCGGGGACCCGAGCCTCTCGACCGGGCCGTCGAGGGCCAGGCGCGTTTCGATGGCGTCCCCCTCCCACCGGCCGCGGTCCCTGCGGTAGAGGCGCACGGGGGGGGCCGGCGCCCAGCCCGAATGGCGGACCCATCGCCCGAGGTAGCTCGTCCGGCGGGGGACGGCGAAGCCGGCGCATTCCGGCTCGGTGCGGCGGAGCCTCAGGACCTCGTCGCGGAGCTCCGGCGAAAGGCGCTCGTCGGCCTCCAAGGCCAGAACCCAGGGGAACGACGCCTGGCCGGCTCCATAATTCCTCTGGCCGGCGGGGTCGCCGGCGGCCCGCTCGTGGATGCGGGGCGTGTATTCGCGGGCGAGCTTGACCGTGCCGTCGGCGCTCAGGCCGTCGAGGACGACGACCTCCGAGACGACCCCCTCCAGGCTCCGGAGGGCCGGCCCGAGCCTCTTCTCGTCGTTGAGGGTGACGATGACCGCCGAG
>JBBISK010000159.1:0-6093 GCA_037441295.1 Candidatus Aminicenantota bacterium | reverse complement strand
GTCGTTGGGATCATGATGTCCTCCTAGCCCCGGGTCGGCCCCAGCCGCTTGGCCAGCTTGACGGCCGCGACGGCGTTCTCGGCGTAGCCGTCGGCGCCAATCTCATCGGCCCACTTCTGGGTCGCCGGCGCGCCCCCGACGAGGACCCGGTATTTCGCCCGGACGTCCTTCTGTTTCATCATCTCGACCAGGCGCCTCTGGTTGGCCATGGTCGTCGTCAGCAGGGCCGAGAGGCAGATGAAGTCCGCCCCGACGGCCTCGGCCCGCTCGAGGAACCTCTCGAGCTTGACGTCGGCGCCGAGGTCGAAGACCTCGAAGCCCCCCGCCTCGAGCATGGCGGCGACGAGGTTCTTGCCGATGTCGTGGATGTCGCCCTCGACCGTGCCGATGACGACCTTGCCGCCGCTCCGCGCCTGAAGTTGCGAACGCTGGAGCTCGGGCTCGAGGACGGCCATGGCCGCCTTCATGGCCTCGGCGCTCGAGATGAGCTCGGGCAGGAAGTACTCGCCCTCTTCCCAGAGCTCCCCGACCTTCTGAAGCCCGGGGACGTAGCCGTTCTCGATGACCCCGAGGAGGTCCAGGCCGGTCCGGACGGCCTCACCGGCCAGCCGGCCGGCGGCGGCGCCGTCGCCGTCGACGATGGCTTTCCGCATGTCGGCGTAAAGAGTTTCTTGGTTCACGTGCGACTCCTGAAAAGGGATTCGGCCATGGCCTTGATGAAGGCGGGGCTCGTGCCGCAGCACCCGCCGACGAGGTTCGCCCCGCCCCGCACGATGTCCGGGACGAAGCGAACGTAGTCTTCGAGCCCCTGGGAGTAGGTCACCGTGCCGCCCGGCCCGAGGGCGGGCTGGCCGGCGTTGGCTTGGGCGACGAGCGGCAGGGCCGTCTCCGGCCGCATGACCGCGACCAGCCCGGCCATCTGCTGACTGTTGAGGGTGCAATTGGCCCCTACGGCCGCCGCGCCCTCCCTCCCGAGCTCCTGCAGGCACCGCGCCACGGGGTCGCCCATGAGCGTGAAATACCCGCGCGGCACGGCGTTAAACGTCATCGTGACCAGGACCGCGAGAGACGTCGCCCGCCGGGCGCCGCGCAGGGCGCAGAGGGCCTCGCGGAGGTCGTACTGGGTCTCGATGATGAGGACGTCGGCGCCGCCCTCGGCCAGGGCGGCTGCCTGCTCCGCGTAGGCGGCCTCGAACTCCTCCTCGGTGAACTCCCCCTGGGGCTTGAGGAACTTGCCCGTCGGGCCCATACTCCCGGCCACGAACTTCCCGGGCGGCGCCGCGGCCCGGGCCAGGCGGGCCGCGGCGGCGTTGAACTCGGCCGTCCGAGCCCCGAGGCCGTGGGCGGCGAGCTTGATCCGGCTCGCGCCGAAGCTGTTCGTGGAGACGGCGTCGGAGCCGGCCGCGAAGTAGGCGGCGTGGATCTCGCGGACGACCTCCGGCCGCTCGACGTTCCACGCCTCGGGGCAGGCGCCCTGGGGCAGGCCGCGGGCCATGAGCTCTGTGCCCATGGCGCCGTCGAGAAGGACGGTCCGCTGCGCCGCCAGCGCGACGAGGTCCGTGCTCGTGCTCATCGTTCACCTCCATCGAAGGTCCCGAACTCGAGGGCCCGGACGAAGGCGTCCTGGAAGTCGGCCCGCGAGGCCAGCGAAACATGGGCGACCGAGCCCGCCAGGGACTCCGCCGCGGCGCGCTCGGGAGCGGCCACGAGGAGCTTGCGCGCCCCCGCCAGGGCGGTGTTG
This sequence comes from Candidatus Aminicenantota bacterium, assembly GCA_037441295.1. GTDB lineage: Bacteria > Acidobacteriota > Aminicenantia > Aminicenantales > Saccharicenantaceae > DATKJS01. Next base: position 4,352 of record JBBISK010000159.1, on the reverse strand, counting down.
CCGACGAAGACGATCCTATCGTCCGGAAGGTCGGGCAGCAGGCCCAGGGACTTGGCGCGGCCGACGTCGAGCGAGTTCCCGAAGGCACCGGCGATGTAAACCGTCTCCACCCGGCGGAGGGGCACGCCGCACTCGCGGAGGAGCAGGCGGACACCCGCCTTAACCGCGGCCGAGGCCAGCTGGAGCTCGCGGATGTCGTTCTGGTTCAGGCTGAGCTTCTCGCCCAACCGGAGCTTCTTCTCCGGGCCGGCGATCTTGCCGTCGCGGCCGAGGAGGCCGTGGGCCAGGGCCAGGGCCAGGACGTCGATGAGCCCCGTGCCGCAGAGTCCGTGGGGAGGCCCGCCGCCGATCGTCTGGAGCCGGAAGCCGTCGCGCCACTCCGCCCGGCACGCGGCGCCCTCCACGGCCAGCATGCCGCAGCTGATGCTCATGCCCTCGAAGGCCGGGCCCGCCGCCATCGAGGTGGCGACGAGGTCGCGTCCGGTCTTGAGGACGATCTCGCCGTTCGTGCCGATGTCGATGAAGAGGGCGTTCCCGGGCTTCTCGGCCAGGGCGGTGGCGGCCAGCCCGGCGGTGATGTCCCCGCCGACGAAGCTCTTGATGTTGGGGACGACATAGACCCGGGCCGCCGGATGGAGGGTGAGCCCGAGCTCAACCGCGGGGACGGGCGGGAGGCTCGAGAAAACGGCGTGGAAGGGGGCGACGCACAGGAAGTGGTTCATGGCCGTGTTCCCGGCGGCGACGACCTCGTAAACGGCGTCCGCGCTGAGCCCGGCCTTGGCGCACAGGCCGGAGGCGAGCTCGTTGAGGAGGTGGACGATCGACCTTTTCAGCCGCCGGAGGTTGTCGGGCTCCTGGAAGGCATAGGTGATCCTCGAGACGACGTCGGCCCCGTAGGAGGCCTGGGAGTTCATGGCCGAGGCCCGGCCGAGGGTCGTGCCGCGGACGAGGTCGACGAGCTCGGCGACGACGGTGGTCGTGCCGATGTCCACGGCCAGGCCGCAGGCCCGCTCCGAGGTGTCGCCCGGCTCGATGTCGAGGGCCTCGCGCTCGCCGTAGAGGACGGCCGTGACCGTCTGCGGCCGGCCCGCTCCGAGGTCGCGAAGGTGCTGCAGGGCCGAGAGAGGCAGGGCGGGCCCCGCCGGACCGAGGAGCGCACCCAAGGCCTCGGTCACGGCCGCCGGCGCCCCGAGCGGCGGCGCCTCGAGGGTCAGCGCGTATTTCTTCACCTGAGGGTCGAGGGTCACCGGGAGGGACAGCCCGGTCTCGAGTACGGCGATCCGGCCGAGGCGCGAGGCCGGCGGGACCTCGACCGCCAGATCTCCCCGCACGGCGAACCGGCAGGCCAGCCTGTGGTCGGGGCCGAAGCCGTGTTTCTCGAGCACGGCCTTCTCGGCGGCCTCGAGGATGGGCAGGAGGCCGGACCGGACGCGAACGACGCACTTACCGCAGACGCCCCGCTTGTGGCAGTAGAGGTTGAGGGGGAGCCCGGCCCGGGCCAGAACGTCGGCCAGAAGTTCACCGGTGCGGGCCTTGACCCTGGTCCCGTCGGGGACGATCTCGACACTGTGATGGACTTCCGTCATCTCGGTTCACCGCCCGGGGCAGGCCCCATTCTAAATCAAATCCGGGCCGGTGCCTATCCCTTTCGTGTCCGGGGAGGCCGGGACGGCGCGCCGCCGCCTCCAGAGGGCATATGCCGGCAGGCCCGCGCCGAGGAGGGCCAGACCGACGGCCGATTTCATGGGCGCCGAAACGACCATGTTCAGGAAGATGGCCAGGCTGACGACGATGAACAGCCCGGGCACGACCGGATAGCCCGTCGTCCGATAGGGCCGCGCGAGGTCCGGGCGCCGTCTCCTGAGGATGATGACGGCGAGCCCGGTCGCGGCGAAGAAAACAAGCAGGGCGAAGACCATGTACTCGTAAAGGGCCTCGTAGGTCCCGGTCAGGCACAGGACGGCCGACCAGGCGGCCTGGCCCCACAGGGCCCGGGCCGGGACGCGCCAGCGCGGGCTCAGCCGGGCCATGGCCCGGAAGAAGCTCCCGTCTTTGGCCATGGCGTAGTAGACCCGGGGGCCGAAGAGGAGGTTGGCATTGAGGCAGCCGAAGACAGAGACCATGATGACGGCCGAGATGGCCGCGCTGACCCCGCCGCCGAAGAGGGACGTCGTGACCAGCTCCCCGACGCGCGTCACGCCCTTGAGCCGCCCGATGGGCAGGGCGACGAGGTAGATGACGTTGACGGCGACGTAAAGGACGGTGACGGCGCCGACGCCCAAGGCGAGGCCGCGCGGGATGTTCCGCTCGGGACGGCGGACCTCCTCGGCCGTGCAATTCACGGAATACCAGCCGTCATAGGTCCAGAAGATGGCCACCAGGGCCAGGCCCAGGGGCCGCACAAGGTCTGGGAAGGCCGGCGTGCCCTGGAACAGCGGATGGAAGTTCGACCCGCCGCTCTTTGTCCCGAACAGGGCGCCCAGGACGACGATGGCCAGGACGGCGCCGATGCGGAAGACCGTCAGCAGGTTCTGGACGGCGACGCCCGCCCGGATGCCGAAGGTGTTGAGAAGGGTCAGAAGAAGGATGGCCGCAGCCGCCACGACCTGGCCGGCCGTGAGCGTGTAGGACAGCCCGAAGACCGAGAAATGGAGGATCCGGACGCCGACGGCGAGGGACGGGACGAACGAGCCGAAGAACTCGGCGAATCCGACGGCTAGGGCGGCCAGCCCGCCGCACATGATGAAGCCGAAGAACCCCCAGCCAAAGAGGAAAGCCGCGGCCGGGCCGTAAGCCTCGCGCAGATAGATATACTGCCCGCCCGCCTGCGGGAACATCGCCCCGAGCTCGCCGAAGGAGAGCGCCCCGCACATCGTGACCAAGCCTCCGGCCAGCCACACGGCGATGAGCAGCCCGGGGGAGGGGAGGCCGGCCGCGATGAGCCCGGGCGTCAGAAAGATGCCCGACCCGATGACCGCCCCGACGACGAGGAACGACGTGTCGAGCAGCGTCATCCTCCTGTCGAACTGCGGCAGGTTCGTATTCCCTTCGTGGCTTTCCGCGCGGCTCATGATCGTCAGTGGCCCATTTTACGCGATTTGACTCTCCGACCCCCAATGATTTTTTTCGCTACCGTTTAAAATGACAAGCGACCGAACCCGGACGACCGCCCCGGAGGGGTCACTAGATATCTAACATTATTATTATCAGCATCATGCGTGCTGTTTTAACTTACTTATTATCAACTAGTCAATGACCCCGCGGCGAGCCGCGGGGCATCAAGAGCGCAGCTTCAAGGCCAGCTGCGCAGGCCCTTGCTCTAGCTCGTGATGATGCTTGATATATTTCTCTATCACGTCCCGAGTCATCCGGTCTCCGACTGTCCGGACGAAATATCCGTCTTCCCACACCTCCCCGCCCCACAACCTCTTCTTCAGTCCCGGGAACTCGCGAAACAACCCCCGCCCACTGTTGCTCTTGATGATCCTCACGACCTCCCCTATCGACCGAGATGGGGCGAACGAAACCAGAAGATGGACGTGCTCTTCCACTATTTCCATCTCCACGATCTCGATATCGTACGCCTCGCAGATTTCCGGGACCATCTGTTTCGCTCGTTCCCGGACCTCCTCCCGCTCGAAGATCTTCTTCCGGTACTTCGGACACCATACCAGATGATAGCTCGTGTCGTAGACCGAATGACTCGTCCTTTTCAGTCCCACGCTTCATTTATATCACACTGCCCAGCAAGGCCCTATGTGGATAAGGGAGGCTTTCCGGCCCCCCTTATAACCTCCCCGGCATGGCATGCATTCATCCCCGCGGCAAGCCGCGGGGCATACTGCAAAGGTTTCGGTTAAGAGAAACATAAAAGACATCTCTAGGAGCATCTCTGAGTTTTCTGATTTCATTTTCAGACCACAGAAGTATTTTTCCTATGTCCTTAAACTGAGAACAGACAGAATCGCCATAAAACTAATCATTTATTATCTCATTATCGAGAGCCTAGCTTTATGCTTAATGATCGCAGCCGAAAGGAACTTATCGTATGCGCTTGATGTCGTTGTGGGCAGTCTCGTTTTTGATGTGCTATCTGCCATTCCATTTATTCTAATATTCTCTTTTAGTATGCACGTGGCGAGAATCGCCCAGCCAATCAAGAAGGCTGTCGTTTTCTTTTTGACCTAGAAAGTGGTATTTGCTCTCATCCCTATCTTTCTTTATGTTTCATTTATCGCGTCAGAAAACTATGCATTCGCAATATTACGAACACTCTCCATTTTTGGAATTATCATTTATAGTGTAATAGGTGCAGGGGTCATATTTTCTAAGACGACTCCCCAAAAAGCAGT
>JBBISK010000158.1:0-6136 GCA_037441295.1 Candidatus Aminicenantota bacterium | reverse complement strand
GGCGCAGCGCGAGGACGCCGACAGCGGCGACGTCGGGCGTGCCCGCGAATGGATGAGCCGCGCGCTGAACGCCGTGCGCGATCCGGCGTGGACCGCCGACGGGCTGGTGTCGTCCAAATGGATGCCGATCTCTCCCACGACCCGGCCGACGTCCCTCGCCTGCTCGAAAAGCTCGCCGACCACGACCTCGTCCAGGGCTCCCGGTATGTCGCCGGCGGCCGGATCGACGACACCTGGGGGATACGCCGCCTCGTCCTGAGCCGGTCGGCCAACGCCTACGCCCGGACGATCCTCGGGCTTGCGACCAGGGACGTGACGGGCGGCTTCCGGGCCTGGCGCCGGTCGGCGCTCGAGGCCGTCGACCTCGGCCGCATCCGGTCGAACGGCTATCTTTTCCTAGTCGAGATGATCTACCTCAGCGAGCGGCTGGGCCTCCGCATCGCCGAGGTCCCGATCTACTTCGCCGACCGACGCGTCGGCGATTCCAAGATGAGCCTCAAGGTCAAGCTGGAGGCGGCAGCCGGCATCGTCGGCCTCTGGCGGCGGCACCACCGGGTCCGGCCGGCGGGCTGAGGTCGGGGACGCGGGCATGATATCTTCCCCTCTCCCCGGAGGCCCGAGAGCGCCGCAGGACCTCGAGCGAGGGGTGAAGCGCTTCGTCGTCCCGGCCGTGCTCGCCGGCTCCGTCGTGGTCAGCCTTGTCATGTGGGCCCTCAAGCCCATCCCGCACGCTTATCGCTACGACCTGGCCCTGACCCTCTCGTTGGGCCTGGCCCTCGTCTGGGCCCTCTATTCGGCGCCGCCCGCCTGGGTTTTCAAGAAGGCCGTCCTCGCGTTCGTCCTCGTCCTGGGCCTCGGCCTCGGGACGAGGGTCTTCCTGACCTCCGATTTCAACCTCGAGCTCGTCCGCCATTACGAAAGCGTCCTCAAGACGATCGACGCCGGCGGCAACCCTTATACGAGCGGGACGATCTTCCACATGGGCGAAGGGGGGCGGGTCGTCTATGGGAACTTCAACTACCCGCCGATGGAGATCTACCCTTACTATCTCGCTTACCGGCTGGCCGGGACATGGAATTCCGTCGTCTTCACCGCGGCCATGGTCTTCCTGAACGCCCTCGCCTGCCTGGCCTTCGCCCTGATGTTCCCGGGCGTCAGGCTGCGCTTTCTCGCGCCGTATTTCCTGGTCTTCCTCTTCCTCGAGGTCAAGACCAACCCGGCCATGACCTTACTGGTCGCGGCGCTCGTGCTGCTCCTGGCCCGGCGCGACGAGCTCCGGCCGCGACCGGCCCGCCGCTACGTCATCGCCGTTCTCTTCGGCGTCGGTCTCATGACCAAGTTCCTGGTCATCCCGCTCATGGCCGCGTACTACTGGCACAGGTTCGACCGCACGGACCTCCGCTCGCTCGGGCGGGTCGCGGTGGATTCGGGGATCGCGGTCACGACGGCCGCTCTCCTCATGCTGCCCTTCGGCGTCGTCGCCGTGCTCAAGAACACGATCCTCTTCAACCTCGTCATGAAGGACAGGGCGGCTCTGGCCACCTTCTACCCGAACGCCCTTTCCGGGCCGATGAGCTGGCTCCACCTCTCCGGCCTGTATCCCTTCGCGGCGGTGGCGCTCCTCGGCCTGGCCGTCCTGGCCGCGCCGCGGCTCAAGCTTCCCACGGCCCTGCTCGCGGCCGCCTACGCTTTCCTGCTGGTCGCGACGACGCCGGAACCGCAGTACCTCGTCGTTGTTCTTTTCATCGCGGCCGCCGGCCAGTGCGCGGCCCTCGAGGACGAGGGGCCGGCGCCGCCGGGCGTCTGGAAGCGCCCGCCTGAGGCTAACCGGCGCGCGCTTTCCTGAAATCCTCCGCCGCCCGCGCGATGTCCTCCTCGGACGGAAATTGACAGCCCGGCGGGAAAGCCTCAGAATGATGGCGCCTGACGGGCCCGGAGGTTGCGCCGGGCCGGACTTTCCGAGGAGGATGAGAATGCCCAGATCCGCGATACGCTGCATCGGCTTTCTCACTGCGGCAGGCTGCTTGGCGTTCCTTTTCCTCGCCGCGTCCTGTCGCGCGAAGTCGCCGGCGACGGAAGCGAGAGCCTTCGAGAAGGGGATCGCCTTCACCGGGTACTGGTCCGGGGCCTATGACGGCGACGGGCCTTCGCAGTCGCTGGGGAACCTCAAGCAAACGAACGCGACCTGGATCAGCATCCTGGTGACCGGCTATCAGGACACGATCGCCTCGACCTCCATCAGCTACACGGGCGCGTCGACGCCGACAGACGCCTCTCTCGAGACGATCATCCAGAAGGCGCACGACCTGGGCCTGAAGGTCATGCTCAAGCCGCACGTCGACCTCGCGAATGATCCCGCCCATTACCGCGGAGAGATCGGGCCGGCCTTCACCGCCGCCGACTGGACGGCCTGGTTCGCCTCTTATCGGACCTTCGTCCTCCACTACGCGGCCCTGGCCGCCGGGACACGCTGCGAGATGTTTTGCGTCGGGTGCGAGCTCGGCACGACGGCTGTCCACGCCGACGAGTGGCGGAGCATCGTGACCGAGGTCCGGGCCGCCTATTCCGGGCCCCTGACCTACGCCGATAACCAGGTCGAGTCCAACCCCGCCGCGGTCGCCTGGTGGGACGCCGTCGATTACATCGGCCAGGACGCCTACCCGACCCTGACCCAGAACGTCAACCCGACTGTCGATGACCTCGTCACCGGCTGGGCGCCGTTCCGCCAGAAGCTCCAGCAGCTCGCCCAGAAATGGGGTAAGTCCCTGATCCTGACCGAGATCGGCGCCAGGAGCGTCGCCGGCGGCGCTCAAAATCCGTGGGACTGGCAGCGGCAGGGCCCGGTCGACCTCACCGTCCAGAGCAATTTCTACGAGGCCGCGCTCCGCAGCGTCTCCGGACAGAGCTGGATGGCGGGGATGTACTGGTGGCAGTGGTCGCCCGACCCCGCCGACGGCGGCACGTCCGACACCGGCTACACACCCCACGGCAAGCCGGCCGAGGCCGTGCTGCGGAGCTGGTACGGCAAGGACATGTGAGGGCAGCGGCCTCTCTGCGGCCGGTTGACTTTTTCCGGCCAAGTTGATAATTCTTCAGGCCTGGCGTCGTTCTATCCATTGAGGACGGACGGTAAGGAGCCGAGATGCACGAACTCATCGGGATCATGGCCGACCGGTTCCGGAAGCACTTCCCCGGCGAGCCGGCCCTTGTCGTCTCCCCCGGCCGCGTCAACCTCATCGGCGAGCACACGGACTACAACGAGGGCTTCGTCCTGCCGGCGGCCACGGACAAGGCCGTCGTCTTCGCCGCCGCCCCGCGTCGCGACGGCGTCTGCCATTTCGTCTCGCGCGACTTCGACCAGGAGTTCCGCTGCGAGCTCGGCGCCCTCCACCGGTCCCCGCTTCACTGGCCCGACTACCTCCAGGGCGTCATCGACCAGTTCCTGCGGGACGGACGCAAGGTCGGCGGCTTCAACTGCGTCTTCGGCGGGGACATCCCCGTCGGGGCCGGGATGTCGTCGTCGGCGGCGATCGAGGGCGGCCTGGCCTTCACCCTCAACCACATGTTCCGCTTGGGCCTCGACGGCCTGACCATGGTCAAGCTGGCCCAGAAGGCCGAGAACGAGTTCGTCGGTGTCCGCTGCGGCATCATGGACCAGTTCATCAACATCCACGGCCGGGAGAAGAAGGTCCTCAAGCTCGACTGCCGCTCCCTCGAATACGAATACTTCCCCTTCGAGCGGGAGGACCTCCGCATCGTCGTCGCCGATACCCTCGTCCGGCGCGAGCTGGCCGGCTCGGAATACAACGTCCGGCGGCAACAGTGCGAGGACGGCGTCACCCTCCTTCGCAAGCACGACCCGTCGGTCCGCAGCCTCCGCGACGTCTCCCAGGTCCTCCTCAAGGAGCACCAGGCGGAGCTCGACCCGGTCGTCTTCCGGAGATGCGACTACGTCGTCCGGGAGAACATCCGCGTCGCCGAAGCCTGCGTCGACCTCGGCCGGGGCGACTTCAAATCGTTCGGCGAGCGGATGTCGGAATCGCACGCCGGCCTCCGGGACGACTACCAGGTCAGCTGCGCCGAGCTCGACGCGCTGGTTGAGGCCGCCGCCGGGGTTCCGGGCGTTTTCGGCTCGCGGATGATGGGCGCCGGCTTCGGCGGCTGCACGATCAGCCTGGTCGAGGCGGGCGCGGTGCCGGAGTTCGAGGCTCAGGTCGGCCGAGCCTACGAGGCGGCCTTCGGCCGGCGCCCCAAGGTCCACGTCATCCGCATCTCGGCCGGAACCCATCTAGCTTAGATTGCATCCTCCGATATCCGGGAAGATCCAAAGGGCGGTGCCGAGGCCGTCCGAAAGACCCCGTTTGGAGGGGGACCGGGGGATAAGGACGGCCTCGGCACCGCCAAAGAGCGACCTTGGGTTGACCGATTCTTTGCATTTTCTTGACAACTTCTTGACAACTCCGGCCCCCGGCGGGGGTATTGTCATTCCGAGGTCGGACGTGAGATACCCAATTTCACAGCAATCAGGGTTAAGGGGTCTTCAACCTTCGGGCAAGGGAGGATTTTTCATGAAAAACGGGGGTCTGAGGTTTTTCTGGGTCACGGTCCTGGTGTTGGCGTTGGCCATCTTTGCCTGCGCCCAGTCGAAGAAGCTGACCATCCTTCACACCAACGACACGCATTCGGCCATGGTCCCGTTCGAGACCGGGACCATCCCGGCCGCCGGCACGGGGACGGACGCGAAGAGGATGATCGGCGCCGGCATCTGGGACGTCTGGGACATCTGGCATTTCCTGTACAAACCGGACTATGCCGGCATCGCCCGGATGGCGACGCTCATCAAGAAGCTCCGGGTCGTCGACGATAACGTCCTGGCCCTCAACGCCGGCGACGTCTTCGTCGGGTCTTTCGAGTTCAACAAGTATCTCGGCTACCCCGAGCTCAAGATCATGGAGAACCTGTACGACGCCATGGAGCTCGGCAACCACGAGTTCGACCTGGGCATCGACACCCTGGCGGGGGTCCTCAGCGGCCAGGTCGCGGGAGCGGCGCCCCTGAACCTGCCGGTCCTCTGCGCCAACGTCGACTTCACGGGGACGGCCTTCGGTCAAGGCGGCCCGCTCTACGGCATGATCCAGCCGTCGATGATCAAGACCATCGGCGGGGTCAAGGTCGGCATCTTCGGGCTCGTCACCCAGGAGCCGCAGAACTACTCCGACGACGTCAACGCCCGCTTCAAGCATCCCTACGAGGACGCGAACCCGGTTAATACTCTCTGGTATTACGCCGGGGAGCTCGCGCGCGGCCTGAAAAAGCAAGGGTGCGACGTCGTCATCTGCCTGTCCCACCTCGGCACGGCGCTCGACCTCATCGGCCTGGCCGACAACGTCCCTTATGTCGACGTCATCGTCGGCGGGCACAGCCACGACATCTACGCCCAGCCCATCGTCCGCAGCGGCAAGATCATCGTCCAGGCCGGGTATTTCGGCCTGTACCTGGGCGAGCTGAAGCTCAATCTCGGCGCCGGCGGCGTCACGCTCGACAGCTGGAAGCTCTATCCCGTCGACGGCCGCGTCAAGGAGGACCCGCAGGTCCGCGCTGCCGTCAACAAGGTCCGCGCCGGCGTCGTCGCCGACCCGCGCTTCGGGCCCGTCTATAGCCAGATCGTGGCCACGGCCCTGCGGGACATCCTGAAGAGCTGGCCGACGACCGGCCCGAACCGGGACACGCCGCTCGGCAACCTCGTCACCGACGCCTTCGTGAAAAGGCTGACCAAGGCCGGCTTCCCGGTCGACTGCGCCCTCGACGTCCTCGGCTACGAGGGCGCCGACATCTTCGCCGGCAAGGTCGTCGGCAATAACATCTTGAGGGCCGTCCCGTACGGTTATGACCTGGATAATGGGCTCGACTTCAAGGTCGTCGTCGTGCCGCTGACTCCCGATCTCATCATCGGCGGCCTCGAGTACGCGGTCGACCAGGTCCCCCTGACCACGGACCTCGCCGTCCAGGCCTCCGGCATCACGTTCAGCTACGACTCGAGCAAAGACCCGGGCAGCATGGTCGATCCCATGTCCGTGCTTATCGGCGGGCAGCCCATCGTGGCGGACATGTCCCATGTCTACTATGTCGCCATGAG
>JBBISK010000157.1:4448-6190 GCA_037441295.1 Candidatus Aminicenantota bacterium | reverse complement strand
CGATCGCCGGCAGAGGAGAATCGTTCAACATCGTGGCGGCATAGGCTTGGATAAAATAGCGATCCCTCTCGGAGACTCGGTCGGAGAGGTCCAAGGCCTTTTGCAGCGTCTTCCGCGAGTTTCCATATTCTCCAAGGTACCCGTAATCGATGGCCATCTGCTCATAGGCCATCGTATAATTGGGATCCGATTTGACGGCCTCATTCAGGGCCTGAACGCTGGCCCTGAAGTCTCCCTCGGCATAAGCCTTCTGCGATTCCACATAATAACGAACCGCCTCGGGAGAGGCCGTTGTGATCTTCTCCAGGCGTTGATTCGCATCCGCGGCGATTTCGGCGGCGGGGAGGCTGAGCTGCGATTTTACCTTCTGGCTCATCTCCTCCGCCATGGACGGGACGTCCTCGAGCCCCTTCCCCTTGACCGTAACGGGCTCTCCGACCGTCTTGTCGCTCTTGGCCTGCCTGACCGTGAAGCTGACAACGATATCGGCGCCGGCTTTTGTGAAACTGGGCAGGACGAAGTAACCGACGTTCGCTTGGTCTGAAACCCTGTCCAGCGTTCTGGACAGGGGGCGGTCCTCGTTCATCTGCTTCATGTCCGATAGGATCTGCATCAGCCGGTCCTGGGGGAGCACGCTAAGATACTTGGACTGCGTGAGGGCCATGGCCAGGTAGTAAGGGATGACCCACCGGAGCCGGTCGTCCAGGCTCTTGTCGCCGGAGTTGTTGACGGCGTACATGACGGCGACGCGCCCGGATGACGGCGGTGGAGGTGGCTGCCAGATGATCGGCTTTATGATCTTATAGCCACCGAAGCCAGCGATAGCGACGGCGGCGGAGACGAGGAGGGTCTTCTGCCACTTTGCCCATCCTCCCTTAGTGCCCACCCGGACATGCGCTTTCTGGGCTTCGAGGTCCCGAATAAGCTCGTCGATGCTCTGATACCGGCCTTCCTTTTTCTTCTCCAGGCACTTGAGAATGATCTTTTCGCAGGCGGGAGGGATATCCGCATTGAACTTGGACGGCGCGGGCGGCTTCTCGGACGCGTGCTTCTTGATGTAGCCCTCGACCGTATCGGCCTTGAACGGGGGAGTCCCCGCCACCATCTCGTACAGGAGAACCCCAAGGGAATAGATGTCCGACCTCCGGTCCGACTCCTCGCCCCGGGCCTGCTCCGGCGAGAAATACTTCGGCGTGCCCGAGACCTTTCCCAGACGGTGCGCTGTGGCCGCGGAGTCGGACTTGGCCAGCCCGAAGTCCGTGACATAAACCTTCCCGGAATTGTCGATCATGATGTTCTGGGGCTTGAGGTCCTGGTGGACGATCCCCTTCTCGTGGGCTGCCTTCAGCGCCCGGCAGACCTGGAGAGCGATCCCGAGGCACGTCGAAAGGGCCAGGGTACCCGATGTCTCCATGAGTTCGAAGAGGTTCTCCCCCTTGATGAAATCCATGGAGATGTACCGGATGTCGTTCACCACCCCAATGTCATGGATTCTGACCACGTTCTCGTGAGAGACCGACCTGCCGAGCAGCGTCTCCTTCCTGAACTGGTCGACCATGCCCGGCCGCGACGTGAGATCCGGGCGGATCATTTTGAGAACGACCGTGATCCCCAATTCCTGGTCCTTGGCCTTATAGACCCGGCCCATCCCCCCGCGGCCGATCTCCTCGATGATCGTGTAGCGGTCGCCGAACTTCTCCCCGGGGGCGAACTTGAGGCTCTCGCCGATGGCCGTCTCCTGG
>JBBISK010000157.1:2846-4438 GCA_037441295.1 Candidatus Aminicenantota bacterium | reverse complement strand
CCCCCGTCGTGAGGGCGCTGGCCGATGGCAGGGACCCGGAAGAGGCGACGGGGCGCGACCTGGAGACGCTGACGGCCGACTGGCGGGCGTGGCTCGGGGAGGAGGCGGGGACGTCGATGGACGATCCGCACTTATGGCAGAATTGGCTGTCGGCAGGGTTTTCGGACTGGCAGGCAGGACACTTCATGTCCCCTATACCCCTATCGCTTTGCTTCACTATATCGCAGGCGGGATCGGCTTTTCAAGGCCTTTGTTAAGGCCCAGGGATGGCTTTTTGGCCGAAACCCTGATATAAATATACGGCTTACATTGATCCGCCGCGCGGTCTGACCACCGCGCCACCTGACACACGCCCGCCGGAATACCGAGCGGAATCGACGAGGAGGAGAGAATGGCGTCGAAAAGGAAAGAAATCCACCTACGGCACAAGGCCTATTTCGAGCAAAAGCTGAAGGACCGGCTGAAATCGCTCTCGGTCAAGGGCGTCGAGCCCGCCGCGGCCAAGAAGGACCCCATCGTTCGGAACCTCCAGGCCGAGCTCAGGACCGTGAACCGCCGGCTCCGCGCCATCGCCGCCCAGGAAAAGCTGGCCGAGGAACTGGCGAAGCGGAAGGCGGCCAAAGCGGCGGCACCGAAGGAAGAGGAAGCCGGCAAGCCCGGGAAGGCCGAAAAGCCCAAGAAGTCCGCCGAGGGGGCCAAGGAAAAGAAGCCCAAGCCCGAGAAGAAGGCCGCCCCGCCGAAGCCTACTGAGGCTGGCTCGGGCCAGCCCGCGGCCGAATCCCACGACGAGGGCATGGCGCCGGCCAAGAAATAACCCTCGACCTCCGAATAACGGCGGCCTGGGGCCCGGACGCCAGACAGGCACCACGCATCCCTCCTTGAAAACCGCGCTCGACCTGGGTTAAATTGAGCGGGGCCGCGCAGGCGGTCATCCCATCCACCCGCTCACGAGGAGGGAACATGGCATCCAAAGCCAACCTGAACCGGCGCGATTTCATGCGGAACTGCGCCGTCGGCGTGGGCGCTCTGGCCGCGACCCCCGCGATCGGCCTCGAGCGCATCCTGGCCGCGGGGCGCGATAGGGCGGACATGACCCCTGAACAAGTGGCTTCCGACGAGGACTTCTGGTTCGAAGTCCAGCAGGCCTTCGCCCTCGACCGCAACTACATCAATTTCAACAACGGAACGGTCCAGAACAGTCTTCGCATCGTCCAGGAAGCGGTCAACAGGCATACCGATTTTTCGAGCAATGCCGCCTGGTACTCCATGGCCGTCCTGAACAAAGAGATCGAGAGCTGCCGCCGCCGCCTGGGCGCGCACCTCGGCTGCGACCCGGAAGAGCTCGTCATCTGCCGCGGCGGCTCGGAGGCGGGACAGATCGCCATCCTCGGCCTCGACCTCAAGCCCGGCGACGAGGTCGTCATCACGAACCAGGATTACCCGCGGCTCCTCAGCACCTGGAAGCAGCGCCAGAAGCGCGACGGCCGCCTGCACGTCCAGCCCGCGCAGTTCGTCTGCGATCTGCCGGACCACCTGCTCGTCGAGCTCTTTGCGCACCCTACCCCGGTAGTCCAGCCGTTCCGGCACCTCGA
>JBBISK010000157.1:0-2836 GCA_037441295.1 Candidatus Aminicenantota bacterium | reverse complement strand
CTCCCGGCCCCGCCCGTGCCTCTCGACAAGTTCTATGACATGGTCGCTCAGCAGGTGACCCCTCGCACCAAGTTGATCCACGTCTGTCATTTTACGCATTGGACCGGGCAGATGTCGCCCGTTCGGCGGATCTCGGACATGGCCCACGCGAAAGGCATCGAGGTCCTCGTCGACGGCGCCCACGGCTTCATGCACGTCCCGTTCAAGCTGGCCGACCTCGGCTGCGACTACTACACGGCGAGCCTCCACAAGTGGCTGATGGCGCCCCCGGGGAACGGCTTTCTCCGCATCCCCAAGGACCGCATCCCCAAGCTCTATCCGCTGACCCCGCCCTGGACCGACACGCCGAACGACATCCGCCGTTTCGAGGACGTCGGCACGCGCACCCCGGCCAACCGCATCGCCATCGCCGAGGCCATCACCTTCAACGAGGGCCTCGGCATCGAGCGGAAGTCGGCCCGGCTCCGCTACCTCAAGGAGCGCTGGGCCAACCGGCTGCACCAGCTGCCGAAGGTCCGGTTCTACACGAGCCTCGACCCGGCCGAGTCCTGCGCCATCGCCACGATCGGTGTCGAGGGCCTGGACATGGACAAGCTCGCCGCGCACCTTGTCGACAAGTACGGCATCATCGTTTCGGGCATCAAGCACCCGGACGGTCTTATCGACGGCATCCGCATCGTCGTCAACGTCTCGCTGACGGTCCGGGAGATCGACACGTTCGCCGACGTCATGGAGGCGATCGTCAGGAAGGGCGCCCTCGTCTGAGGAGGTCCAAATGAACATTGACCGCCATTCCCGCCTGGCCATCCTCGGTATAGTCCTTGCTTCGATACTTCTGGCTTCCGCAGGCTGCGGGCGCCGGGCCGCTGCGCCCATCCCCGCCGTTTCCGCGGACCTGGGCGCGCAGGCGGCGAGCTTCGAGCCAGCGCTCGAGCGCGGCTTCGTCAGCCCGCCTCCCTCCGCGCGGCCGTGGGTCTACTGGTTCTGGCTCAACGGCAACATCACCCGCGAAGGCATCACCGCCGACCTCGAGGCGATGAAGCGGGCCGGCATCGGCGGCGTCCTCATCATGGAAGTGGACCAGGGCGCACCTGTCGGGCCGGTCGATTTCATGGCCAAGAACTGGCGCGACCTCTTCCATTTCGCCGTCACGGAGGCCGAACGGCTCGGGCTCGAGATCAACATGAACGACGACGCCGGCTGGAACGGCAGCGGCGGGCCCTGGATCAAGCCCGAGGAGTCGATGCAGAAGGTCGTCTGGACCGAAACCGGGGTCTTGGGTCCGCGGAAATTCTCGGGCCCGCTGCCCCAGCCCCAGGCGACGGCGGGGTTCTATCGCGATATCGCCGTCCTGGCCTTCCCGACGCCGGGCGCCTACCGGATCGTCGGCATCAAGGCCAAGGCGGCTTATGAGACGGGCGCCGTCGGCGCGCCGGCCCGCGGCGACCTTCCCCCCGCGGACGTCATCGACGCGGCCAAGATCGTTGACCTCAAGGACCGGATGGACGCGAGCGGCCGCCTGGCCTGGGATGTCCCGGCAGGGAAATGGACCGTCATGCGTTTCGGCCACACCACGACGGGCGCCGAGAACGCGCCGGCGCCGAAGAGCGGCCGCGGCCTCGAGTGCGACAAGCTCTCCCGGGCCGGGATCGAGGCCAACTACCGCGGCATGATGGAGAAGCTCATCGCCGACGCCGGCCCGGCGGCCGGAAAGACCCTCGTCTCGACGCACATCGACAGCTGGGAGAACGGCTCGCAGAACTGGACCGAGGCGATGGCGGCGGAGTTCGCCAAGCGCCGCGGCTACGACCTCCGGCCCTACCTCCCGGTCCTCACCGGCCGCGTCGTCGGCGGCCTGGAGGTCTCCGAGCGGTTCCTGTGGGACCTGCGGCGGACGGTTTCCGAGCTCGTCGTCGAGAACTACGCCCGCGGCCTGGGCGAGCTGGCGCGCGCCCGCGGCCTGCGCCTCTCCATCGAGGCCTACGGCGGTCCCTGCGACGACCTGCCCTACGCCGGCGAGGCCGACGAGCCGATG
The DNA here is from genome assembly GCA_037441295.1 of Candidatus Aminicenantota bacterium. GTDB lineage: Bacteria > Acidobacteriota > Aminicenantia > Aminicenantales > Saccharicenantaceae > DATKJS01. Next base: position 801 of record JBBISK010000157.1, on the reverse strand, counting down.
TGCGAGTTCTGGATGGGCGGCGGCGCCCTCGAGACGGTCAAGGGCATGGCCTCCGCCGTCCACACCTACGGCAAGACCATCCTCGGCGCCGAATCGTTCACGGCGGACGACAGCGAGAAGTGGCTGCAGCATCCGGCCTCGATCAAGGCCCTCGGCGACCGTGCCTTCACCGACGGCGTCAACCGCTTCGTCTTCCATCGCTACGCGCTTCAGCCCTGGACCGACCGGCGGCCCGGCATGACCATGGGCCCCTGGGGTCTCCACTACGAGCGGACCAACACGTGGTGGGAGCTGACGCCGGGCTGGCACGAATACCTAGCCCGATGCCAGTTCATGCTGCGCCGGGGGACATTCGCGGCCGACATCTGCTATCTCCAGCCGGAGGCCCCGCCGCAGAGCTTCGCCGACCACCCGCGCCGCGGCTACGACTGGGACGAGGCCTGCGCCGAGGTCGTCATCGAGCGGATGACGGCGAAGGACGGCCTGCTCGTCCTGCCCGGCGGAATGAGCTATCGCCTCCTTGTCCTCTCCGATACGCCGGCCATGACCCCGGCGCTCCTGCGCAAGGTCGTCGCTCTCGTCAAGGACGGGGCGACGGTCGTCGGACCGCGACCGGAGAGGTCGCCGAGCCTCGGCGGCTATCCGGCGTGCGACGACGAGGTCAGGCGGCTGGCCGAAGAGCTGTGGGCCGGCTGCGACGGGAAGACGGTCAAGGAGCATCGCCTCGGGCAGGGGAGGGTCGTCTGGGGCGAGACGCCCGAGCAGGTCCTTTCCGGCATGGGCGTGCGCCCCGACTTCGCG
>JBBISK010000156.1:4081-6218 GCA_037441295.1 Candidatus Aminicenantota bacterium | reverse complement strand
GCAGACGCCGAGTTTCAGCTTCGGGTTCGTGCGGCGGCCGAGATCGGCCGCGACGACCGTCCCGATCTTCGCTTCTTTCTGTTCCATCGTTTCTCTCCCTACGCGCTCTCTCGAAGGGCCTCGACGGCGGTCATGATCTCCAGCAGCTCCTTGGTGATGCCGGCCTGGCGGATCTTGTTGAGGACGAGGACGAGGTCCTCGACGAGCTCCTCGGCGTTCTTGGTGGCGTTGTCCATGGCCATCATTCGGGCCGCCTGCTCCGCGGCCTGCGACTCGTGGAGGACGTGGTGGAGCTGGCTCTCGACGTAGAGAGGCAGGATAAACCGGGCCAGCCGGTCCGCCCCCGGCTCCCAGTCCGGGACCCACGCCGCCGAAGGCTCCTTCCCGGGGTCCGGGGCGAGCGGCAGGATCCTCGTCTCCATGAACCGCGGCGCGACGATCGAGCGGAACTCGTTGTAGACGACATAGACGGCGTCGACCGCCTGGAAGGAGTACTGCCGGATCAGGAACTCGGCGAGGTCGCGGACCTCGTCCCGGGTCAGTTTATCGGTCCGGTCGCCGAACGCCCGGTCCACGGGCCAGTCGTGCTTCCGGAAGAAGCCGACCGCCTTCTTTCCGGCGAGGACGAGGCGGACCGAGGCCGCGGCCTCCTTGGCCTGGATGAAGGACAGGGCCCGGGTCAGGAGGTTCGAGTTGAAGGCGCCCGCCAACCCCTTGTCCGACGTCACGACGATGACCTCGACCTTCCTCTCTTCCCGCCGTTCGAGGAGCGGGTGGCCGCCGCCGTCCGAGGCCCAGTAGGCCAGCCGGCCCATGAGCTCCGGAAAGATGTGCCAGAACGGCCGCGAGGCGACGACGACGCGCTGGGCCTTCCGGAACTTGGCCGTCGAGACGGTCTTCATCGCCTGCGTGATCTTCTGGCTGTTCTGGACGCTCCGGATGCGGCGCCGGAGGTCGATGAGGGTCGGCATGCTACGCCTGCTCCGCCTTGAACCGGGCGTTGAATTCGGTCAGGGCGGCGTTGATGGCCGCCTCGAGCGGGCCATCGATCTGCTTCTTCTCTCGCAGCCGGGTCAGGATGTCGGGGTGGCGGGTCTCGACGTCCTCGTAGAGCTTCTTTTCGTAGTCCTTGAGCCACGCCACCTTGAGCTCATCGAGGAAGCCGCGGTTGCCGGCGTAGATGATGAGGATCTGCTTCTCGACCGTCAGGGGCGTGTATTGCCCCTGCTTGAGGATCTCGGTCAGCCGCTCGCCGCGGTCGAGCTGGGCCTGGCTCGTCCGGTCGAGCTCGGTCCCGAACTGGGCGAAGGTGACGAGGTCGCGGTATTGGGCGAGGTCCAGGCGGAGCTTGCCGGCGACCTGCTTCATGGCCTTGACCTGGGCGTTGCCGCCGACGCGCGAGACCGAGATGCCGATGTTGATGGCCGGCCGGACGCCGGCGTTGAAGAGTTCCGACTGGAGGTAGATCTGGCCGTCGGTGATGGAGATGACGTTGGTCGGGATGTAGCCCGAGACGTCCCCGGCCTGCGTCTCGATGATGGGCAGGGCCGTGAGCGACCCGCCCCCGAGCGCGTCGTTGAGCTTGGCCGCCCGCTCGAGGAGCCGCGAGTGGAGGTAGAAGACGTCGCCCGGGTAAGCCTCGCGGCCCGGCGGCCGGCGAAGGAGGAGCGAGATCTCGCGGTAGGCCGCGGCGTGCTTCGAGAGGTCGTCGTAGATGGCCAGGGCGTGGCGGCCGTTGTCGCGGAAGTACTCGCCAATGGCACAGCCGGCGTAGGGCGCCAGGTACTGGAGGGGCGAAGGGTCGCTGGCCGAGGAGGCGACGACGATGGAATATTCCATGGCCCCGAAGTCCTCGAGCGTCTTGACGATCTGAGCGATGGTCGAGTTCTTCTGGCCGATGGCGACATAGATGCAGACGACGTCGGACGACTTCTGGTTGAGGATCGTGTCGAGGACGACGATGGTCTTGCCCGTCTGGCGGTCGCCGATGATGAGCTCGCGCTGGCCGCGGCCGATGGGGATCATGGCGTCGATGGCCTTGATGCCCGTCTGGAGCGGTGTGTCGACGGATTTGCGCTCGATGACGCGCGGTGCGATCTTCTCGACCGGATAGTTCTGCTTCGTTGCGATCGGCTTG
>JBBISK010000156.1:0-4071 GCA_037441295.1 Candidatus Aminicenantota bacterium | reverse complement strand
AGGCTTCCCGAGCGGGTTCACGACCCGGCCGATCATGGCCGGGCCGGCCGGCACCTGCATGATCCGCCGCGTCCGTTTGACCTGGTCGCCCTCCCGGACGAGGTGGCTCTCGCCGAGCAGGACGGCGCCGACGTTATCCTCTTCGAGGTTCAAGGCCAGGCCGAAGAGGCCTCGCGGGAACTCGAGGAGCTCGTTGGACATGGCCCGGTCGAGGCCGTAGATGCGGGCGATGCCGTCGCCGACCGAGGTGACGATGCCGACCTCTTGGATGTCGATGTCCGACTCGTAGCCTTCGATCTGCTGCTGGATGATCCTGGTGATCTCATCGGCCTTGATGCTCATGACGACCTCTAACCTTGCTGGATTCGCTCTTTCATCCGGAGGAGACCGCCCTCGATGGAGGCGTCGTAGATGATGTGGCCGCGCCTCAGGGAAAGGCCGCCGACGATGGCCGGGTCGATCCGGTAGGCGAGGCTGACAGGCCTCCCCTCCACGGCCTCGAGTGTCGCCCGGAGCCGGTCCTTCTGGGCGTCCGTCAGGGCGATGACCGACGTGGCCTCGAACGTCAGGACGCCGCGCTCGTCGTTCCAGGCCTCGGGCAGGGCGGCGGCGACATCGTCGAGGAGGTCGAGCCGGCCGTGTTCGAGGAGGAGGCCGAGGAAGCGGACGGTCTTCTCGCCGGCGCCGCTCTCCGCCAGGACGTCCCGGAGGATGCGCTCCTTCCGCTCCTTCTCGATGAACGGGCTGGCCAGCGCCTCCCTCAGCCCGGCGTGGCCGGCGCGGAGGGCGAGGAAGGCCCGGACCTCGCCGAGGACGGCCGCGAACTCGGCCTCGCCCTTTACGGCCTGGACGAGCCCCTGGGCGTACCTCCTGACGAGCGTCCTATCCTTCATGGAGCCGCGAGAGCCTGTCGATGGATTTGTCGATGAGGGCCGCCTGGTCCTCAGCGGTCAGCTTCTTCCGGATCCTCTCCCGGGCCAGGGCCGTGGCCGTTTCGGCCGCGCGGGCCTTGAGCGCGCGGACTCCGGACCGGACTTGCTGTTCGATGGCCTGCTCGGTGAAGCGGCGGAGGCGCCGGGCCTCCTCTTCCGCCTGGGCGGCGATCCTGTCCTTCTCGCGCTGGGCCAGGGACTCGGCCGTGGCCGCCATGCGTCCGATCTCGTCTTCGAGCTCCGAGAGGCGCGCCGCCGAGTCCGCCCGCTTGCCCTCCGCCGCGGACCGCGAGGCCTCGGCCAGGCGGAGCATTTCCCGGACGTCGGCCGTCCGCTTGGCGAGCATGGCGGCGAGGGGTTTGCGGAGGACGAGGGCCAGGCCGCCGAAGAGGACGAGGAAGTTGACGGTCTTGCCCAGGAAGTCCATGGTCGCTGAAGTCTTGGCGCCCTCCTCGGCGCTCATGAAGAGGAGCCAGGGCACCAGGGCCAGGATGACGGCGGCGGACCTTCTCGGACGCATCAATTGAGGATCCTCTTTTCGATGTCCCGGGAGAGGTCGCCCGACCGGGCGTCGATCTCCTTCTTGAGCCGCTCGACCTCCTTCTCGAGTTCCAGCTTGGCCTTCTCCATCTGGGCGCGCGTTTCGGCCTGAAGCTCCTGGATAAGCCGGGTCTTGTCCTTGAGGGCCTGGGTCTCGGCTTGCTCCCAGAGGGCTTCCGAGGCGGCCCGGGCCTCCTTCAGCCTCTCCTCGACCCGGCGCAGGTCCTCCTCGGAGGCGGCGAGGGCCTGCTCTGTTTCGGCTTTGGCTTTCTCGAGACCGGCTTTCCGTTCGTCGAGGACCCGGCCCACGGGCTTGAAGAAGACGCGGGACAGGATCAGGACGAGGACGCAAAGGACGGCGAAGGTGATGAAGACCGTCGCGTCAGGGATGATGCTCAATGGCCATTTCCAGGCGTAAAAGTAAGGGAAATTCTATCGCCAACGGGGACAAAAATCAACTGCAGACGGCCGGGCTCAGAACAGCCTGATCCTCAGTCCGATCTTGAAAGCGAAGCCCCCGAGGTCCAGAGATGCCTTCCTCAGCCCGCTGACCCCCCCTCCAGCGAGAGAAGGATCAGAATAGACGGCCAGTTCCTCGTATCCATAGAGGTCTACGACATAGTGATATAAGTAGCCAGTCTGAGAATCGCTATCAGACGAAGTGATGTCCCCACCGTAGACATTAGATGTCTGGGTTGCATACTCGCTGCTCCCTTTCAGGGACTTGAGCTTTGCGAACCTCCATTGGCTCTCGGCCATGATCGAGAATCTATCATTGAACTCATATTCCAGACCGACTCCACAATGTAGACCTATCGCGTGGCCGGATACGTCATAATGATAATTTCCAATAACATCTGTATCGACGCCGTATTGGGATGTATCTAGATAACGGCGCTGCCAGTTATAGGTCTGGGCCATCCGGGCGCGGTAGAGACCGACCCCGCCGTTTAGGACGAGATTGAGCTTTGAGCGAATAGGGAAGCAGTAATAAAGGTTAAGCTTGATCGGTGCCTCCATCCGGACTTCCGATTGTATGGAATAGGCTTGCGTCCAGGTGTACAGGTAGGATATGAAACCTTTGCTATTCAGATGGACAGGCCCAGACACGGCAACCCCGACGCTTAAACCCTTCCAGGCCACCCATTGGATCTCCACTTCCCAATCTTTGAACCGTCCGGATGCTCCGGAGAACTTCCCGGTAATGTAATCAGGGTACGCTTCCCTCCCCGCGTCATAGGCGGCATTGATAGAAGTGAGGGTCGTATTCAAATCTCCGACGCCAAGGGATCCCGCTCCTCCGCGCACGACAAGGCTGAAGGTCCGCTTGGCGGGTTCTCTTTCTGCGGCGTTCAGGATGCTTAAGGGACCGCTGGATAAGAGGATCGCACAACAAAAGAGGCAAAGGCAGAGGCGTTTCATCTCTTTCTCCTATGCAGAACGTTGGTCATCCCCCATGCCGAGCGAAATCACGGTCCTTCCGACATGATAATCGCGATCGGTCTTGAGACGCAAGAGAAGCACGCGCGAGTCTGAACCGGCTACTTGGGACTGATGGAAACTGTGGCCGTCTTGGGGGATTCGCCGTCCGCCCTGAAGGCCCGGATAAAGAACGTGGTCTTCCCCCGAAAAAGTGGACACGCTATAAAGCTTGAGTCGCCTCACGATAATACTCCATCGGACTCCTCTGGTTCAACGACGAATGCCGCCGCTGACGGTTGTAGAAGATCTCGATGTAATCGAAGACACTCTGCCGCGCCTGGGCCTTGGTATGAAACGTTTCCAGGTGCACGAGTTCTCTTTTGAGCGAGCTGAAGAACGACTCCATGACGGCATTATCAAAACAGCTCCCCTGGCCGCTCATGCTCTGGCGGACATGCCAGCTCTTCAGAAGATTCCTCACTTCGAGACTGGCATACTGAGCGCCCCGGTCGGAATGGAAGACCAAGCCGGCTTCGGGTGTCCGACCACGAAGCCCTTTGAGCAAGGCGTCCACGACCAGCTCCTTGGTCGGCCGATCTCGAAGCGTCCAGCCGACGATCTCGCGGTTGTGGACATCCATCACCGCCGCCAGGTATAGCCACCCCTCCCATGTCCAAAGATACGTGATATCCGAGACCCAGAGTTCATTGATCGAAACCGCCGTAAAATCTCTCGCCACGAGATCCGCGGCCACCGGCAAACGATGATTCGACCGTGTCGTCACTTTGAACCGCCTCTTGATCAGGGAACGGATCCCATTCTCCTTCATCAGCCGGGCGATCCGGTTCTTCCCGCAGCCATGCCCCTCCGAACGCAGCTCGGCCGTCATCCGCGGCGAGCCGTAGACCTTCCGACGGGCCTGCCAGATCTCCCGGATCCGGCGCAACAGCCGTTCGTTTTCCTCCCGCCTCGGACTCAACCCCCGTCTCAAGTACCCGTAATAGCCGCTCCGGCTGACTCCCAAGACCCGGCCCATCTTCATCACCTCAAACCCGGAACCGGCCCGCTCCATGAAGCGATATTTCATCTGGGGTGTTTGGAGAAGATGGCCAACGCTTTTTTTAGGATCTCCCGCTCCTGCTCGAGATCCATGACCTTTCTCTTCAACCTCAAGAGT
>JBBISK010000155.1:0-6268 GCA_037441295.1 Candidatus Aminicenantota bacterium | reverse complement strand
GCTTCGTGAACTCGACGATCTTCGACATGTCGAGGTCGCGGCGATGGACCGGCCATGTCTTGTAGCCTTCGACCTCCTTAATGATGTCCGCCTCGTTCGTCCGGGGATAGGGTTCGAACGCGGGGACCATGTAATCCGGCCGCAACTTCCCCGATTCCATATCGATAAAGACGGCGCAAAAGAGGGCGAAAAGGGATCCGGCCCCGATCCGGGCATTGCCGACCTCGAGTGAGACGGGCAGCGTAGATGGAACGGCGTGGATGCGTTCGCCGGCCTCCCGGGCCAGCGAGTAAACCTCCTCGAGGGTGATGCGCGCAACCCCGGGTTTCTCAGGCGGCATCTCCATCGGCCCGAGCGGATGTTCGACCCGCGAGAAGCCGGGGAGCGACTTGAATTGCCTGAAGAGGGTGATCGCTTCGGCCAGGCCGGCGAAGGCCTCGGCCGGCGAAAGACCTGCAGACGGAGCGAGCGTTCCCGTTTTGAGCGTGGCCGTGGCAACCGTCCGGAGGTCTTCCCAGGTCATTGATTCCTTTAGGCCCGAAAAAAGATCGACAAGGGGCCGGTAATTCGTGATCTCGATGTCATCGCGGCCCTTGAGCCAGCGCATCATGCGGCGGAAGTTCTTCTGGGCCGTGGCCATGGTCTCGGCGGGCCGAAGGCGCGGCATGACCCACTCGGCCGGCGTCGTGTTCTTGCCGTAGTAGAAATTGAGGTCCCAGAACTCCTCGGCCCGGATCTTGGTCGGGTGGCCGGCGAAGAGGGCGATGACGTCGGTCGTCCGGGCGAGCCCGGGGAGGTCGGCCTTGAGCTTGTCGAAGACGGGCTCGAACAGGTCGTCGCGGTAGTAGAAGTCGTCGAAGCCGGCGTACTGGGCGCTGAAGTTCAGGGCATTGCAGAACCAGACGACGTCATGGCCGGGAAGCCGGGCGGGCGAGCCTTGATACGCCGCCTTCATCCGCCCCAGAGCATGGACGAGCTGCGGCCCGTAGGAGCCGCCGTGGCGGGCCAGCGTCCGGACCGGGACGCCGAAGATGCGTTCGAGCTCGAGAATGCCGTCCCATTCCTGCGACAGCATCTTCTGGACGCCGTGGACCCAATCGGCCTTCTCCAGCTCCTCGGTAACCGTGGGGTGGATCGAGCCGAAGTTGGTGTGGCTGCCGATATCGTGCTTGGCCATGGCCGCGATGACGTCCCGGCGGCCGCGCTTCTCGAGCGAGCGGGCCTTCTCGCCGATGACGAAGAAGGTCCCGGTGACGCCCTCCTCGGTCATGATCTCGGCCAGCCACTTGGGGATGTCGTCGATGTGCTCGGACTCGGGAGAGATGTAGTCCTCGACGTCGAAGGTGACGACGAGATACGCTTTGGGCCGGGCTCCGGTCGCCTGAGGGAATGCCGAGGCTTGGGAGGAAGCCTTCTCAGATGCGGTGGAAGCCACGGCAAGCCGCGCCGGGGATGCTGCCAGCGCTACAGAGGACAACAAGATGACCGGGATGATCGCTCTTTTCATGGTCGGCCTCCCGCCTTCATTCTTCCGACCCGGGCCGCGTTTGTCAACTTCCGCCTGAAAAATACCTTCGCCATTCCCGTCTTCGTCCCTCCTCCCCCGACAAAACCTATATGAGAACGCGTTTAGACGCTCGCGGCGTCTCCGAAAAGTGAGGGAGAGATACAATGCGAAAAGATATGTACATATGTACATACAGATTGGCGTCCGGCCTGTCGGCCATCCTGGGCGGTTTGGCCGAAACCCTTTCCACCCCGTACCTGGCCTTCTATTCGGCGACTCCGAGTGCCTTTTCCCTCGTTTCCTTGACAGCCCCGGAGCCCTCCCCTATACTTCGGGCAGACCCGCCAGGAGGTCCCGCCCGATGAACGACGCGACCGCGTCCCCGGATCCGCCGCAGGACGCCCCCCCATGCTGACCCACGCCGACTTCATGCTCGAGACCGAGGAGGCCCGGGCCCTCTACCACTCCTTCGCCGAGCCTCTCCCGATCGTCGACTTCCACTGCCACCTCTCCCCGCGCGACATCGCCGAGGACCGGCGCTTCGAGAACCTGACCCGCCTCTGGCTTTCGGGCGACCACTACAAGTGGCGCGCCCTGCGCGCCGCCGGCGTCGACGAGCGCTTCATCACCGGCGCCGCCTCGGACCGCGAGAAGTTCGACAGATGGGCGGAAACGGTGCCCAAGACCCTCCGCAATCCCCTCTACCACTGGACCCACCTCGAGCTCAGCCGGGTCCTCGGCATCGACCGCCCACTCTGCCCCGAGACGGCCGACGCCGTCTGGGCGGAGGCCAACGCCCGCCTCTCCGAGCCCGGCTTCTCGGCCCGGGGCCTGCTGCGCCGGATGAACGTCGAGTCCGTCTGCACGACCGACGACCCCGTCGACGACCTCCGCCACCACGCCCAGCTCAGGGAGGCTGACGACTTCCCCGCCCACGTCCACCCGACCTTTCGCCCCGACAAGGCCATGGCCGTCGACGACCCGGAGTCCTTTTCCCGTTACGTCGCCCTGCTCTCGCTCGCCGCCGACGTCGAGGTCAAGTCCTTCGCCGACTTCCTGGCCGCCCTCCGCGCCCGCCACGATTATTTCCACGCCATGGGCTGCCGCCTCTCCGACCACGGCCTGGAGACGGTCGACGTCGAGGACTACGAGGAGGCCGACATCCCCAAGATCTTCGCCCGCCTCCTCGCCGGCAAGCCCGTCGCCCCCCACGCCGCCTTCCAGTTCCGGTCGGCCATGCTCCGCGAGTTCGCCCTCATGGACTGGGAGAAGGGCTGGGTCCAGCAGTTCCACCTCGGCGCCCTCCGCAACGCCAACTCGCGCATGACGCACCTCCTCGGCCCCGACTCGGGCTACGACGCCATCGGCGACTTCGAGATCGTCCGTCCCCTGGCCCGCTTCCTCGACCGGCTCGACGCCGACGACCGGCTGTCCCGGACGATCCTCTACAACCTCAACCCGCGCGACACCGAGGCCCTGGCCGCCCTGGCCGGCTGTTTCCAGGACGGCGGCATCCCGGGCAAGGTCCAGGTGGGACCGGCCTGGTGGTTCCTCGACCAGGCCGACGGCATGGCCCGCCAGCTCGAGGCCCTCTCCTCGATCGGCCTCCTCGGCCAGTTCGTGGGCATGACCACGGACTCGCGGAGCTTCCTCTCTTTCCCGCGCCACGAGTACTTCCGGCGCCTCCTCTCGGGTATCCTCGGCGGCGACATGGCCCGCGGCCTCCTCCCCGACGACCTGGAGCTCGTCGGCGGGATCGTCCGCGACATCGGCTATTTCAACGCCCGGCGCTATTTCCGGCTGCCGGGAACGGAGGCCTGATGCCCCTCGAGCGCTTCTCCATCGGCGTCGGCGACCGCTTCGGCCGCGAGGGCCAGGCACAGCTCCGGGCCCTCGAGACGGCCCGCCGCATGGGGACCCGGGTCACCCCCGTCTGGAACAAATCCCAGCGCGAGCACACGCTGACCGGGACGACGCCGCAGGAGACGCGCCGCCGCGCCGACCGGGCCGTCCGGGCCGGCGGCTGGCCCGACGCCTACTACGTCGACGCCGACCACATCCGCATGCTGACGGTGGACGACTATATCGGGCCGTGCGACTTCTTCACCATCGACGTCGCCGACCTCATCGGCCGCCCGCCCGCGGCCGAGTCCGTTTCCGTCTTCCTCAAGGCTGTGTCCGGGCTCGTCGGGCCCCAGCGCCTTCCCGGCCTGAAGACGCCTCTGGAGATCACGGAGACCATGCTCGCCGACGTCACTTTGAAGTACCTCGGCGCGGTCGAGGAGGCCGGCCGCGTCCACCGCCACATCGTCAAGAAGAAGGGCCCGGCGGACATCGTCATCGAGGTCTCGCTCGACGAAACGGACGCGCCCCAGACGCCCGGAGAGCTCCTGCTCATCCTGGCCGCACTCGGCCGCCAGGGCGTCCCCGTCCGGACGATCGCCCCGAAGTTCTCCGGCTCCTTCCTCAAGGGCGTCGATTACGTCGGCGACCCGGACGAATTCGGCCGTGAGTTCGAGGCGCACCTCGCCGTCCTCGAGTTCGCGCGGCCGGCCTTCGGTTTGCCGTCCGACCTCAAGCTCAGCGTGCACTCCGGGAGCGACAAGTTCTCCCTCTACCCCGTCATGCACCGCGTCCTCGGCGATCGCGAGGCGGGCCTCCACCTCAAGACGGCCGGCACGACTTGGCTCGAGGAGGTCGCCGGGCTGGCCGCCGCGGGCGGAGAGGGTCTCCGCCTGGCCAGGGAGATCTACTCCGCGGCCCTGACCCGTTTCGACCAGTTGGCCAAGCCCTATCGCGCCGTCATCGATATCGACCGAGACGCGCTCCCCTCGGCCAGGGAGGTCGCGGCCTGGAGCGGCTCGGACTTCGTCGCGGCCCTCGAGCACGACCCGACGTGCCCGGCTTTCAACCCCCATTTCCGCCAGCTCCTCCACATCGCCTTCCGCATCGCCGCCGAGATGGGCGACCGCTTCACGGACCTCCTCGACCGCGAGCGCGAGGCGATCGAGGCCCGCGTCACGGACAACCTGCTGCGCCGCCACGTCGGCCCGCTCTTCCTGGGCGGGCCGGTCCGGGCCGGCGCGGCGGGATGACTCCGGCCCGGAAAGGTGGTATCCTTGCCGGAGCGCCGGAGCGACGAATGCGATCCCGCTGGACTGTCTGTGCCCTGCTCTTCTTCGCCACGACGGTCAACTACGTCGACCGCCAGATCCTCGGCCTCCTCGCGCCGCTCCTCCAGAAGGAGATCGGCTGGAGCGAGCTCCAGTACAGCTACATCGTGACCGCCTTCCAGGCGGCCTACGCCCTTGGGCTTGTCGCCTTCGGCCGGTTCGTCGACCGCCGCGGCACCCGGCTCGGTTACTCGGTCTCGGTCGCGGCCTGGAGCCTGGCCGCCGCGGCCCACGCCCTGGCCCGGACGGCTTTCGGCTTTGGCGCGGCCCGGGCCGCCCTGGGCGCGGCCGAGTCCGGGAACTTCCCGGCCGCCATCAAGGCCGTGGCCGAGTGGTTCCCCAAGAAGGAGAGGGCCCTGGCCACGGGCATCTTCAACTCGGGGGCGAACTTCGGCGCCGTGGTCGCACCGGCCGTCGTTCCCTGGCTGACGGTGACGTTCGGCTGGCGGGCGGCCTTCGTCGCGACGGGCGCCCTCGGCCTCGTCTGGCTCGGCTTCTGGCTCGCCCTTTTCGAGACGCCCGAGCGGAAGCGGGGACTAAGCCCGAGGGAGTTGGCCTGGATCCGGAGCGACCCGCCCGAGCCCGGGACCGGCAAGGTCCCCTGGCGGACTCTTCTCCGCTACCGCCAGACCTGGGCCTTCGTCACCGGCAAGTTCCTGACCGACCCCGTCTGGTGGTTCTACCTCTACTGGCTGCCCAAGTTCCTGAACGCCCGGCACGGCCTGACCATCACCGCGCTCGGCCCGCCGCTCATCGTCATCTACTCACTGACCAGCGTCGGGAGCATCGGCGGCGGCTGGCTGTCCTCGGCCCTCATCCGGCGCGGCTTCACGGTCAACCGGGCCCGGAAGACCGCCATGCTCCTCTGCGCCGTTTGCGTCGTGCCCATCGTCACCGTTTCCGGGATGGACCGGCTGTGGCCGGCCGTCCTCCTCATCGGCCTGGCCGCGGCGGCGCACCAGGGCTGGTCGGCCAACATCTTCACCACCGCCTCGGACATGTTCCCCAGGCGCGCCGTCGGCTCGGTCGTCGGCCTGGGCGGCATGGCCGGCGCGGCGGGCGGGCTCCTCTTCTCGCCCTTCATCGGCTACGTTCTCGAGCACACCCGGAACAACTACCTCCTCCCCTTCCTCATCTCGGGCTCGGCCTACCTCGCCGCCTTCGCCGTCATCCAGGCCCTCGCGCCGCGGCTCGAGCCGGCCGCCCTTGATGGGCCCGCCGCCAACGGCTAAAATGGGGCCGGCGCCGACGCCGGAACGACGATAAGGATGGATGCCATGAACCTCGAGGAACTGACGAAGCGTTATGACCTTTCGGGACAGACGGCCGTCGTGACCGGCGGCGGGGGAGTGCTCGGCGGCGAGATCGCCCGGGCCCTGGCCGGCTCGCGGGCCTCGGTCGCCGTCCTCGACCTCGAGCGCGAGGCCGGGGAGCGGCTCGTCCGGGACATCGACGCGGCGGGCGGCCGGGCCCTGGCGGTCACGGCCGACGTCCTGCGCCGCGATACGCTCGAATGGGCGGCCAAGGAGATCCTCTCCCGGTGGGGGCGGGTCGACATCCTGGTCAACGCCGCGGGCGGCAACAGCCC
>JBBISK010000154.1:0-6273 GCA_037441295.1 Candidatus Aminicenantota bacterium | reverse complement strand
GTTCCGGCCATCCCCCTCGGCCCCTCGTTGGAGAGCGCAGGGGTGCTTCCCGGAGTGAGGCACGCGCAGGACCTCTCCGAGCTCATTTTGCCCATCAGCCATCCGGCCCAACGCTTGTGAATGCGGGCGGAGGCGGCTACAATGGGCGCATGTCCACGCGATATCGTTGCGACGGACGAGATGCTCGGCCTCGGGCTCGTATCGTGCTCGGCTTGGCCGGTGTCGCCGTCGCCATGGCCTTCCTCGTCACGGGCTGCGAGACGCGGCGGGAGTGGCTGACGAAGAGCCGCATCCGCAATGTCGAAAGGGGCCTCCTGCGCGCCATCTATCTCAAGGGCCAGCAGCCGGAGAAGCTGAACCTCGAGACCCGCATGCAGTTCTACCGGGTGCCCGGCGCCGGCGTCGCGGTCATGGACCGGAACCGGCTCGAGTGGGCCCGCGGGTACGGGGTCCGGGACATCCATCTTCGCGAGCCGGTGACCCAGGCCACGATCTTCCAGGCCGGGGCGCTGAGCCAGGCGGTCGCGGCCGCGGCGGCCCTGGAGATGGCCGGCCGCGGGCGGCTCGACCTCGAGGCCGATCTCGGCCCCCGCCTCCGCGAGCTCCGCGTCGCGCTCCCGGGCGGCGTGCCGGCCGGGCCGCTCGCGCTCCGCGGCATCCTGACCCACGCCGACGGGCTGGCCCCGGTTTCCCTGCCCGGCTACGCCGCGGGACAGAAGGTCCCGTCCCTCGCCGACCTTTTCCGGGACGGCGGCCCCTTCACCGCCGCGGCCGACCCCGCTTCCGGTGAGGCCGGTTTCGTCGCCCTCCAGCTCCTTCTCGAGTCAGCGGCCGGCACACCGTTCCCGTCGCTCGCGCGCACGGCCGTCCTCGACCCGCTGGGCATGAAGGACAGCACGTTCGAGGCGCCCTTGCCCGAATCGCGAGCCCTGGACGCCGCCTCGGGGCACGGCCGCGACGGCAAGCCCGTCGACGGGAAATGGCTGACCTATCCGGCGGCGGCCGCCTCCGGCCTCTGGACGACCCCCTCGGACCTCGTCCTGTTCGCCGCCGGCGTCCTGGACACGGCCATGGGCAGGGGCGGCAAGGTCCTAACGCCCGCGCTGGCCCGGTCCATGCTGACGCCCATGGCGGGGAACCGGGGCTTCGGCTTCGCCGTCGACGGCGCCGGGCAGGACGTCCGCTTCCACCTCGAGGGCCGGACGGCCGGGTTCACGGCGACACTCGTTGCCTATCCCTACAAGGGCCAAGGCGTCGCCGTCCTGACGAACAGCGACAACGGCTTCCTCCTCACAGAGGAGATCCTCCGTTCCGTCTCGGCGGCCTACGAATGGCCGGACTGGAAGCCCCGGGAACGCCCCCTCTTCCGGCTCGACCCCTCGATCTACCGGCAGTACGTCGGCCGCTACCAGGTGACGCCGGATTACGCCCTCGACGTCGCGTACGAGGACTATTACCTCGTCATCCGGCCGACCGGCCAGGCCCCGACCCGCTTCTACGTCGAGAACCAGACCTTCTTTTTCTCCATCGACCCCTATGTCCGCATCCAGTTCGTGAGCGACGACAAGGGACGCGTGACCGGCCTCGTCCTCTGGCAGCAGGATTTCAAGCAGGAAGCGAAGAAGGTCGGCTGAGGCCGGCCGCGGGTCAGCTGCGGACGCAGTTCTTTCCGGCGGCCTTGGCCTGGTACATGGCCTCGTCGGCCCGCTCGACGAGCCGCTCGACGGTCTCCTCCCCCTTGCTGAAGAGGGCGACGACGCCCAGACTGATCGTCATCGAGAGCTGGCCGGCGGCCGTCACCACGACCATCTCCGAGGAGATCTTCTGGCGCAGGCGCTCGGCCGTGGCCAGGGCCTGGCCGAGCATCGTCTCGGGCATGAGGACGAGGAACTCGTCCCCTCCGTACCGGCAGACTGTGTCCGTCGTCCGCGTCGCTTTCTTGACCGTCGTCGCCACGACGCGCAGGACCTGGTCGCCGACGAGGTGGCCGTGGGTGTCGTTGACCCTCTTGAAATCGTCGATGTCGAACATGACGAGACAGAGAGGCCGGGCGTAGCGGCCGGCCCGCTCGACCTCCTTCCCGGCCAGTTCGAAGAAGCCGCGGCGGTTCGTGAGGCCGGTCAGGTTGTCGGTCACGACCAGGGCGCTCATCTGGTCGAAGAGCTGGGAGTTCTGCAGGGCGATGGCAGCCTGGTTGGCGAAGGACTCGGCGACGGGGATATCCTCGGCCGAAAAGTGCCCGGGTCGCTGGCTGTAGAGAGCCAGGAGCCCCGTGACATGCCCCTGGAAGACGATGGGCACGCCAAGATAGGAGCGGACGTTGAGGTCCGTCGGCAGGGGGGCGAGGAGGTCCTCCCGGCGGATGCTCTCCATGATGAGGGGGCGCTGGTGCTGGACGACGAGGTTGCAGAGACCGCAGCCGGCGACAGGGAAGGTCTTGCCGAGGAGGCCGCTCTCCGCGCCGAATCCGTGGAGCGCGGCCAGCCGGAGCTCCGCGGCTTCGGTGACGAGGAAGGCGCCCGCGTCGAAGGCGATGACCCTTTGCATGAGAAGGAGGATCAGCCGCGACATCTCCCGCGGGTCGAACGTCGAGCTCAGGGCCAGGCCCGCCTCGCGGAGGGTTTCGGCCACGCGACGGGCCCGGACGGCCGCGGTCTCGGCCTGCTTGAGCCTGGTGATGTCGGTCAGGACGGCCACCCACCCGGTCGCGCCGCCGGAACTCCCGGCGAGCGGCGAAAGACGGACGTTGTAGAACTTGGCGCTCTCCCCACCCTCCCAGGTGAGCTCCTTCCGCCCGGCCGATGGATGGGCGAGGGTGTCGGCGAGCTCCGGCCACGGGCCGAAGAGGACGCGGGCGGGCGTGCCGACGACCGGGGCCGCCCGCCCCCCGCCGCCCGGCCCGGCCATCTCGGCCAGCAGGGCCCTGGCCGAGGGGTTCATGGCCGCGACCCGGCCCAGCTCGTCCAGGACGACCAGGGATTCGCCCATGCTCTCGATGACTTTCTCCCGGGCCACGGGAACGAGATCGGCCAGCTGCAGCCGGTACATGCCCCAGAGGAGGAAGAGTCCGGCTATGGCAAAGCCGAGCGGTGTCAAGTCGTGCCCGGCCGGCGCCGTCAGGCCCGCCAGGTAGAAGATGTTCCCGAGCCAGGGCCAGGGCAGGGAGAGGAGGAGGGCCAGGGCCTGCCGTCGCTGGACCCCCCCGGCGCGGAAATAGGCCTTGAGGACGAGGATGCCGGCGATGCTCATGAGGGCATAGGAATACGCGACATGGACCCAGAAGAACGGCCCGTGGTCGTAGATGAGCAGGCGGGTCCCGGCGGACTTGGCCAGGGCGAACCCGGTCCAGATAAGGTGGTGCCACTCGTTCGTCAGGGCCAGGACGAGGGTCGTCACCGGGACCGTCCAGAGGAGCGCCCTGCGGACGGGCGTCAACCAGTCGGTCGAGCGGGAGTAGCCCAGGGCGAAGAAGAGGAGGAGGAGCGGGCTCGAGGCGATCCCCAGGTACTCGACCTTCGACAGGAGGATCTTCGCCGGGATGTCCGCCGCCGCCGCTTCGAGGGCCGCGGCCACGGACCAGCCGAAGACCGCGGTCATGAGGACGGCCAGGTCCCGGCCCCCGGCGGCGACCGGGCGCTTCCAGGCGGCGACGGTCACGGCGCCGGCGACGACCGCCCCGCAGATCAGCGTGACGATGTAGAGGTCCAGCTGCCAGGCCATTTATCGGTCGCTTTCCATCCGGCGGGTCCCGGGGCCTCAGGCCGGTTCTTCCGTCGCCGGCCCCTGGCTCTGTTCCTGAATGAGGGAGTTGCCGACCGCGAGGAAGTGCTCGACGACCTCCGGGTCGAACTGGGCCCCGGAGCAGCGGATGATCTCCTTGACCGCGTAGCGGTGGGAGGCCGCCTTGCGGTACGGCCGCTCCGAGGTGATCGAGTCGTAGGCGTCGGCCACGGCCATGATGCGGGCCCCGAGCGGGATCTCCCGGCCCTTCAGCCCGTCGGGGTAGCCCGTGCCGTCGTAGTGCTCGTGGTGGGCCCGGACGACCTTGGCGATATCCTTGAGCTCGATGACCGGCCGGAGGAT
This sequence comes from Candidatus Aminicenantota bacterium, assembly GCA_037441295.1. Lineage (GTDB taxonomy): Bacteria > Acidobacteriota > Aminicenantia > Aminicenantales > Saccharicenantaceae > DATKJS01. The sequence continues at coordinate 2,190 of JBBISK010000154.1, read as the reverse complement.
GCTCTCGCCCCGCGACGGGTGCTCCTTGATCAGGGCGAACTCGTTTTCCGTCAGCCGGCCCGGCTTGTTGAGGATGGCCTCCGGGACGGCGATCTTGCCGACGTCGTGGAGGAGGGCGGCCAGCTCGAGGTTGGACCTCTCCTTTTCGCTGAAGCCCATGCTCCCGGCGATCTTGAGCGTGAAGTCGGTGACGCGCGTCGAGTGGTGGCGGGTGTATTCGTCCTTCGCGTCGATGGCCGAGACGAGGGACTTGACCGTGGACAGGAAGAGGGAGTTTTGCTGGTCGACGAGGTCGGAGGTCCGCATCTTGAGGTTCCGGTTGACCAGGGCCAGCTCCGCCTCGACCTCGCGGATGCGGAGGAGGGCCCGGATGCGGGCCTTGAGCTCGACGGAATCGAAGGGCTTGGCGATGTAGTCGTCCGCCCCTGCCTGCATGCCCTCGGCCAGCATCTCCGAGCCGGAGCGCGCGGTGACCAGGATGATGGGCGTGTGCTTGAGGGTCTCGTCGGCCTTGACCGCCCGGCAGAAGGCGTGCCCGTCCATGCCGGGCATCATGACGTCGCAGAGGACGAGGTCCGGGCTCTTATCCCGCATCAGGGCGAGCCCCTTCTCCGCCGACGTCGCGACCTCGAGGTCGAACTCGTCGCTGAGAAGCATCTTCATGAGCTTGAGGACTTCGGCGTTGTCGTCGATGGCCAGGATGAGGGCGTCGTGGGTCTTGGGGGCGCCCGCCTCCGGGCCCTCGATGTCGACCTGTTCGAGGTCGACGAGCTGGAGCCGGTGGGCGTCCGTGACGATGTCCTGGACCCTCGGCTCGCCGGTGTCCGTCGTCCGCCGCTTGAGGCCGACGGCCTGCTCTTCCTGCCGGCGGTCGAGGACGTCGGACGGGAGATGCGCCTCGCCCTTGAACATGTCGACGACGAAGCGCGAGCCCCTGCCGAGCTCGCTCTCGGCCCGGATCTTGCCCTGGTGCAGGGTGACGATCTCCCGGGCGAGCGAGAGGCCGAGGCCGGTCCCCTCGTGCGGCCGCGACATCGACCCGTCGACCTGGGAGAAACGGTCGAAGATCGTCTCGAGCATGTTCGCCGGGATGCCGACGCCCGTGTCCTCGACGGTCACGGTGACGGTGCTGTCCCGGTCCTCGACATAGACGGTGATCCGGCCGCCCTTGGGTGTGAACTTGAGGGCGTTGGAGAGGAGGTTGAGGATGACCTTCTCGAACTGGTCCGGGTCGACGACGAGCTCGACGTCGTGGGGCGGGTGTTGGAAATAGAGCTTGATCTGCTTCTGGTCGGCCAGGGGCTTGACCGTGCCCAGGAGGGCGCCCGTGAACTCGATGAGGTTGACGGCCTTGATCTTGAGCCGCATCTTGCCCTCCTCGAGCTTGGTCAGGTCGAGGAGGTTGTTGATGAGCTTGAGGAGCCGGTAGCCGTTCCTCTGCATCGTCTCGAGGGTGTCCCGGAGCTGGGCGGAAACCGTGCCCATCCTGTTATCCAGGATGGCCTTGAGCGGCGCGAGCATGAGGGTCAGGGGGGTCCGGAGCTCGTGGTTGACATTGGCGAAGAACTGTGTCTTGAGCTCGTCGAGCGACTTGAGCTTGACATTGGATTCCTGGAGCTTGGCCGTCGTCTCCTCGAGCTGGATACGGCTCCGCAGCTCGCGGCGGCGGATGCTGTCCATGAGATAGGAGCCGAAGGCGCCGACGAAGATGATCGAGGTCAGGAAGAGGAGGTTGTTCGTGACGAGCCGCCAGAGCTGGAGGGGGACGCCGTCGACGACGACCGGACTCTGGCCCCGGAAGACCTGCACGAAGCTCGGCACGGCGTACATCAGCCAGACCGAGGCGTAGATGAAGACCGTCTCGCGGAAGGCCAGCGGGATGAGGACCATCATGCCCATGACGATGATGTTCAGGCCCTGGTAGTAGCCGGCCTTGAACCCGCCGAGGAGCTGGATCATGACGGCGATGCCCGCCGCGTCGACCAGGGCCAGGGCGATGGCCAGGTTCATCGTCCCCTGCGTCGAGCGCGTCCGCTTGAGGAGGCCCATGATGACGAGGACGACCGCGACGACGCTCAGCCGGAGGTAGAGGAACGTCAGGAACTGCCCGGGCGTGTAGATCGCGTCGAGGCCGATGAACATGATGTAGAGGATGATGCTGAAGATGGCCGCCAGGCGCGTCCGGCCCCT
>JBBISK010000153.1:934-6280 GCA_037441295.1 Candidatus Aminicenantota bacterium | reverse complement strand
AGAGGCCGGCCGGCGAGATCATGGCGATCTTCTCTCCGAAGCGGGCCTGCCTATCGAGGCTGTCGACATAGGCCTTTTGCACGGCCCAGCGCTTTTCGGCATATTGGAGACGAAGCGGTTCCGATATCTCGGCCTTCCGGCGCATATTCTCGAATTCCGGCCGGTCGTTTCCATACGTTTCGAAGCCTCCATCGGAACCGCCGTTGCAGTTCCAGCAAGAAACGCCCTCGCGAACGCCTTGGGCCTTGAACGCCTGGCGCGTCTCTTCATCGAGCTCGCGGTCGAGACCCGCCAGCACACGGTCCAGGTTATCGCGGGACTGAACCCGAACAAAGCTCTCGGCGAAGTTGGCGGAAACGTCGGGGATGAGAAAAACAAAAACGACCCATACAAAGAGGCAGAGAATGAGGCTGGTGACCGAGCTCTTGGACCGCGAGGAGACGAACAGGCCGAGGAAGACAAAGACTCCGAGGTAAATCAGGCTCGCGCCGAACAGGAGGGCGATCCGGCCCCACTCCGCGGCGCTGAAAGAGATGTCCCGCGACAAGAGAATCAACACGACAGTCAGCAGGAATGAAAACGCCAGGATAGGCAGAAGAGTGGCGAGGATGCCGCAAATCTTGCCGGCCAGGCAAGTCGAGCGGCTGACGGAGTTGGCCAGCTGGAGCCGCAGCGTGCCGTCCTCTTTTTCCCGGGTGAACGCGTCGTAGCTGAAGATCAACGCGAGAAGCGAAAAAACGATGGCGGCGATGTCGGTGAAATCGATCGAAAAGAAGGCCCCCAGGAACGGATTGTCCCCCGACTGTGTTTTTCCGGCGGCGAGCATCGGCTTGTCGCCGAGCCAGATCTTCACTCGATTTCCGACTTGGTCGGCGATGCCCCGGCTGAACAGGCTCAGGGGCTCGGGCGGGAATACCACCTCGGGCCGCAGCATGGAATAGACACGGACTTCCCGGGAGGCCTTTTCCGCGGCGTCACGATCGATCTGGAACTGGGCCGCTCGGCCGCGATAATTGCTGACGCTGATGAGAATGCTGAAGGGAATCAGGACGAGGCAGAGGATGAAGCCGATGACGAATCTCGGGGAAACGAGGTTGGTCAGAAAATCTTTCTTGGCGATGCGCAGGACCATAGCCGTGCCTCGCTGGTATCGGCCTCGTTAAATAGATACTCCTGGCAGAGCATAAGGTTTCAAGGGCAACAAAGCAATATTTTATGCTCCCATCATGCCATGGCCTGGGCTCAGCCGGTTCCGCCAGAAAAAAAGGCCGCCGTCCCCGCGGACGGCGGCCCGCGATGTCCACTGATCAGCCGCAGCTTACTTCGGCGCGGGGGCGGGCGGGTTCTCCTTGATGAAGTTCTCGAGCCACTCGGTCGTGACGGACTTCGGCCGCTCGATGGGCAGGCCGAGGGCGCGGTCCCAGACGAGCTGGGCCAGGACGCCGAGGGCGCGGGAGACGCCGAAGAACACGGTGTAGAAGGCGTATTGGGTGATGCCGTAGTGGTTGAGGAGGACGCCGGAGTGGGCGTCGACGTTGGGCCAGGGGTTCTTGGTCTTGCCGTGCTTGGTCAGGACGTCGGGGGCGACCTCGTAGACCAGGCTGACGACCTTGAACAGGTCATCGTCCGGCAGGTGCTTGAGGGCGAACTCGCGCTGGGCGATATACCGCGGGTCGGTCTTGCGCAAGACGGCATGGCCGTAGCCCGGGATGACGCGGCCGCCGTTCAGGGTGTCCCACATGTACTTCTCGAGCTGCTCCTTGGTCGGGACGCCGCCGAGTTCCTTCATGAGGTCCTGGATCCAGCCGAGCACTTCCTGGTTGGCCAAGCCGTGGAGCGGCCCAGCCAGCCCGTTCATGCCGGCCGACAGGGAGTAGTAGGCGTCGGAAAGGGCCGAGCCGACGAGGTGCGTCGTGTGGGCCGAGACGTTGCCGCCCTCGTGGTCGCTGTGGATGCAGAGGTAGAGCCGAATGAGCTCTTTGAACGCCGGGTCATTAGAGATGCCCAGCATGTGAGCCAGGTTGCCGCCCCAATCGAGCTTCGGGTCGGGGGCGATGTGCTTCCCTCCGAAATAGGTCCGGCGGAAGATGTAGGCGGCGATGTTGGGGAGCTTGGCGAGGAGGTTCATGGTGTCCTCGTACGTCGCGTCCCAATACTGGGTCTTCGGCATCTTCTCCTTGTACTTTTGGGCGAAGATGGATTCCCTTTGGAGCTGCAGGATGGCCAGCGAGAACTGGGTCATCGGGTGCGTGTCCTTGGGGACGGCGTTCATGACGTCGATGAGGTACTGGGGCAGGACGCTCCGCTTCTGCCAATCTTCGGTGACGGCCTTGCAGTCCTCGGCCGTCGGGATCTCGCCGATCAGGAGCAAGTAGAAGATGCCCTCGGGCAGGGGCTCGGTGCCGCCGGGCGCCTTGGGCAGCTTCTCGCGGAGCTCGGGGATCGAGAAGCCGCGGAAGCGGATGCCCTCGAACTTGTCGAGGAGCGAGGTGTCCCAGAGCATCGAGATGATGTCCCGGGCGCCGCCGATGACCTGGCCGACGTCGACCTTGGAGACGTTGACCGTGCCGTACTCTTTGTTGAGCTTCTGGACCCTCTCCTTCATCGGGCCCATTTTGGCCGCAAATTTCTCTTTCAGTGTGGCCATTGGATCGTAACCTCCTTGTGATGGGGATATATAAATTTCCCCCTCGCGGGGGTCAATAATCTTAACACGGGGGTGGAGGGGTGTCAACCGGAAAGTGCGCCGGTTTCCCCCAGCTATTTCAGCAGTTTGCGCGGCACGCGGGAGTCGCTCATGGCCGCGTCATAGGCGAAGGCGGCCATGACCACGGCGTTCTTCATCAGGTCCTCGGGCGCGAGCGTGTCGAGGAAGTCGAGGTTCGTGTGCCCGGCCGTGCCGGCGATCCGGTCCTGGATGAACTGGAAGCCGGGCAGGCCCGCCTGGTCGAACGAGACGTGGTCCGTGCTGCCGACGCTCTGGATGGAGATGGCCGTCAGGCCGAAGTCGCGGAACGGCTCCATCCACGCGGAGAACAAGCGCCGGGCGTATTCGTTCCCCTGGAGGTAGATGCCGCGGTACTGGCCCGCCCCGTAATCCTGGTTGAAGTAGGCGGAGAACTTCGCGTAGGCCGGCGTCGGCGGGTTCTTGGGGTCCTTCGGGTTCCCGAAGTGCTGGCGGACGTACTCCTGCGAGCCGAACAAGCCCTGCTCCTCGCCTCCCCAAAGGGCGACGCGGATGGTCCGGCGGGGCGCGGCGCCGATCGTCCTGAGGATGCGGGCGGCCTCTAAGGCCACGGCGCAGCCTGAGGCGTTGTCGCTGGCGTTCGGGCTGGCGTGCCAGCTGTCGAGATGGGCGCCGATCATGACGACCTCGTCGGCGAGGTCCGTGCCGGGGATTTCGCCTAGGACGTTCGAGGCCTTCTCGACCTTCTCGCCGATCCTGTTTCGGACCTCGAGCTCGATTTTGACCGGCAGGCCGCGCTTGAGGATGCGGTACATGCGGTTGTAGTGCTCGGGCGTTACGGCGATGATGGGGAGCGAATCGAGGCTCTTCTCGCGCGACCACTTGTCGTCCCTCGTCCCCGGCCGGCTGAAGCCTATGGCGACGCCGGGCCGCCCGCCCGTGAATTGGAGGACCGCCACGGCCCCCTCGGCCTTGAAGAAAGCCATCTTCTCCTCGGGCTTGAGGACGTCCGGGTTCGGCGGGGGGGGCGTCGGGCGCGGCGGGGCCGGGGTGACGTTCTCCTCGAGCTTCCGGAGGTCATCGTCGGTGAGGCGGTTGACACCCTGGGAGAGCGAGGCCTGGGTGATCGGGACCAGCGGCGTGGCCAGGACGGCGGCGCCCTTGAGCTTGCCCTTGAGCTGGGCGAGGTCGCCCTTCGTCTGGATGTCGGCGATGGCGGCGCGGCAGACGAGCCTCCCGTTTGTCCCCGGCGTGTGGGTCAACGGGAAACCCACCATCGGCTGGTAGTCGGGCTCGAGCATGTGGAGCGAGAAATACTCGTTGTCCCAGGTCACGCCGTAATCCATGAACGGCTCGATGACGACGTTCGAGAGGCCGAGCTTCTCCATCTCGCCCTTGGCCCACGCTTGGGCCCGCTTCATGTGCTCGGAGTTCGTGAGGCGGGCGCCGAGGACGTCGACGATGTAGCCGGCGATGTCCATGACCTGCGACCGCTGCAGGCCTTCTTCGCGGATCTTGGCCATGATGTCCGGGTCGACCGTGCCCCGGCCGGCGGGCGACTGCGCCGTCGAGGCGAGCGGAACGAGCGACAGGGCGATGACGAGGGCCAGGATAACCTTGCGGGACTTTTTCATCGGCGACCTCCAGAATTGACGAGGCCTTATTCTGCCCGAATTCATGGGGGGACACAATGGGGTAAAACTTGACAGGCCGGCGGACCTGCCCTATTGTCAATCCTGATGGTCAGCGCCGGCGCCGGCCGGACCGACGGGAACTCGCGCGCGCCCGCGGCCATGACTCTTGAGTGTCCTCAGGGGGTCTCCATGAAACATCGGCTCGACAGGGCTTTCGTGCTGGGCGTGGTTGTGGCCCTTATCCTGTCCCTGGTCGCCCCGCCCGCGGCCCGGGCTCAGGCGACGGCGCTCTCCGACGAGCAGGTCAAGGAACGGCTGGCCTTCATCGAGACCGCCCTCGAGGCCGGCCGGCCGCGCGCCGAAACGTGGTTTTACGGCTGGCTCGGCGCCTATTCGGTCGGCTCGCTCGCAGGCGGCATCCTGGCGGGATCACACTGGACCGACACGAAGGTCGAGGGCGCCGAGACGGTCAACGACCGGGAATACGCAGAGGGCATGCTCGTCGGCGGCGCGACCTTCCTCCTCGGGGTCGGCAGCCTGGTCGTCAACCCCTTCAAGCCGGCCCTCGTCCCGGACGAGCTGCGCGCCGTGCCGGAGTCGAGCATGGAGGAGCGGCGAGCTAAGCTCGAACGGGCGGAGAAGATGCTCCGCGACTGCGCCCGGCAGGAGACGGCAGGCCGCGGCCTGGGCACGCATCTCCTGAACCTCGGCGCTAACGCCGCCGGCGCGGTCGTCATCAAGGCCGCCTTCAGACAATCCTGGCGCAGCGCCCTGGTCAACTTCGCCGGGGGCGAGGCCATCTCCCTCCTCAACATCTTCACCCAGCCCATGCGCGCCGTCCGGGACCTGAAGGCCTACGAGGCTAAGTTCCAGGACGGGAAGGGGGCGGCGGAGCCCGCTCCCGCCGCGCCGCGGTGGAGCCTGAGCGTCTCGCCGGCCGGATTCACTCTCAGGTACGAATTCTAATTCGGGGACACAATACTCATTTCCCGATTTCGGCGGCCTTTCCTACGCGGGGGGCGGCCC
>JBBISK010000153.1:0-924 GCA_037441295.1 Candidatus Aminicenantota bacterium | reverse complement strand
GGCTCCGTTGAATTGGAAAATGAGTATTGTGTCCCCGTTTTTCTCGTGAGAAGGAGGGAAGACTCATGACAATCCCGAGAATGCGAAGGACGCCTTGCATTCTAGTCGTTCTCCTTTCGGCCGTGCTCGCCCCGGCCCTGTCCGCCGATGTCCGGCTCCCGGCCGTTCTCGGCGACCACATGGTCATCCAGCAGGGAACGCCCATCAACATCTGGGGCTGGGCGGCCAAGAACGAGCAGGTCACCGTCCGGCTGGCCGGCGCCGAGCGGAAGGTCCGGGCCTCGGCCGCCGACGGCCGATGGCTGGCCGTGTTCGACCCGCTCAAGGCCGGCGGCGGCGCCCTCGAGCTGACCGTCCGCGGCGAGAAAGGTCCGGAGGTCGCGGTCAAGGACATCCTCGTCGGCGAGGTCTGGCTCTGCTCCGGCCAGTCCAACATGGAATTCGCCCTGGAGTGGCTGGCCAACACGACGCCCGCCATCATGAAGGCCGACCATCCCCGGCTGCGCCTGTTCCAGGTGCCGAAGCGCACCTCCGACCGTCCGAAGGACGACGTCGACGCCAAGTGGGTCCTCTCGACGCCCGACACGGCCCGCGGCTTCTCCGCCGTGGCCTATTTCTACGGGCTCGAGCTCCACGAGAAGCTCGGCGTGCCCGTCGGGGTCATCCAATCGGCCTGGGGCGGCACGGCCATCGAGCCGTGGACGCCGCCGGCCGGGTTCGCCGCCGTGCCCGAGACGAAACCGCTCCTCGACAAGCAGCTGGCGAAGTACGAGGACTACCGGAAGGACCTGGAAAAAGCCCTGCCGGCCTGGGACGCGTGGCTTCATGACACTCAAAAAGCCCTCAAGGCGAAAGCGGCGATCCCGGCCCAGCCGGCGAACGGCGCCTTCCCCGGGAGCCCCTACGACGACCCGCAGGCCCCGA
>JBBISK010000152.1:0-6404 GCA_037441295.1 Candidatus Aminicenantota bacterium | reverse complement strand
TTCTCGATGAACGTCCGGACGAACGGGTTCAGGGGAATGTCCTTCCCGTCGATTTCGAGCTTGATCTCGGGCATGATGTCCTCCCCTCCCGAAAGGATCAGGTCGCAAAGCTCGGAGGCCTGCGACGGCGCGAAGACCGGCACCGCCGTCCCCGGCGGCGCTTCACGGTCGGTGACGACGGCCAGCAGCTCCTCCGGCGGCGTCTGGACGATCTCGGAGACGCCCGGCCTCAGAACTTCGATCTTCCGGACGCCCCGGGCGTGCTTGCCGCCCTCGATGAGGACGACGTCCGCGTCTGGGAACGCCCGCGCGGCCAGGGCCGCCAGGTCGTCCTCCTCGGGCAGCGTCCGGAAGACCGCCCACTCCTCGGGCGAAACCATGGCCACCCCGTCGGCCCCGGCCCGGCTGTAGGTCCAGGTGTCCTTGCCTTCGAGGTCGAGCGAGAAGCCGTGGGCGCAGTGCTTGACGGCGAACGTCCGCAGGCCGCGGCGCTTGCACTCGGCGATGAGGCCGGCCAGGAGCCGCGTTTTCCCGCTTTCGGACAGGCCGACGACGGCGACGATCCTCATCGGGACTTAATTAGCACACGAGCCGCGACAAGTCAAAGGAGCCCGGCTCCTTCACCAAAAAGGGGATTGCTTTTGGCCCCGGCTGGGGTATAATGCCTCTCTTTAACGCCCGGAGGAGAGGCACGGCATGAACATCTGGATCACCAAGACTCCGGCGCAGATCGACGACGCCTCGGAGCACTCGCAACTCAAGAAGAACCTGACGGCCCTGGACCTGGCCGCCCTGGGCATCGGCTCCGTCGTCGGGACGGGCATCTTCGTCGCCACGGGCCAGGGGGCCCAGCTGGCGGGCCCCGGCGTCCTCCTGTCGTTCATCATCGCCGCCGTCACCTGCGGCTTCTGCGCCCTGACCTACTCGGAGCTGGCCTGCATGTTCCCGGTGGCCGGCTCCACTTATTCCTACTCCTACGTCGCCTTCGGCGAGGTCATCGCCTGGATCATCGGCTGGGACCTCATGCTCGAGTACCTGGTCGCCGCGAGCGCCGTGGCCTCGGGCTGGTCGACGACGTTCATCGGGCTCATCCAGAGCGCGGGGGTCAAGCTGCCCAAGGCCATCCTGACGCCGCCCATCACGACCAACGCCGCCGGCAAGATCGTCCTCTCCGGCGGCATCATCGACGTGCCGGCCATCGTCATCACCCTGCTCATCACCTGGATCCTCTACATCGGGATCAAGGAAAGCGCCAAGATCAACAACATCATCGTCGGCGTCAAGATCGTCGTGATCCTGCTCTTCGTCTTCCTCGGCGTCCGCCACGTCAGCCTGGCCAACCTCCATCCGCTCATGCCTTTCGGCTGGAAGGGCGTCATGGCCGGGGCGGCCATCATCTTCTTCGCCTACATCGGCTTCGACGCCGTCTCGACCGCGGCCGAGGAGACCAAGAACCCGAAGAAGGACGTCCCGCTCGGGCTCATGCTCTGCCTGGGGGTGGTCATCATCCTCTACGTCTCCGTGGCCTTCGTCCTGACCGGCATCGTCCCCTACAAGTTGATCGACGTCGGCAACGCCCTGCCGGCCTCCCTGGCCCGGATCGGCATCCAATGGGGCGGGGCGATCGTCGCGACTGGCGCCATCATCGGCATGATCTCGACCCTCCTCGTGACGCTCTACGGCCAGATCCGGATCTTCATGGTCATGGCCCGGGACGGGCTCCTGCCGGCCGCCTTCGCCAAGGTCCACCCGACCCACAAGACGCCGCACCTCTGCACGTGGATCACGGGCATCGCCACGGCGACCATCGCCGGGCTTTTCCCGCTGCCGATGATCATCGACCTCTGCAACATCGGCACGCTCTTCGCCTTCGTCCTCGTCTCGGTCGGCGTCATCCTGCTGCGGAAGACGCGGCCCGAGGTCGAGCGCAAGTTCAAGACGCCCGGCGTGCCGTTCACGCCGCTCGTGACCGTCGCCTTCTGCTTCTACCTCATGGCCAGCCTGCCCAAGGTCACATGGATCCGGTTCGGCATCTGGCTCTTGGTGGGTCTCCTGATCTACTTCCTGTACAGCGTCCACCACAGCAAGCTCCAGAGCAAGGCCGGACAAGCCTAAGCGGCCAGCCAAATAGGCTGAACGTCCCCGACCCGCGGCCAACAAGGCGAGAAGCAACGAAGAAGGGGTCGGGTCCACCTCTTACACTCATAAGAGCAATAAGAGCAGACCCAACCCCTTCTTTTTTGCCCGCCGATTTGCTAGAATAACGCCCGTCTCCGAGTCGGAGGCGCTAAAGCCCCCGGCGGCCACGCCCTCCGACCGACAGGGAAAAACGGGAAACGGTTTTTCCTTCCATTTCGAAAAGGAGAACGTCATGAAACGTCCGCTCTCTCGCTCCCTCATCCTCACCGTCTCCGCCCTCCTGGTCCTCGGCCTCGTCCTCGTCCCCTTTACGACGGCGGGCCAGGACCAGGCGGCCGACAAGCAGAAGAAGGAAAAGGAACAGGAAAAGCCGGTCCGGATCACCGAGGAGATCCGGGTCATCGGCAAGGCCCCCCGGGAGATCCCCCTGGCCACGGTTACGACGATCGAAGCCACGACGATCGAACAGCGCAAGCCCCTGGACCTGTCCGAGGTCCTCCGCTACGTCCCGGGCGCCACGGTCACGGTCGGCGCCAAGGGCGAGTATACGCTGAAGCTCCGCGGCATCGATTCGGGCCGGATCGCCCTGCTCGTCGACGGCGTACCGATCGTCGAGCCTTATTTCGGCACTTTCGACCTGAAGACGGTGTCCCCTGGCGGCATCGCCTCCCTGCAGGTCACGACGGGCCCGTCCTCGGTCCTCTACGGGCCCAACACCCTCGGCGGCATCGTCAACGTCATCACGCGACGCCCGACCCCCGACCCGAACGCCTATCTCACGCTGTCCTACGGCGGCCGGAACACCCGGGGGGCCGGCGCCGACGCCTCGATGCAGTTCGGCCGCTTCGGCGTCGTGGCCTCGGCCCTGGCCCAGGACTCCGACGGCTTCCGCTACGCCGACCCCGTCACCGGCACCGACGTCCTGCGCGGGCTGAGCGACTACAAGCGTTTCAACCTGAGCGGCAAGGTCATCTACAACCCGTCGGACAAGAGCGAGATCATGGTCAACGCCGACACCTACCACTCGTCCTACGGCATCCCGGCCGCCCTGACCGGCTCGGCGCGCTACTGGCGGTTCAAGGACTGGGACCGGACCTCCGTCAGCGCCGGCGGGTACACGGAGCTCGGGGACAACGCCCTCCTCCGCTTCCGCGGCTATTACGTGAACTACTATAACGTCCTCGACCAATACACGAACAGCACCCTTTCGGCCCTTTCGGCAGTGAGCTCCTACAACAACCCGATCTACGGCTTCTTCGGGCTGGGCGAGTTCAACCTGGCCAAGTGGAATACCCTCGAGGCCAGCCTCTACTTTGAGGGCGACAGGACCCGCCAGCAGGACAACCCGGGCCTCGCCTGGTACGGCTACCACCAGGATTCGCTGTCCGGCGCCGTCGAAGACCACATCTCGATCTTCGCGAAGTGGCAGCTCATCGCCGGCGTCAGCCTGGACAGCCTGCACAAGTTCGTCGGCGGCACGACGACCCGGGTCAATCCCCTCGTCGGGCTCAAGTACACGCCGACGGACGCCCTGGACATCCACATCTCCTTCGCCACAAAATCAAAGTACCCATCGATGCGGTCCCTCTACTCCTCCGTCGGGGGCAACCCCGACCTGAAGAGCGAGTCCGGCCGCAGCTCCGAGCTCGCCGTGACGTACAACAAGGAGTTCTTCCTGTCCGCGTCCTTTTTCCTGAACTCCCTGCACGACTTCATCATCAGCGTCCGCCTGCCCGACGGGACGAGGGAGTTCCTCAACATCAACAGGGCCCGAATCAACGGCTTCGAGCTCCAGGCCCAAAAGAAGCTGACCGTGGGCGCCTTCGGGTTCGACGCCCTGGCCAACTACACGTTCCTCGACCATCGGGATATCTCGGACAACCGGCCCCTGGACGCGCTGGCGAAGCACACGGGGACGTTCGACGTGGGTTTTTCCTACGCCGGCGGCCCGCGCTTGGGGCTGACGGGGATCCTGGCCTCGAAGTCCTGGTACTGGAACACGAGCACGTCGACCGACCTGATCATCCCGAGCTACTTCAGCCTCGACGCGGTCCTCAGCTGGAGCGTACGCAACTTCGAGCCGTTCTTCCGCGTTACGAACTTCTTCAACCACTACTTCTACACGGAGCCCGGCTTCCCCTGGCGGGGCCGGTACATCGAGCTTGGGTTGAAGGCGGGGCTGTTCTAGGCGAGACCCAGCTCGAGGTCGATCCCCTGCATCGCGGCGATGGCGATTGAGAGGAACTCGTCCAGCTCGAGGCCGAGGTTCCGGCACTCCTCGATCTCCTCGCGGCGCGCCCCGCGGGCGAAGCTCTTCTCCTTGTAGCGCCGCTTGACGAACTCGAGGTCGATGCTCTTGAGCTTCTTCGCGGGGTGCATCAGCGTCGCCGCGATGATCAGCCCCGTCAGCGGGTCGACGGAAAAAATGGCCCAGTCCATGGGCGACTGGCACGGGACCTTGCCGGCGTGGGCCTGGACGGCGTGGATGACGGCCTCGTCGATGCCCTTCTCGCGGAGGACCTTGACCGTCTCCGTGGTGTGGAGCTCGGGGCTCTTTTCCGTGAGCTCGTAGTCGAGGTCGTGGAGGATGCCGGCAAGGCCCCAGGGCGCGGGGTCGTGCCCGAGGCGGAGAGCCAGGGCATTCATGCAGGCCTCGACGGCCAGGCAGTGCTTGACCAGGTTCTTGTTTTTGAGATGCTGCGTCAGCAGGCTCAGGGCGTCTTCGCGGTTCATGTCGTCGCTCCTTTCCGAGGCCCGATTCTAAGACTTTCCGGCGGGCTTTTCAACGGCGGACGGGAGGGGTCGTCCCCATCGTCTCTACGGGCCGCCGGTCGCGCTGGAGGAAAACCATCCTCTGGCCGCCCCCGGCCGGGTCCGGCTCGATGAGGACGAGGTACGGGGTGGCCCATTGGGCCCCCGCTTGGAGGTCCGCAGCCGCCTGGCAGGCGCCGGAAGGGAGCCCGTTCCTGAGGTCGTAGGCGGAGACCTCAGGAGAGAAAGCGGAAACGAGGACGAGGCCGTCGGCGACCGAGGGCGCGTGGACGGCCCGCGAGGGAACGCCCCGCCACCAGAGGATCTCGCCGCTTCTGGCCGAGAGGCAATAGACGACGCTGTCCGAGGCCGCGAAGACGAGGCGCCGGCCGGCGGCCGCGACCGGGGCCGCCAGGGGCTCCCCTGCCAGCCGGAACGCCCACCGCTTCTTCCCGGTCGCCGCCGCGAGGCCGTAGAAGAAGCCGTCGGCGGTGCCGAAGAAAAGGCCTCCGTCGACCGCGACCGGGTCGGCCCGGACGGCGCCACGCGCGGCGAACGTCCAGGCCGGACGGCCGTCCCCGTCGAGGGCAAGGAGCCGTCCGTCCCCGGTGCCGAAGACCACCAAGCCGCCCGAGAAGACCGGGCCTGAAAGGACGGCGGAGCCCGCCTTGTGCTCCCACGCGGGCCGGCCGTCCGCGAGGCCGACGGCGGTGACGCCTCCGTCGGCACATCCGTAAAAGAGCCGGACGCCATTCTCCCGGACGGCCGTCGTCACGGCTCCGGCCGCGGCGGCCTTGAACGTCAGGCGCCCGCCGGTGTCGAGGACGTAGATCGTGTTCCGCTCGTCGCGGATGACGACCGAATCCTCGCCGAGCTCCGGCACGACGGGGATCGGGGCCTCCGCTTTGAACGTCCAGCGGACACGCCGGGATAGGACATCGACGGCGTAGAGCGTGCCCTCGGCCGTGGTGAAATAGGCGTCGCCGTACCGGGCGCGGACGGGCCGGTTGGCCGTCCCATCGAAGCGAAGGGCACCCGCCTCCATCAGCGGAAAGCCGAGGGCCTCGGGCCGCGGGGCGAGGTTCGGCCGAGCCGGGCGGCAGGCCGGAGCCGCCGCGGACAGGATAGCCGCAAGGCCCGCGGCCGCCGCGGCCAAGAGCGCCTGTGCGGTCCGGGGCGAGGTCAAGCGACTTTTCATGCTCGCCGAAAACTATAGCATGATTCATCCCCTGCGCAAATCGCGAAGAGGGACTGTCCCCGCGAGCGGGACAGTCGCTCTTGTTCCGGATACTTCCCAAAAAGTGCCGCTCCGAGTTCCTCCGCGGCACTTTTATCGGTCACTCCGAAGACTCCGTTCCCTGCCGAGGGGGAGGGCCGGAACGTGATAGAGCAGTTTAGCCCGGGAAGCCCGCGGCGTGAAAAACCGCGGTCTGGAGTGGAGGCCGCCCCCGAGGCCCCCCGCTCGAAGGGGTGGTGCCGGGGTCGCCCCAACGGGGGACGCACACGGACAGGCC
>JBBISK010000151.1:5624-6410 GCA_037441295.1 Candidatus Aminicenantota bacterium | reverse complement strand
GACCGGGATGATGTATTCGAAGTTGGCGAAGAAGGACTTGTCCCCGCCCAGGTTGAAGCCGCTCTCGTTCCGCGGCCCGATCGAATAGACCTCGTAGCCGCGGATGGACCTCTCGCCGCCGAGGAAGGCCTTTTCCCAGTAAGGGACGGCGGCGCTGCCGCGGTAGGCCTTCATGACATCATACTCGAAGTGGACGCCGATGACATGGTTGGAGATGAACGGCTGGTAGTGCGCGAACTCGAACTGGGGCTTGATGATGTTGATGTCGCCGCCGAGGAACGACCCGGCGAACTTGACGCTGGCGGAGTAGAGGGTCCCGCGCGTCGGCGTCAGGGGACTGTCGATCGTCGAGCGGTAGATCATCGGCGTGATCGAGCTCTCGTAGAACGACCCGGACCCGTAGATCGACGAGAGCGTCGACCCCGCGGCGTAGCTGACATTGACCCTCTGGATGTTGTAGGTCGCGCTGGCCCGCCAATAGCCGAGGATGCGCGCCCCGAGGGTCAGGTCGACGCCCACGGCCTTCTGGGTGTAGAGGCCCAGGGCGCTGTAATCGTAATACCGGTCGTAGACGTTGAACCCGGCCGTGATCGGCTGGTCGAAGAGGTAGGGCTCGGTGAAGCCGAACGAGTAGTTCTTGACCCGCTTGCCCTGCTGGACCTGGAAATCCAGGTTCTCTCCGGCCCCGAGGAAGTTCACCGTCGAGTAGCCGAAGGCGAGGAAGGTCCCGTCGTAGCCGCTGTAGCCGGCCGACACCCACACGCTGCAATTCTCGTCCGGATTGCC
>JBBISK010000151.1:0-5614 GCA_037441295.1 Candidatus Aminicenantota bacterium | reverse complement strand
GGATGTTGTTCCGCTGGAGCTCCTTGACGTTGACGACGAGGTCCATCTTCGTCGGGTCGTCCGGGTTCGGCTTGAAGTCGGGGTCCTTCTCGAGGTCGACGAGGCCGAGCTGCTTGATGCGGAGGACGCTGTCCTTGAACCGGGCCAGGCTGAACCGCTCGCCCTCGGCGAGGAGCATCTCCCGGCGGATGACCTTGTCCTTGGTGTAGTTGTTGCCCTTGAACTCGAGCCGGTTGAGGTAGACGATCTCGCCCTCGTAGATGTTGAAGGTCACGTTGACGACCTTGTTCTTGGGGTCGAGGTTCTCGACCGGCGTCACCTGCATGTAGAGGTAGCCCCAGTTGCGGTAGAGCTCCTGGATGTCCTCGACCGTCTTCTCCCGCAGCTTCGTGCTGTAGACGTCGCCCGGCTCGAGCTTGACCATCGTCCGGAGCCCCTTGACGGCGAAGGCCTTGTTGCCGTCGATCCGGATCTCCCCGACCCGGTAGAGGTAGCCCGGGTTGACCGGGATGACCAGACGCATCATCTTCTGCTTCTTGAAGAGGATGGTCCGTTTCGTCATCTCCTCGACCCGGGGCTGGCCGACGGAGGCCTCCATGAAGCCGTTCTCCTGGTATTTCTTCTTGATGAGGTCGATATCGTCCTTGACCTTGCCCTGCTTGTAGACGTCCTTGCCGGCGACCCAGTTGAAGAAGGTGTGCGGCCGGTTGTCCTTCATCGACCAGAGGAGCGTGCTCTCGGGAAGCTTCGGGTCGCCCTCGAAGACGACCTCGCCGATGCGGACCTTAGGGCCCTCGTCGATCCGGACGAGGAGCTCGACCTCGTTCTTGCCCGTCTTGCGGACCTCCGTGTCGATCTTGGCCGCCAAAAGGCCCTTGTCGCCGAGGAGGTCGGAGATCGTCCGCTTGACCTTCTGGACCTTGCCCGGGCTGTAATAGGAGTAGGGCAGGATGTTCTGGTCCTTCTCCTTGAGCTTGCTGACGATGTCGTTTTCCTTGACCTTCTTGCCCGTCTTGTAGACGACGGCCTTGATGACGGGGTTCTCCTCGACGGTGATGCGGACGATCTTGCCCCGCGTCCCGGGCAGGTCCTCGATCTTGAGGTTCGCGAAGAATCCCGTCGACCAGAGGACCTTGAAGTCCCGCCGGACCTGGTCGTCGTTGAAGTAGTCGCCCTCGCGGACGGACAGGTAATAGATGATGGTCTCCCGGCTGACGCGGTCGTTCCCGACGACCTCGATCTTCTCCAGGATCTCCTGGGCGGCCAGGACCCCCGGCAGGAGGAAGAGGGCGAGAACGAGGACGAGCCGTTTCATTGCGCCATCCTTATACCATATTCTCCCTATTTTTCAAAACGGCTCCGCCGGGGGTGCGGGAAGGGGCGACGGACCGCTCTCCCGGGGGGCGCCGGGGCCGGGCCGGCGGGTCCATTCCCTTCAACTCGGCCGGGGATCGGATAGTTTCAACTCGCCCGCTTCCATCACGTAGAGCTTGTGGCAGTAGCGGGCGATCTTCTCGTTATGGGTAACGATGATCGAGGACAGGCCCCTGCGCTCATGGAGGTCAAGGATGAGGCGGAAGACGGACTCCCCGGATTGCCAGTCGAGGTTGCCCGTCGGTTCGTCGGCGAGCAGGAGGCTCGGCCCGTTGACCAAAGCGCGGGCGATGGCCACCCTCTGCTGCTCGCCGCCCGAGAGCTGGCCGGGGCGCTGGCCGGCCTTCTCCTCCAGGGAGACCTCCTTGAGCGCCTCGCGGGCCCGGGCGAACGCCTCTCCCCTGCCCAGGCCCCCGATCATCAGGGGGAAGCCGACGTTCTCCAGGGCCGAGAACTCGGGCAGGAGGTGGTAGAACTGGAAGACGAAGCCGATCTTCCGGTTGCGGAGGGCCGCCACCTCGCGGGGGGTCAGGGCGAAGAGGTCCGCTCCGTCGAGGACGACCCGTCCTTCCGTCGGCCGGTCCAGGCCGCCGAGGAGGTTGAGGAGCGTCGTCTTGCCGACGCCCGACGCACCCATGACCGCGGCCAGGTCCCCCCGCCGGAGCTCGAAGGCGAGGCCCTCGAAGACGCGCAGGACCCCCTTCGGGAGGGGATAGGATTTCCCCAGGTTCTCGGCGGCGAGGACGATGTCATTCATATTTCAACGCCACGACCGGGTCGACCTTCGAGGCCCGCCGGGCCGGGAAAAGCGTCGAGACGAGGCTGATGGCCAGGGTCACGCCGACGATGGCCGCGAAGTCGACCGGCCTCAGCCGGAACGGGACGAAGGAGATCTGGTAGATGTCGACGGGGATCCTGATCAGCTCGAAGCGGTTGGCCAGCCAGCACCAGGCGAGGCCGAGGCCCGCGCCGAGGGCCGTGCCGATGACGCCGATGAGCGCCCCCTGGGTGAAGAAGATCCGCTGGATCGAGCGCGGCGTGGCCCCCATGGCCATGAGGATGCCGATGTCGCGCGTCTTCTCCATGACCATCAGGATGAGGGTGGCGATGATGTTCAGGGCGGCGACGATGACGATCAGGGCAATGGTCAGGAACATGATGTTCTTCTCGAGCTTGAGGGCGGAGAAGAGGTTCCGGTTGAGCTCCATCCAGGTTGTCACGTAGACGGTCGCCGGCAGGTCCGCCTTGATCCGCTCGGCCAGGTCCGCCGCGGCGAAGATGTCCCGGATCTTGACCTGAAGGAAGCTCGCCCGCCCCTCCAGCCCGAAGAGCTTCTGGGCCGTCTCCAGGGAGACGAGGGCCGTCGTGGCGTCGAACTCGTAGAGGCCGGTGGCGAAGAGCCCCGTGACCTGGAACCTCCGGCGCCTGGGCATGAGCCCGAGGGGCGAGAGGCTCGCGGACGGGGTGACGACGTCCACGACGTCGCCGACCTGGGCCCCGATCTCGAGGGCGACCTGGCGGCCGAGGAGGATGCCCTCGCGCTCGCCGCCGGGGCCGGGGATCCGGCCGGCCTCGAGCTTGCGGAGCCAGGCCGACCCGGGGAGCTCGCGGGCGAAGTCCATGCCCTTGAGCAGGGCCCCCTTGGTCTTGGCCAGGCCCGTGATGAGGACCTCGTTGTAGACGACGGGCGTCACGGACACGACGCCCTTCTCGGCCTGGATCCGGCCGGCGATCGCCTGGTAGTCGGCCAGACCCTCGTTCGAGAGGTCCTGGACCATGATGTGGGAGGTGGCGCCCAGGATCTTGGCCTGGACGTCCTCCTGGAAGCCGGTGATGAGGGCGATGGCGATGACGAGGGCGGCGACGCCGATCATGACGCCGCCGACGGAGATGAGGGTGATGACGGAGATGAACGCCTGCTTCCGCCGGGCGGTCAGGTAGCGCCGCGCGACGAAGAGTTCGAAGCTCATGGGCGTCCCGTCCGTCCCGCCATCCTCATCTCGGCCTGAGGAGGGGGAAGAGGATGACCTCGCGGATGGACTTCCGGTCGGCCAGGATCATCGTCAGCCGGTCGATGCCGATCCCCTCCCCTCCCGTCGGCGGCAGGCCGAACTCGAGGGCCTCGACGTAATCCATGTCCACGACGTGGGACTCCTCGTCGCCCTTCCGCCGGGCCTCGGCCTGCTCCTCGAAGCGGGCCCGCTGCTCGGCCGGGTCGGTCAGCTCCGAGAAGGCGTTGGCGATCTCCATGCCGCAGGCGAGCAGCTCGAACCGCTCGGCCTCCTCGGGGTTGTCGCGGGAGGCCTTGGCCAGCGGCGAGATCTCCTTGGGCGGGTTGGTGATGAAGGTCGGCTGGACGATCTTGTCCTTGACGAAGCGGTCGAAGATGACGTCGAGGGCCTTGGCGTAGGTCAGGGGCGCCTTCTCCGGGGCCAGGGTCGCGGCGAACTCGGCCAATCCCTTCCGGTCGTCGAACCGGCTCGGGGCGAGGCCGCTGTGGGAGACGCAGGCGTCGAGGAATTTCAGGCGCCGGTAGGGCCGCTTGAACGAGATCGTGTGCTCGCCGAACGGGACCTCCTCGCGGCCGAAGAGGGCGCCGACCATCCCCGTCAGGAGCTCCTCGGTCAGGTCCATCATGTCGTAGTAATCCTTGTAGGCCTCGTAGAACTCGAGCATGGTGAATTCCGGGTTGTGCTGGGCGTCGATGCCCTCGTTCCGGAAGCTCCGGTTGATCTCGTAGACCTTGTCGAGCCCGCCGACGACGAGGCGCTTGAGGTAGAGCTCGGGGGCGATGCGGAGGTAGAGGTCCATGCCCAGGGCGTTGTGGAACGTCTTGAAGGGCCGGGCCAGAGCGCCGCCTGGGATGGCGTGCATCATCGGCGTCTCGACCTCAACGTAGCCGCGGCCGTCGAAGAAGCGGCGGATGTGGGCGACGATGGCGCTCCGGAGGCGGAAGACCTCGCCGACCTCGGGGCTCATGATGAGGTCGAGGTAGCGGCGCCGGTAGCGGAGCTCGACGTCCTGAAGGCCGTGCCACTTCTCCGGCAGCGGGTGGAGGGACTTGGCCAGGAAGGTGAAGGAGGCGCAGAGGACGGTCAGCTCCCCCGTCCGGGTCTTGAAGAGCGTGCCGCGGACCGAGACGACGTCGCCGATGTCGAGGAGCCCGAAGAGCTCGTAGGCCCGGGCCCCGGCCACGTCCTCGCGGATGTAGACCTGGAGCCGGGCCCGGCCGTCGGAGATGTGGAAGAAGGTTGCCCGGCCCATCTTGCGGATGGACAGGACGCGGCCCGCGACCTCGGCGGCGGGCTTGCGCTCCTCGAGCTCCTCCTTGGCGAGCGCGCTGAACTCGGCGACGATGCCCTGGACGGAATGGGTCGGGCTCGTCCGGTACGGGAAGAGGTCCGTGCCGCTCTCGGCGAGCCGGCGGTACTTTTCCCGGCGGGCCAGGTCCTGGTCAGTTTCCCGCTCGTCGGGCGGCGGGGGTTCGGGTCCTTTTCCCCGGGTGTCGTCTGTCTTGCTCATGATGTCCTTCCTGGGCCGGGCCGGCCGGCTCCCGGCGCTTGCGGACGGCGTCGAGGATGCCGTTGACGAACGTCGCCGACTCCTGGCCGCTGTAGCGCTTGGCGATCTCGATGGCCTCGTTGATGACGATGGCCGGGGCCAGGGCCGGCTCGTAGAGCATCTCGCACACGGCGATCCGCAGGATGTTCCGGTCGACGACGCCCATCCGGGCCAGCCGCCAGTTCTCCGAGGCCGCCTGGATGGCCGCATCGATGTCCGCGCGCCGGGCGAGAGTCGTCTCGACGAGCCAGCCGGCGTACTCCCGGACCTCGGCGGAGACCTTCTGCCCCTCCCAGTAGAGCCGGGCGAGCGTCGGCGGATCGGCCGGGTTGAACTCGACCTGGAAAAGGATCTGAAGCGCGCACTCCCGCGCTTTCCGGCGTGGTCCCATGGCGAGCGCTCCAGGACTCGGTCAGCGGAGCCCCGACTCCTTGATCAGGTTCAGCGTCTCGACCAGGGAGAAGGCGGCGTCGTAGCCCTTGTTGCCGGCCTTGGTCCCGGCCCGCTCGATCCCCTGCTCGACGGTGTCCACGGTCAGGATACCGAAGGCCACGGGCACGCCTTCCTCCATGGCGATCTGGGCCAGGCCCTTGGTCACCTCGGCGCTGAGGTAGTCGAAGTGCGGCGTGTCGCCGCGGATGAGGGCGCCGAGGCAGTGGATCCCGTCGGCCGACTTGGC
>JBBISK010000150.1:0-6453 GCA_037441295.1 Candidatus Aminicenantota bacterium | reverse complement strand
CAGATCGACGTCACGTTCGAGGTCGACGCCGACGGGCTGGTCAAGGTCTCGGCGCGGGACGCGGCGACCGGCCTCCAGCAGAAGATCGAGGTCCGGCCCTCCTCGGGGCTCATGCCGGGCGAGCTCGAGGCCCTCATCGAGAGGCAGAAGGCGGAGTCCCCGGGGGCGCATCCGCATGGCTAGGAAGGACTACTACGACGTCCTCGGCGTCCACCGCAACGCCCCGGCCGAGGAGATCAAGAAGGCCTACCGCCAGATGGCCTTGAAGCACCATCCGGACCGCAATCCCGGGGACAAGGACTCGGAGGAGCGGTTCAAGGAGGCGGCCGAGGCCTACAGCGTCCTCATCGACCCCCAGAAGCGCGGCGTCTACGACCGATTCGGCCAGGACGGCTTGCGGGGGGAAGGCTTCCAGGGCTTCTCGGGATTCGACTCCTCCGTCTTCGAGGATTTCGAGGACATCCTGGGGAACTTCTTCGGCTTCAGCTTCGGGGACTTCTTTGGCGCGAGGGAGCGGCCGTCGGGCCGGGGCCGCCAGAGGGGCCGCGACCTGGCCCTCGAGGTCGACGTCAGCCTGGAGGAGGCCGCCGCCGGCGCCGAGAAGGAGATCAAGCTCAACCGGGCCGAGGCCTGCCCGGACTGCCACGGCTCGAAAAGCAAGCCCGGGACGAGGCCCTCGGCCTGCCCGTCCTGCGGCGGCAAGGGCCAGGTCCGCTACCAGCAAGGCTTCTTCACCGTGGCCAGGACCTGTCCGAAGTGCCAGGGCCGGGGCGAGGTCATCGCGGAGCACTGCCCATCCTGCGAAGGCAAGGGCCGCGTCAAGGAGAAGCGCACCCTGCGCGTCCGCATCCCGGCCGGCGTCGGCGACGGGGCCCGGCTCAGGCTCGTTGGGGAGGGGGAGGCGGGGGACGAGGGCATGCCGGCCGGGGACCTCTTCATCGTGACCAGGGTCCGGCCGCACCCCTTCTTCGAGCGCGACGGCGACGACCTCTCCTGCCGGATCGAGATCTCATTCTCCCAGGCCGCGCTCGGGGCCCGGATCGAGGTCCCGACGCTCGAGGGGAGCGAGGTCCTCAAGGTCCCGCCCGGGACCCAGTCGGGCGAGAGCTTCAAGCTCAGGGGGCACGGCATGCCGGACATGTCCGGTCGCCGCAAAGGGGACCTCTACGTCACGGTCCAAGTCCGTACGCCGTCGAATCTGTCCAAGGATGAGAAGGCGCTCCTCTCCAAGCTGGCCGAGCACAGGGGGGAGGCGATCGACGCCGTCGACAAGAGCGTCCTCCAGAAGCTGAAGGGGCTGTTCGAGCCGTCCGAGAGACCGCATTGACCGCGAGCCAGTTCTACGTGCCGCGCCTCGACGAGGATGCCGCCCGCATCCTCCTCGAGGGCGACGAACACCGCCACCTGGCCAGGTCGGCCAGGGTCCGGGCAGGGGAGATGGTCAGGCTCTTCGACGGGGAGGGCCGTCGGGTCCTGGCCAAGGTCGAATCGGTGGGCCGGGACAGGACCGCCCTGACCGTCGTCGAGCGGGACGAGCCCGAGGCGGCCGGATTGCGGCTCGTCCTGGCCCAGGCCCTCATTCCGGCTAAAAAGATGGAGTTCATCCTGGAGAAGTCTGCCGAGATCGGCATCGCCGGGTTCGTCCCCCTCGAGACGGCCCGCTCGCTCCGGATGCCCGCGGAGAAGCCGGACCGCAAGGCCGATCGATGGGTCCGCATCGCCCGGGAGGCGACCAAGCAGTCCAAGGGGACCAGGGTCCCAGCCGTAGAGCCGCCCCGCCGGCTGAAGGACTGGCTGTCCGCCCCGGGAGACGGCCGGCGGATCTTCCTCAGCGAGCGAGGCGGAACCCCCCTCCGCGACATCCTCTCCGCCCGCGACGACGGCGGGGCCCACCCTCCGGCCGCCGCGGTCGTGGCCATCGGACCGACGGGCGGATGGACGGACGGTGAGGAGCGGGACCTGCGGGCGGCCGGCTTCCAGGCGGCGAGCCTCGGCCGCCGGATCCTGAAAAGCGAGACGGCCGCTCTGGCCGCCGTGGCCGTCATCGCCCACGCCTGGGACGGGTGACATGTTCCTCCAGGGACAGAAGGTCGGGAAGTACGAGATCCTGCGCTCGCTCGGCAGCGGCGGGTTCGGCTCCGTCTACCTGGCCAAGGACACCTGGCTCGACATCAAGGTCGCCATCAAGGTCCCCCACAAGCAGTCGGCGGAGCTCTACAAGCTCCTCAAGGAGCCGCGGCTCCAAGCGGCCCTCAACCATCCGAACATCGTCCGGATGCTGGCCGCCGAAAAGGAGAAGAACGTCTTCTTCATGGTCATGGAGTACATCAAGGGGCCGACCCTGGAGAAGATCCTCGAGAAGGAGCGGGTCCTCGGCTGCGAGCAGGCCCTGGACTACATCAAGCAGATTGCCTTCGGCATCGACCACGCCCACAAGAACAAGATCATCCACCGGGATCTCAGGCCCTCGAACATCATCGTCTCCGAGGACGGCACGGCCAAGATCACCGATTTCGGGACCTCGGCCTGGCTCAACACCGTGCCCTACGCCTCGACACGCATCGGCTCCCCGCCGTACATGGCCCCGGAGCAGTTCCTGGGGAAGGCCAGCTATGCCTCTGACATCTATTCGATCGGCTGCATCTTTTACGAGATGATCATCGGCCGGCCGCCGATCTTCGACCCCGACCCGTTCAAGATCCTGGAGAAGGCCCAGCAGGGCAAGATCACCCCGCCGCGGATCCGAAACAGCAAGGTCCCCAAGGAGATCGACGCCATCATCATGAAGGCCCTGGCGCCCAAGGTCGAGGACCGCTATCAGAGCGCGTCCGAGATCACCCGCGACCTCTCCCTCTACAAGGGGAAGGTCCCCCGGACGGCGGAGATCGACGACATCCGGCTGCGGATCAAGGCCCGGGAGCAGACGGCCTCCGGCCAGTGCTGGAACTGCCGCCGCCCGCTGCCCCCCAAGTCCCGGCTCTGTCCGCACTGCGGCGAGACCGTCTAGGCCCGCGGCGGGAGGCCCGGTTTGACTTCGGCTCCCGGCTTGATATACGATGAGCCCTCGAACGGGGCGAAGCATGCCGCCCCGGCGGGAACCTCGGGACGGAGCGAGCGAAGGAGTCGCCGATGAGCCCATTCGCCGAGAACGGCTTCGTGTGGATGAACGGCCGCCTCGTGCCCTGGAAGGACGCCAAGATCCACCTCGCCTCCCATGTCGTCCACTACGGGAGCTCCATCTTCGAGGGCCTGCGGGCCTACGAGACGGCCCGCGGCACCGGCGTCTTCCGCCTGGCGGACCATACCCGGCGGCTTTACAACTCCTGCAAGATCTACCGCATCGAGGTCCCCTACACCCAGGAGCAGTTCAACCGCGCCGTGGTCGAGACGATCAAGGCCAACGGCCTCAAGTCGTGCTACGTCCGGCCCATCGTCTACCGGGGCTACAAAACCCTCGGCGTCGACCCCTTCCCGAATCCCGTCGACTGCGCTATCCTCGTTTGGGAGTGGGGCCAGTACCTGGGGCCTGAGGCCCTGGAGAGCGGGGTGGACGTCTGCATCTCGTCGTGGTGGCGCATGGCCCCGAACACCTTCCCGGCCCTGGCCAAGTCGGGGGCGAACTACATGAACTCCCAGCTCATCAAGATGGAGGCCCTGCTCGACGGCTACGCCGAGGGAATCGCCCTGAACATCCGCGGCCACATCAGCGAGGGCAGCGGCGAGAATCTCTTCCTCGTCCGCGACGGGGCCGTCTACACCCCGCCCCTGTCATCGTCGGTCCTGCCCGGCATCACCCGGGCCTCCGCCATGACCCTCCTCGGCGAGATGGGCGTCCGCGTCATCGAGGACACCATCCCACGGGAGATGCTCTACATCGCGGACGAGGTCTTCTTCACCGGGTCGGCGGCCGAGATCACCCCGATCCGGTCGATCGACAAGATCGCCATCGGCAGCGGCAAGCGGGGGCCGGTGACGAAGAAGCTCCAGGAAGCGTTCTTCGCCTACATCAACGGGAAGCGCGAGGACACCTTCGGCTGGTTCACCTTCGTCGACTGAAACCAAGGGAGGACATCGGCATGGTCATTGATGAATTCCTGAAAATCGCCATCGAGCGGGACGCCTCGGACCTGCACTTCAAAGCGGGCAACCACCCCATGATCAGGGTCCACGGGACGCTCACCCCTCTGACCGGATTCCCCCGCCTGACGACGGCCGACTGCGAGGAGCTCTCGAACCAGATGATGACGGACTTCCAGCGCAAGCGGCTCCGCGAGGACCTCGACATCGACCTCGCCTACAGCCTGCCCGGCTTCGGCCGCTTCCGCGGCAGCATCTACTACCAGCGCGGCTCGCTGGCCATCGCCCTGCGCATCATCCCGCTCGAGGTCAAGACGATCCGTCAGCTCCTCCTCCCCGAGGTCCTGGAGAAGGTCGCCTTCTACCAGCGCGGCCTCGTCCTCGTGACCGGGACGACGGGCAGCGGCAAGACGACGACCCTGGCGGCCATGATCGAGTACATCAACACCTTCCGCCGGGAGAACATCATCACCATCGAGGACCCCATCGAGTACCTCCACAAGGACAAGAAGAGCACCATCAGCCAGCGTGAGGTCGGCATGGATGTGACGAGCTTCTCGCGCGGCCTGCGGGCCTGCCTGCGCGAGGACCCGGACATCATCCTCGTCGGCGAGATGCGCGACCTCGAGACCGTCGAGACGGCCCTCCTCGCGGCCGAGACCGGCCACCTCGTCCTGAGCACCCTCCACACCCTGGACGCCCCGGAGAGCATCAACCGCATCACCTCCGTTTTCGCCCCCCACCACCAGCGGCAGATCCGGCTCCAGCTGGCCTCGATCCTCAAGGCCATCATCTCCATGCGCCTTATCCCGCGCATGGACGGTCAGGGCCGGGTGCCGGCCGTCGAGGTCATGATCACGACACCCTATCTCCAGGAATGCGTCGCGGACAAGGACAAGACGACCATGATCAAGGACGCCATCTCCGCCGGCGATGCAGACGTTCGACCAGTCCATCTACCAGCTCTACCGCGACGGCTATATCTCCTTCGAGCAGGGCATGAAATACTCGTCCAACCCGGACAATTTCAAGTTGCGCGTCATGGGCATCCAGTCCACCCTCGACATCGCCACGGAGCAGATGGAGAAGGGCATGGGCAAGGTCGAGCGGGTCGAGGGGGGTCCCGAAGAAGAGCCCAAATGAGATCGCCCGAGATCCGCGAATCCTTCCTCCGGTTCTTCGCGGCGCGCGGCCACAAGATCGTGCCGAGCTCACCGCTCCTGCCCAAGGACGACCCGACCATCCTGTTCACGAACGCCGGGATGAACCAGTTCAAGAACGTCTTCCTCGGCCTCGAGAAGCGGAGCTACAGACGGGCCACGACCTGCCAGAAGTGCATGCGGGTCAGCGGCAAGCACAACGACCTCGAAACCGTCGGCCGGACGGCCAAGCACCACACCTTCTTCGAGATGCTCGGCAACTTCTCCTTCGGCGACTATTTCAAGCGCGAGGCCATCGGCTTCGCCTGGGAGCTCGTCACCGGCGTTTTCGGCCTGCCGGCGGACCGGCTCTACGCGACGGTCTACCTCGAGGACGACCAGGCCTACCGCCTCTGGGCCGACGAGGTCGGCGTCCCGGCCGACCGGATCTTCCGCTTCGGCAAGAAGGACAACTTCTGGGCCATGGGCGAGACCGGCCCCTGCGGGCCGTGCTCGGAGCTTCACTACGACCTCGGCGCGGACGTCGAGCCCGGCCGTCCCGAAGCCCTCATCGAGGCCGGCAGCGACCGCTTCCTCGAGCTCTGGAACCTCGTCTTCATGGAGTTCGACCGCGACGAGGCCGGCGCCCTGCGACCGCTCCCGGCCCCCTCGATCGACACGGGCATGGGGCTCGAGCGGATGGCCGCCGTCCTTCAGGGGAAGCGGAGCAACTTCGACACGGACCTCTTCACCCCCCTGATCGAGGCCGTGACCTCCCTCGCCCAGAGGGAGTATCCCTCGGGCGACGAGGGCGACGTCTCGGTCCGCGTCATCGCCGATCACCTCCGGGCCGTGGCCTTCCTCGTCGGCGACGGCGTGACGCCGGCGAACGCCGGCCGCGGCTACGTCCTGCGCCGGCTCATCCGCCGGGCCTACCGCCAGGGCAACCTCCTCGGCATCGACCGGCCGTTCCTCTTCGAGCTCGTCGGCCGCGTCGCCGACCTCATGAAGGGCGCCTACCCCGAGCTGCTGGCCTCGATCGAGTACGTCTCCAAGGTCTGCCTGTCCGAGGAGGAGCGCTTCGCCCACACCCTGGTTTCCGGCCTGCGCTATTTCGACCAGGCCGCCCGCGAGACGACCGACGGCGGGGGGCGCGTCCTCCCCGGGGAAACGATCTTCAGGCTCTATGACACGTTCGGCTTTCCCCTGGACCTGTCCCAGGACCTGGCCCGCGAAA
>JBBISK010000149.1:0-6455 GCA_037441295.1 Candidatus Aminicenantota bacterium | reverse complement strand
CCGTCTTCCAGCCCCACCGCTACACGCGGCTGTCGAAGCTCATGGCGCAGTTCGCCACCTCGTTCAACCAGGCCGACGTGCTGGTCGTGACCGAGATCTATCCGGCCGGCGAGGACCCCATCCCGGGCGCCTCGGGCCAGGCCCTCTTTGACGAGATCCGCCAGTTCGGCCACAAGCACGTCTGCTTCGAGCCCGACCTCAAGCGGGTTCCCGCCCTCCTCGAGAAGATCGCCGCCCCGAATGACCTCCTCATCGTCCTCGGGGCCGGAAACGTCAACCGCATCATCCCGGACATCATCGCCCGGCTGGAGGCCGCGAAGTAACATGGCCACCTATCTCGAGCACGGCCCGCTGCTGACGAAGACGGCCCCGCCCGACCCGGCCCTCGTCTTCCAGCGCGGGCGCGGCGCGACGGGCGTCAAGGCCGGCCGCAAGAGGCGCGTCCTGCGGGCCGGCCACGTCGTGGCCCTGACCGCACTCGCTGCGGCCCTCTTTTTCGGCGTCGGCCGGGCCTGGCTCTTCCTCGTCTCATGGGACGAGCTGACCGTCCGCCGTATCGAGCTCTCGGGCGGCCGCGACTCCGTCCGGGCAACCCTCAAGGCCTTCCTCGCGAACCGGCCGATCGGCAACATCCTCCTCTGCGACCTGCCGCTCCTCCAGCGCCAGCTCGAGACCTGCCCGTGGGTCAGGGACGCGCGCATCCGGAAGGTCCTGCCAGCGACTCTCCGTATCGAGATCGAGGAGCGGCGGCCGTTCGCCCTGCTCGAGAAGGAGGGTCTGGCCCTGGTCGACGCCGAGGCGACGGCGCTCGAGCGGACGGCGGCCGGGTCGTGGCCCGGCTACCCCGTCGTCCGGGACGAGGGCGGCTTCCGCGAGAACTTCTGGGATAAGTGGCGGACGGCGAGGGCATGCCTCGAGGCCCTGACGGCCGCGGAGCGGGAGCGTCTCGGCGTCCTCGAGTGCTCGGACGACGGCCGGCTGACCCTCGAGTTCCGCGACGACCCGGTCCGCATCATCGTCGCCGCCGGCGCCGTCCGCGGCCGGCTCGACCGTTTCGCCGCCTGCCGGGCCTTCCTCGAGTCCCGCTTCGGGCCCCTCGCCTACGCCGACCTCCGGCTGGACGACCGCATCGTCGTCGAGTCGCAGGCGCCCGAGGCCGGCGCGGCTCCGGCCGTCCCCAAGCCCCCAAAGGAGTCCGAATAATGGCCAAGAGCACCTACATCACCGGGTTCGACATCGGCACGAAGAAGGTCGTCGCCACGATCGGCGAGATCACCGAAGAGCGCAAGGTCGAGATCATCGGCATCGGCACGGCCGACTCCCACGGCCTCCGCAAGGGCGTCGTCGTCGACCTCGACGCCACGACTTCGGCCATCAAGAAGGCCCAGGAGGAAGCGGAGCTCATGGCCGGGGTCGAGATCGGCTCGGCCTTCTTCGGCATCTCCGGCGCCCACATCAAGAGCTTCAACAGCCGGGGCGTCGTCGCCGTCTCCGGCAAGAACCGGGAGATCAGCCGTGAGGACGTCAAGCGGGTGGTCGACCAATCCAAGGCCATCCCCATCCCGCCCGACCGGGAGATCATCCACATCATTCCCCAGGAGTTCATCGTCGACGACCAGGACGGCATCAAGGACCCGGCCGGCATGAGCGGCATCAAGCTCGAGGTCAACGTCCATATCATCACCGCCGCCCTGACCTCCATCCAGAACCTCAAGAACTGCATCGAGAAGGCCGGCCTCGGCATCGAGGAGATCGTCCTCAACCAGATCGCCACGTCCTTCGCCGTCCTGACCGGCGACGAGCGCGAGCTCGGCGTCGGCCAGATCGACATCGGCGCCGGGACGACCGAGATCGCCATCTTCGAGCGGGGCAGCCTGTGGTACACTGCGACCATCCCCATCGGCGGCGACAACTTCACCAACGACATCGCCGTCGGCCTGCGGACGCCCATCCCCGAGGCCGAGCGGATCAAAAAGAAGTACGGCTGCGTCGCCGGGCCGCTCGTCGAGGAGCAGGAGACGATCGAGGTCCCCTCGGTCGGCAAGGGCCGCAAGCCGCGGGTCCTGTCGCGCCAGCTCCTGGCCGACATCATCCAGCCGCGGGCCGAGGAGATCTTCCGGCTCGTCGACTCCGACATCAAGCGGATGGGCTACGACAAGTCCCTCAACTCCGGCATCGTGCTGACCGGCGGCACGGCCCTCCTCGAGGGCCTGGAGGAGGTCGCCGAGGAGATCTTCGACCTCCCCGTGCGCCGGGGCGACCCCGGCGGCGTCGGCGGCCTGGTCGACCGCGTCTCGACGCCGGATTTCGCGACCGCCGTCGGGCTGACCCTCTACGGATTCCACGCCTGGCAGGACCGCGGTCTGTCCAGGGACCGGAAGAAAAGCGCCTGGACCAGATTCAAAGATTGGTTCGGGGAAGGATAAGGAGGCCATCATGAGCGAAGATTCAAGCCGGCTGAAGTTCCACCTCGTCGAGGATTCCGTCGGGGCCAAGATCAAGGTCATCGGGCTCGGCGGAGGCGGCGGCAACGCCGTCAACCGTATGATCGACCACGGCGTCCAAGGCGTGGAGTTCATCGTCGTCAACACCGACCTCCAGGCCCTCAACAGCAACCGGGCCCGGCTCAAGGTCCAGATCGGCCACCAGCTGACCAAGGGCCTCGGCTCCGGCGGCCGGCCCGAGGTCGGCAAGCAGGCGGCCATGGAGGACACCGAGCGGATCATCGAGCTCCTCCAGGGCGCGGACATGATCTTCCTCACGGCCGGGCTGGGAGGCGGCACGGGCACGGGCTCGACGCCGATCATCGCCAACCTGGCCGCCGAGATGGACATCCTTGTCATCGCCATCGTCACCCTTCCGTTCGGCTTCGAGGGCCGGGTCCGGGCCAAGCAGGCCGAGGACGGCCTCCGGGAGCTCAAGGCGGCCGTGGACACGGTCATCGCCATCCCCAATGAGCGGCTCCTGCAGACGGTCAACCTCAACACCTCCGTCCAGGACGCCTTCCGCATGGCCGACGACATCCTCCGCCAGGCCGCCCAGGGCATCTCGGACCTCATCACCAAGCCCGGGCTGATCAACCTCGATTTCGCCGACGTCAAGTCGGTCATGAAGGGCATGGGCGTCGCCTTCATGGGCACCGGCCTCGCCTCGGGCGAAAACCGGGCCGTGGACGCCGCCCAGAAGGCCATCTCCAGCCCGCTCCTCATCGACACCTCCATCGAGGGCGCGCACGGCGTCCTCATCAACATCACCGGCGGCCGCGACATGACCCTCCACGAGGTCTCCAAGGCCTCGCAGCTCATCCACAGCCTGGCCGACCCCGACGCCAACATCATCTTCGGCACCGTCATCGACGAAGCCATGAAGGACACGGTCAAGGTGACGGTCATCGCCACCGGCTTCGAGGACGTCCAGCCCAAGACGTTCGAGGCCGCCGAGCCCGAAGTCCGGACGCCGGGGCGCAAGACCCCGCCCCCCTTCCCCGTCCGGCAGGACACACCGGCCTACGTCTTCGATTCTAAGGGCGGGGCCCCGTCCTGGGAGCCGGGCCCGAGCGACAAGCAGTGGGAGTCTTACGAGACGCCGTCCTTCATCCGGAGGACCAAGCACTCGTCGATGAGAAAAACGCCTCATGAGATCGGCTGATTGCGTCGTCGCGGGCTGCCGCCAGCTCGTGACCTGCCGGGGGCCCCTGCCGAAGCGCGGTGAGGCCCTCCGCGACGTCGGCGTCGTCGAGAACGGCTGGCTCGCCTCGGACCGCGGCCGCATCGTCTTCGCCGGCACGGAGAGGGACTTTCGCGCGGAGGTCGCCGTCGCGGCCGGCGCGGTGCGGGTCGACGGCGGCGGCTTGGTCGCGACACCCGGCTTCGTCGACGCCCACACCCACCTCCCCTTCGCCGGCGACCGCCAGCGCGAGTTCGGCCTCCGCCTCCGCGGCTGGACCTATCAGCAGCTGGCGGCCGAGGGCATGGGCATCTTGACCACGGTCCGGGCGACGCGGGCGGCGAGCCGCGAGGAGCTCCTCTCGCTCTGCCTCCGCCGGCTCGACGAGATGCTCCTCACGGGCACGACGACCGTCGAGGCCAAGAGCGGCTACGGGCTCGACCTCGAGAGCGAGCTCAAGCAGCTCGAGGTCCTGAGGGAGCTCGGGCCGCTCCACCCGGTCGATGTCGTTCCCACCTTTATGGGCGCCCACGAAGTCCCGCCGGAGTACCAGGACCGGCGGGGAGCCTACGTCGACCTCCTCGTCAAGACTCTCATCCCCGAGGTCCGGAGACGGGGCCTGGCGGAATTCTTCGACGTTTTCTGCGAGCCGGGCTACTTCTCGCTCGAGGAGACGGAGGCCCTGGCCAGGGCGGCCCGCGAGGCCGGGTTCAAGCTCAAGGTCCACGCCGAGGAGTTCGCAACCGCGGGCGGGGCGGAGCTCGCGGCCCGGCTGGGGGCCGTCTCGGCGGAGCACCTTATCAGCGTCGATGACCGGGGGATCGCCGCGTTGGCCGCCTCCGGGACCGCGGCCGTGTGCCTGCCCGGCGTGCCGTTCTTCCTCATGCTCGCGAAAAGAGCCCCCGCCCGCCGGCTCATCGAGGCCGGCGCCGCCGTCGCCCTGGCCTCGGACTTCAACCCCGGGAGCTCCCACATCTCCTCGATGCTCTTCGTCCTCCAGCTCGGCGTCTTCACCCTCGGGCTGAGCGTCGAGGAGGCCGTCAACGCCTGCACCGGGAACGGGGCCTACGCCGTCGACCGGCACCGGGAGGTCGGGACGCTCGAGCCCGGGAAGAAGATGGACGTTCTCCTCCTCGACGCCACCGATTACGTCTCCCTCGCCTACCGCCCGGGCTCAAACCCCATCCGTCAGGTCATCAAGAACGGCCGGCTCGTCGTCAGGGACGGCCGGAAGGTGGAAGCGGCGGGATGAGCGGCCGGATCCGGAGCGGCATCTACGTCCTCGGCCTGGTCCGCATCCGGAGCTGCGGGCAACTCGCCGAAATGGCCCGGTCCCTGTTCAGGCTCGCGACGGACCGCCGGCGTCCGGCCTGGGCCCGGCACTCCTCCTCGCGGTCGTTCCCGGGTCAGTCCCCGTCCTGCTTCAGGTCCAGAAGATAGAGGCCGGTCGGCCCGTCCTTCCGCCGCGGGAACTCCTCGAAGTAGCGCGTCAGCACAACTTCGCAGGTCGCCGACACGATCGCTTCCCTGAGGTGCCCGCCGCGGACGCCGAAGGTCCGGTCGGCCAGGGCGATGTGGCAGTGGAGGAAGGGCTTCCCGTCGAGGCGGGAGACGTTGCCGTGGAGAGAGACGATCTCGCACGGCTCCTCGATGCGGAGGGTCTGGTAGTCCTTGGTCCCAGCATCGAACCAGCCGAGCTCGGCCTCCCCCACCGCCCCGAGGCCGTGGAAGACGCCGGCGCCGATCTCGTCCTGCTCGCAGAGCGAGCGCAACGATTCGAGGACCTTCTCGCCGGCGTCGAGCCGGATGATGTATGTCGCGCCCAGGACGAAGTAGTTCATGCCCTACTTCGCGGGGCCCTCCGTCCGGGCCTTCTTCTCCCCGGAGGCCATGGCCAGGCCGGCGAGGATCGTGACGACGCCGACCGCGCCGACGCCGTAGGCCATCCCACGGGCGAAGCCGCCCGAGGCCGCGAGCAGGAAATAACGGGCGAAGGCCGCCGCGAGAAGGAGGCCGATCCCGACCATGGACAGCTTGATCCCCCGGCGCTTGGTCCTCCAGAAGAAATAGGCCGGGATGCCGATAACGATGATGAGGAGCCCGCCCATGGCGTTCTTGAACTGGCCGATGAGGGCGCTGATGGCGACATAGATCGCCGCCAGGACGAAGATGACCGGCGTCACCGGGTATCCCCAGGTCTTGTAGGGCCGCTCGAGGTCGGGCCTCTTCTTTCGCAGGACGATGACCGAAGCCACGGTCATGCCGAAGAAGATCCACTCGCCGAAGATGACGTAGGTGAAGAGCTGGTTGAAGGTTCCGGTCAGGGTCAGGAGGATGGCCCAGATGGTGATGGCGATGATCGAGATGTGCGGGGTGAGGAACTTGGGGTGGCACTCGGCGATCTTCTTGAAGAACAGGCCGTCGCGGGACATGGCGAAGTAGACGCGGGGCGACGTCAGCATGTTCTGGTTGGCCGCGCCGAGGATCGAGAACAGGATGAGGAAGGTGATGAGCGAGGCGCCCCAAGGGCCGCTGATGATCTGCATGACGTCGAGGGCGACCCGGCCTTCGGACGCGGCGATCTTGCCGACCGGCAGGATGTAGAGGTAGGCCAGGTTGGCCAGGATGTAAAGGACGATCACGGAGATCGTGCCGATGAGGATGCCCAGCGGCAGGTTCCGCTTCGGGTTCTTGACCTCGCCGGCGCTGTAGGTCGCCGCCTCCCACCCCTTATAAGCCCAAAGGGAGGCGACCAGGCCGACGCCGAAGGCGCCGAGGAGGGGGAAGTT
>JBBISK010000148.1:0-6523 GCA_037441295.1 Candidatus Aminicenantota bacterium | reverse complement strand
CCATCACCCGGGCCATCGCCGACCAGGGCCGCACCATTCGCATCCCCGTCCACCTGACCGAGACCATCCACCGGCTGAAAAAGATCTCCCAGACGTCCGTCCAGGAGACGGGCCGGGTACCGAGCCCGGAGGACCTGGCCGTCAGGATGAACCTGCCTGTGAACAAGGTCCTCGAGATGCTCTACAGCTCCCAGGACCCGGTCTCCATCGAGACGCCCCTCGGCGAGAACGGGGAGGGCGCCCTGGGCGACCTGCTCGAGGACAAGTCCTTCCCCTCCCCTCCGGACACCGTCATCCACATCAACCTCCGCGAGCAGATCGAGGCCGCGCTGCGGACCCTGCCCGAGCGCGAAACGATGGTCCTGCGGATGAGGTACGGCCTGGGGGACGGGCGGGAGTACACGCTCGAAGAGGTCGGCCAGTATTTCAACCTGACCCGCGAGCGGATCCGTCAGATCGAGCTCAAGGCTCTCAAGGCCATCCAGCTCTCCGTGCCCGGCCAGAAGCTCAAGTCATTCTGAGCCGTCCGGGGCGGCATGGCAGTGTTATCCTATTGATATTTCTGAAGATATGCAGGTCTGGCCGGATGCGTCCAGCCAGAGGAACCCTCCCCGGACCGCCGCCGAGCCTGCCGGCGCGCCCTTCCAGCCCGTCGCCGGATCCGAGCCCCCGCCGGAGGCGGCCAGACTCTAGTAAGCCATTATTTATTAGCTATTTGCGGACAAATCCAGCCCCAGGTGAGACATTCTCCGCCGGCCCGCGTCCTTGAAAGACGGGGCCGTTTTTGGTAGTCTATTGAGCATTCTGGCCAGGCGCCGACATGAGCTTCGAAAAGATCGGTTTTATCGCCCCTTCGACCTGCCTGCCTCGCTCGGAGAAGGCCCGGCTGAGGAAGACGGCGAACACCCTCCGCCGCGCCCTCGGCGCCAAGGACATCTACTTCAGTCCTCACCTCTTCTCGAGCGACGAGGAGATCGACCATGTCACGGCGCCCGCCGAGGCCCGGGCGGAGGTCTTCAAGCGCGTCATCCGGGAGCTCGAGCTCATCATCTCGGTGGCCGGCGGGACCGGGGCCGAGGACATCCTGCGCCGGCTCGACAAGAAGGACTTCCGCGTCGTCCGGGAGCGCCGCCCCCTCTTCATCGGCTTCTCCGACTTCACCTTCCTCCTGAACGAGATCTACCACGTTTGCCGCGTCCCGGCCATCTATTTCCCCTCCCTCAGGATCAGCCGTGGCAACATCGGGAAGATCCTCGCCCTGATGTCGGGTGAGGAGATCCAGTACCAGGGCCAGGCATGGCTGACGCCGCCTCCGCCGCGCCGGCTGTCCGGCATCCCCATCGGCGGCAACCTCTCGACGTTCGTCAACTTCCTCAACCGCAAGAAGCCGCCCCGCATCAGCTGGCGGCGTCACGTCCTCTTCATCGAGGACATCCAGGTCGACGTCGAGGACCTCCACCGCCTGCTCGCGGCCCTGAGGCGGCATAACGTCTTCAAGGGGATCAAGGGCATCGTCGTCGGCTCGCTCAGCCCGACGAACAAGAACTCGCACGCCCGCCGCCAGCAGCAGGAGGCGCTGAGGTTCGTCCTGACCTACCTCGGCGACGTCATCCGCGAGCGGCGGAAGCAGGGCTTCCCTCTGCCGATCCTGGTCGTCTCGAACTTCGGCCACAACATCCGGCGCAACCTCATGGCCGTGCCCGTCGGCGGCCTGGTCACGATCTCCAAGAGCCGCAAGATCGTTTTCCGGCTCCGGCGGCGGCCGGCGAAGAACGGCTCCGGCGCCTGACGCCTGCCCGGCCTTCTCCCCTCTCCCCGCTAAGCCCTGAGGGACGCGAGGGCCTGGAGCGCCGCGACGCAGCCCTCGCCCGCGGCCGCCACGACCTGCAGGCCGCCGCAGGTGACGTCCCCTGCCGCGAACACGCCGGGGAGGTTCGTCCGCTGGAAGCGGTCGACGGCGACGCACTGCTTGTGGTCGAGGGCGAGGCCGGCGCGGCCGAGGAGCGGCGCCGCCGGGATGTCGCGGAAGACGAAAACGGCCGCCGCGGCCAGCTCTTCGACGCGTCCCCCCTCCTCTAGCCGGACCTTCTCCACGCGGTCGGCGCCGACGATCTCGGCGACGCGGGCCGCGCCGTGGACGGCGGCCCCGCGCGCCGCCAGGGCCGCCGCGGCCTCGGCCTCCGGCCCTTCCAGGGCTTTCCCGGGGACCCAGTGGACGCGGCAGCCCATTTGGAGGAGAGCGCCGACGTCCTCGCGGGCCTCCTCGGAGTGGCCGACGGCGACGACGTCCGCGCCGCGGAATAGGGGCCCGTCGCACGTCGCGCAGTAGCTCACGCCCTGCCCGACGAGCCGGTCCTCGCCGGGGATCAGCCGCTCCCGCGGCACGGGCTTTCCGGTCGCCAGGATGACGGCGCGGGCCTCGATCAGGGAGTCCTTGGTCGTGACGTACTTGGGGCTGGAATCGAGCCCGTAGGCGACGGCATCGCCCGCGACGATCTCGGCCCCGAAATGGAGGGCCTGCTCCCGGAAGCGCGCGAGCAGCTCCCGGCTGCCGATGGACAGGAAGCCGGGATAGTTCTCGATGGTGTAATCGATGCCGAGCCGCGACGGGGCGCGGCCCTCGAGGATGAGCGTCCTCTTTCCGGAACGGGCCGCATACAGTCCGGCCGTCAGCCCGGCGGGTCCCGCGCCGATGACGAGGATGTCGGCCTTCAGGGTCCGGACGGGCATCATTTCGTCAGCGCGCCGCTGTCGCCGACCTTCCACTGGCCGCCGATCTCGACGTAGAGCATCGTCCGCAGGACCTCCCGCTCCTTCTCGTTCTTGTACATAAGGTCGACGAGCAGCCAGTCCTGCAGGCCGCGGAAGGCCATGTCCAGGACGGCCTCGTTGGCCCGGGCGATATTGGCGCCGTGGAATTTCTTGAGGACGGCCTCGTTCCGGCCGTAATCCTTGATGTAGACCGGCAGGAGCTTCTTCTCGACGGCGTCGGACTTGATGAACTCCTCGACGGCGTTGCGCGGCTGGTAGCCCTCGTCGACCGTCGTCCAGGCGTACTCGTCCTGGGGGCTCGCGGACCGCCCGCCGAGCGCCTTGACGCCGAAATAGACGCCGACGCCGACCGCGTCCACGGCCAGGAAGATCAGGACGACCTTGAGGACTCTATTCATCGGACCCTCCCCGGACTCCGTCCGCCGCCGGCGCTTCGCCCTTCGTCCGGGCGGACGCCTCGGCCTCGGCAGCCAGCAGCCGGAACCGGTCGGAGGGGACGACCCGGGCCCGGACCTTGCGGAACAGGGTCCGGCCCCGGCGCTCCTCCGGCCCCGACGTCGCGCCGAAGACCTCGGCCTCGCGGTCCTCGGCGTTGCGCTTGAAGTACTCCTCGAACTTGGCCTCGGCCAGCAGGCCTTCGCTCCGGAGCGCCCGGAGCAGGACGCGGGTCCCAACGCCGAAATAGCGCTTGAGGTAGAGGATGTCCTCGTAGCCGAGGCTCCGCGACCGGAAGTCCTTCTCGATGAGGTCCCGGAGCTTGGAGCGCGGCACGAGGAAGCGCGAGGCGAAGGTCTGGGCGAACTGCTCGCGCGGAGGGTACAGCGACACGTACTCCTCGACGACGACGTCGGGGTTGTCGACGATGGGGCTCTCGGCGCGGTCCCGAAGGTAATGCGCGTAGAGGTGGGCGGCGATGACGGCCTGGAGCCCGGGCGCCTCGTTGGCGTTGACGGCGGCGAAGGCCGCCCGGCGCTCGGCGTCGAAGACGAAGACCCCGGCGATCCGCGCCTCCTCCGGGAAGGGCTGGCGGACGAGCCGGCAGCCGTTCGCCTCGCACAGGGCGAAGACGTCGCGGATGGGCTCGTTGCCGAGTCCAAGCCGGCGCCGCTCCTCGTCGGCCAGGCGCTCGGGCGAGATGTGGGAGTAGGCCGGGGCCAGGTCGAGCCGGCGGCCCGTCGCCTCCTCGAGGGCGAGGTAGCGCTCGGCGAAGGCCCGGAACTTCAGGATGTCCCGCCGGGCCCGCTCGTCGACGCCCCCGGGCGCGAGGAGCGCCTCGAAGGCCGGTCGTGTGTCGTCGAAGAAGTAGCCGATGTCCTTGTTGAGGTAGCCGGCGATCTTGCGAAGGGTCTCGAAGCTCGGCGTCCGTTTCCCGGCCTCGAGGAGGGAGATGTATTCCGAAGACAGGCCCAGGGCCTTGGCAAAGGCCCCCTGGCTGAGGTCGATCTCTTCGCGGGCCTTGCGGAGCCGCGGGCCGAGGAGCTTGTCCATGATCGCCACCCCCTGGCGGCGCGGCTAGGATAACACGAGGTTAGCGGGGTGTCAACGCCCCGCCGGAGGCGCACCTTTTGACACGCCGCGCGTCTTCTGGTAAGAATATGCGTCCGGGCCCAGGGCCCGCCAGCTCATCCGCCGGGAGAGAGTGACTCATGGCCGAGCCGAACATCCTCGAGCTTTTCAAGGGCGCGACGAAGGGCTTCTGCAACCTCGTCCTCAACCAGGTCCAGGACGGCGTTTCGTGCCTGACGCCCGCCCGCAAGATCGTCTTCTGGAACAAGTCCGCGGAGCAGATGACCGGCTTCGAGGGAGGCGAGATCCTGGGCAATCCGTGTTACGAGGACCTCTCGCTCTACGTCGACCGCGAAGGCGTCAACATCTGCCGGGAGAAGTGCCCGGTCGAGATGACGCTTCGGGACGGGACGATCCGCAGCCTGGACGTCTATCTCCGCCACAAGGACGGCTTCCGCGTCCCGGCCACGCTCCGCATCCTGCCCGTCTTCCAGGAGGACGGGGCGGTCATCGGGGCCGTCGAGACGTTCGTCGGCACCGCCCCCCGCATCCGGCTCCCCATGAGCGTCGCCGAGCTGGAGAAGATGGGCCTCCTCGACACCGACACCGGCGTCGCCACCAAGCCTTACCTGGACATGACTCTGCGGGGCCGGCTCGAGGAGTTCCAGAAGTACGGCGTCCCGTTCGCCCTGGTCTACGTCGACGTCGACAACTTCAACAAGACGCTCGAGAAATACGGCCGTTTCAACGCCGGCAAGATCCTGAGGACGGTGGCCCGGACCCTGCTCAAGAACGTCCGCTACTTCGACATCGTCGGCCGCTGGGGCCAGGACGAGTTCTTCGCCGTCCTCCTCAACATCGACGACAGCCGGCTCGACATCGTCGCCAACAAGCTCCGCCTCCTCGTCGCCGAATCCTACATCACGACCGAGACGGGCATGCTCAACGCGACCGTCTCCCTCGGCGCCAGCACCGTCCAGCGCTACGACACGGTCGATGCCCTCGTCAAGCGGACCGAGCAGCTCATGCTCCACAGCAAGTGGCTGGGGAAGAACCGGGTCAGCCTCAGCTTCACGCAGAAGGACGTCGGCTGAAATAGAAGGGCCCCTTCTCCCGGGGGGTGCGGGACAAGGGGCGAAAAATAGAAAGGAGGGGTTGGCTAGGGGGTCGGCTTCCGGGTCTTGACGTCGCTCAGCTCGGCGGCGAGGGCGACATGGTTGTTGGCCCCGGCGAGGGTTAGCCGGACCTCGGTGTCGCTGAAGACCCATTCCGACAGGAACTCGACGTGGCCCTGGCTCAGGGCGATTCCCCAGCAGTCGTTCAGCCGCTCGTAGGAATGGTCCTGCCAGACCGCCCGGTCGGCGCGGGGGGCGCCGACGCGGGCCGTGACGAACTCGCGGACCTTGTTGTAATCCTCGATGTACCGGGCCTTGTCCGCATAGTTCTCGAGGAGGTGGAGACGGGCGGAGACCAGCCGCCCCCCCGCGAGGACGTACTCGACCCGGCATTTCTTGTTCATGAAGGATTTCTGGTAGATGAGGACCTCGCGGCCCTCGGAGACGTCCAGGCTCTGGGGACGGCCCTCGGTCCGGAGGATCTGCGCCCGGCTCGTGCCCCACGCCATGCTCGGCTGGTAGTGCGGATCGATCTCGAGCTCGGCCGGGTTCAGGATCTCGTCGCCCGACGTGATCTCGATGACCTTGAGGTCGGGATAAAGCTTGCGGACGCAGGAGTCGTGAATGTAGCCGGACCGCGTGTTCCCGGATTGGAGGGAGGTGAAGTAGACGTAGAACCACCTGACCTTGGTCTTGACGGCGCTCGCCAGCGAGAGGACGGCCCCGCGGCCGAGGGTTTCGACGGCCGGGCTCTGCTCGGAAGCGTCGAGGCGGACGATGGCCTGGTTCTGGATGACCTGGAGCTTCTTGCCGTCAGGGACGGCGGGCAGGGCCGAGAGGAAGAGCGCGGCCAGGGCGAGCGCACAGGCGGCGAGTGTTCGTCTTCCGGGTTTCATCTTCCTGCGCCTCAGAGGGCCTCCCTTACGTCCCCGATCCCCTTTGGTCCCTGAGGCTATCAATATCGGTTCCGGGCGGACTCCCGGCAATCCCCCGCCGGGGTGATTCATTCGGGGATACCGCCCCACCTCAAGGGGTGAGGGAAAACGGGAAAAACCACCCCCGTTGGGATCACGAAGAGGGACTGCCCCCCCGGGGGGGGACTGTCCCTCTTAGCGCCCGGAGGCGTGAGC
>JBBISK010000147.1:0-6561 GCA_037441295.1 Candidatus Aminicenantota bacterium | reverse complement strand
TTCCCACGACCTGCCAGCAGCCCAGCTTGCTGTGGGTCTCCAGTGGCGCCCAGCTCTTCGGATATCCGGCATAGAAAAAGCAGGACGCGAGGAACGAGCAGGCCAAGACCAAAACAGAAGGCCGCGCAAGAACGGACGCATGCGATCTCATCATTACCCCCCCCGAGGATCCCGGACGGCTTGATTATAACTCGCGAGGGGCGGAAGTCAACAAGGTGTATGGGGTCAGGACATCCGTGACACCCGAGCTCTTTGGGATCTTTTCCAGTGGACATAGTATTCGTACGGGGTTTGCATGTCCAATGCCCGGTGGGGCCGGATATAGTTATGGAGATATTCATACTTGGCCAGCTGCTTGTTGTGCTCTCCGACGTCAAGCGCAACATCTTCCACTTCATAAAACTCCTCCCGATGAGTCCGGTTACTCCTCTCAACGCCTCCATTCAGCTCCGGATGGTGGGGAGGATTTAGGAACAACTGGATCTTCTCTTTCCGACAGGCTTCCTCAAACTGGTCCATGAACTCTGAGCCGCCATCAATCTGGATGGCCTTGATCCGGAACGGAAACTTCG
Source organism: Candidatus Aminicenantota bacterium (assembly GCA_037441295.1). Lineage (GTDB taxonomy): Bacteria > Acidobacteriota > Aminicenantia > Aminicenantales > Saccharicenantaceae > DATKJS01. The sequence goes on along the minus strand of JBBISK010000147.1, from coordinate 5,989 downwards.
TCTTCAGATGATGTAAAAAGTCCGCCGCTGCGGTACTCGTCTGCCTCCTATAGACCTTCATCGCAGTGAACTTCGAGAGCCGGTCCCAGGCGCTAAAATGGAAGCGTTCCTCTTTCGGAATCAACCGCACCTGAAGCGTATCGACCTGAACCAAGTCTCCGGGAGCTTCAACCTTGTATCCCTGTGGCTTCCTGGTGGCATACCGAGGTTTGCGCCGGCGCTTACGGGCTAATTTAGCTTGTCTAACGTTCTCCGGCTCGACCAACAGGCCCCGGGCTTTGAGTTTCTTCATCTCCCGCCCCACCGTGCTCCCCGAGACCTCGATCCCTTCTCTCTTGAGTAAAACCGCTAACTTGTCCCGGCTCCAACGGGGATGCTCCTCCCTCAGCTCCCGGATCCTTTCTATCACTTTCACCGATGTCTCAGACTGGCGGACGTGCCGCGGCCGTCTCGACTCCTCTTCCAGAGTCGTCAGGTTATCTGGATCAAACCGCTTCTTCCACCGGTAGAACGTCTGGGCGGAGATCCCAAAGTACCGGCAGGTTTGCCTGGCGTTGTGGCTACGGGCATAATAATCCATCCACCGGAGCCTCTTCATGGCGTCCTTGGAGATCGTCCCCTGGCGCACCACGGACTGGATATACTCTGAGCCAGGAATGATGGACCCATAGGTCGTCGTCGGATGCAGATACATAGTAACACCTATCTTACCCTAGGTGTCACTAATGTGTCTGACCCCACACACCCCTCGAGTCCCCGGCATGAATGCCGGGGCTTAGCGTCGGCGAACGGGTCAAGCGCTGACAAGCCGCTCCGTCGCGTGTTATAATGGCGCTCCTAGGACGCCTTGGAAATGCCCGGACAAGAGACCCTGCCCCCCATCCTGGACGCAGCTCCGCGCACCGGCCCCCCGTTCGACCCCGGATTCAGGCCGATGGTCCTGGCCTACCGCGCCTATCGCGCCGCGGTCCGGCCGCAGGACGAGGTCCCGGTCCGGGTTGCCGTCGAGCGGGAGAACGGCCTCGTTTCAACCTTCACGATCCGCGTTTCGACCGATCCCGCCCTGGCCCCGGCCACGGCCTTCTTGGTCGAGCGGATCGTCAAGTTCCTGCTCTGGTCCCGTGGCGGCTGGAAGGTCTCGTACGACGGGCCTCGGCCGCTCGGCGAGGCCATCCGGACCGCTTACGCGGGGGCCGGCCCGAGAGCCTTCGACGTCCGGCTCATGAGCCGCGTTTACGAGAAGCCGTTCGAGGTCGCCCTGGTCCGGCCCGAGGCGTTCCCGGAGGCCCGGGAGGACCAACTGGCCCTCGGCGGCCACCTCGATGGCTGCCGGGTCGGCTTCGACCTCGGGGCGAGCGACTACAAGATCGCCGCGGTCCGGGACGGGAAGGCCGTCTACAGCGCCGAGCTCCCGTGGTCGCCGAGCGAGCAGGCCGACCCCGTTTATCATTACGATTACATCCGGGCTGGCCTGAGGCGGGCGGCCGACCACCTGCCTCGCGTCGACGCGATCGGCGGCAGCGCGGCCGGCGTCTACATCAACAACCAGGTCCGCATCGCCTCGCTCTTCCGGTCCGTGCCCGACGACGTCTTTGAGGCCAGGATCAAGCCCCTCTTCCTGAGGCTCCGGGAGGAGTGGGGCGTCCCCCTGGAAGTCATCAACGACGGCGAGGTCACGGCCTTGGCCGGCATGCTGTCGCTCGGCGAGCGGGCCGTCCTCGGCGTCGCCATGGGCTCGAGCCAGGCCGCGGGCTTCCTGAACGCCGGGGGCCACATCATGGGCTGGCTCGACGAGCTCGCGTTCGCCCCGGTCGACGCGGCCCCCGGCGCGGCCGTCGACGAATGGTCCGGCGACCGGGGCGTCGGGGCCAACTACTTTTCCCAGCAGGCCGTCAACAAGCTGGCCCTCGCCGCGGGCCTCACCTTTCCCGACACGGCGCGGCTGCCCGAGCGGCTGAAAAAGGTCCAGGCCCTGGCCGACGCAGAAGACGAGCGCGCCGTCCGCGTCTTCGAGGCCATCGGCGTTTACCTCGGCTACAGCATCCCGTGGTACGAGCTCTTTTATGAGGCGCGGAACCTCCTCGTCCTCGGGCGGGTCATGTCCGGCCACGGCGGCAGCTTGATCATGGGCAAGGCGGCCCAAGTCCTGGGCGCCGAGTTCCCGGAGACAGCCGCCCGCGTCCGGCTCCACCTCCTTGACGAGAAGAGCCGCCTGGTCGGCCAGGCCGTGGCCGCGGCCAGCCTGCCCCGCCTGGAGGGGATTGACCACCCCGGAGGGAGACCATGATGAAATTCCACAACTCCGAAGCCTCGCTCTTTGTCCCGGACGGCGCCGCCCCTGACGAGGCCCTGCGGCGGGTCACCCACCTCGGCATCGGCGCCCACCAGGACGACCTCGAGATCATGGCCTTCCACGGCGTCGTGGCCTGCTTCGAAGACCCCGGCCTTAGCTTCGGGGCCGTGACCGCGACGAACGGCAGCGGCAGCCCGCGGGCCGGCGTCTACGCCTCTTATACCGATCCGGACATGGCCGCCCTCCGGCGCCGTGAGCAGGAGAAAGCGGCCATCATCGGCAACTACGGCGCCCTCGTCCAGCTCAACTACACGAGCGCCGCGGCCAAGGACGCCGCCGGCGGGCATCTCCGGGGCGACCTCGTCGGCATCCTCCGGGCCGTCCGGCCGCGCGTCGTCTACACGCACAACCCGGCCGATAAGCACGACACCCATGTCGCCGTGGCCCTGGCCGCCCTAGCCGCCATCCGCGAGCTCGCCCCGGCCGACCGGCCGGAGACGGTTTACGGGTGCGAGGTCTGGCGCAACCTCGACTGGATGCTCGACCGGGATAAGGTCCCGCTCGACGTCGGCGCCCACGAGAGCCTGTCCATGGCCCTCATCGGCGTCTACGATTCCCAGGTCGCCGGCGGCAAGCGGTACGATATCGCCACGGCCGGCCGGCGCCGGGCCAACGCCACCTACTTCCAGTCCCACGAGACCGACGCGGTCGAGCAGCTGTGGTTCGCCATGGACCTCTCCCCGCTCGTCCGCGACGACCGGCTCGACGTCCTCGACTTCGTCCTGGGCCACGTCGACAACTTCCGCCGCGACGTCGCCGACAGGATCCGAAAATATTCGTCGCCGAAGGCCTGAGCCCGGCCGAGGAGGAACGCCATGGAGATCATCATTCAACCGGACAGCCAGCAGGCCAGCCAGGTCGCCGCCCGCATCGTCGGCCGGCTGGTCAAGGAGAAGCCCCACGCCGTCATCGGCTTCGCCACCGGCAACACCCCGCTCTATCTCTACAAGAACCTCGTCCGCATGCACCGCGAGGACGGGCTCGACTTTAGCGGCGTGACGACCTTCAACCTCGACGAGTACGTCGGCGTGCCGCCCGTCCACCCGTCGTCCATCCACAGCTACATGTGGGCGCACCTGTTCAGCCAGCTCAACATCCCGAACGGCCGCATCCACATCCCGGACGGCCTGGCGGCCGACATCCCGGCCGTCTGCCGGAACTATGAGCAGGCCATCACATCGGCCGGGGGCATCGACATCCAGGTCCTCGGCATCGGCACCAACGGCCACCTCGGGTTCAACGAGCCGTCGTCCTCCCTGTACTCGAGGACGCGGATCAAGACCCTGACCGAGGAGACCCGGCTGAACAATGCCGCCGCCTTCGGCGGGCACGACAACGTCCCCCTCCACGTCATCACCATTGGGCTCGGCACGATCCTCGACAGCCGGGGCAGCCTGCTCATGGCCTTCGGCAAGAAGAAGGCCAAGGCCATCGCCCTGACCGTCGAAGGCCCGCTGACGTCCATGGTCCCGGGCACCGTCCTCCAGCTCCATCCGGGGGCCATCATCATTCTCGACCGGGACGCGGCCTCGGAGCTCAAGATGGCCGACTACTACACCTGGATCTACGACCACAAGCCGGACTGGCAGAAGTACTGAGGCTCAGTAGAGCCGCTTCCAGCGCTTCGTCCCAAGGTCGACGCGCCAGAGCGCCTCAGCCACATCGTCCCTCACGAGAGCTTTGTCCCCGACGACATCCAGACTGACCGGCGAGGTCACCCCGCGCGGGAGATCGATCCGGCCGGCCTCGCCAAGGTCCGGTCCGAGGACCCGGAGAGCGTGCGCCACTCTATCGAGAATAACGATGCGGTTTCCGTCCCCCGTCCAGGCCGGCGAATAGAGCTGGGCCACGGCTTCGGTCTTCGTCATCGCCCCCTCGGCGACGGACTTGCCGGCGGACACTGAAAGGACGTCCAGGACATAGGCGTCGAGACCGCTCGCCTGATGCCGGCGGCGGACGCAGGCCAGCCGGCCCCCCTCCGGGCTCCAGGAGATTTGGGAGGTGAAACGGCCCACGTCGCTGTTGACGTCACGGGTCACGTCCGCGCCCTGCAGACTCTTGAGGTCGAGAAGGCCGAGCGTCCATGCCCCTTCCTGATCCTTCTGGTAGCTGATGGCCAGGAGCCTGCCGTCCGGGGATAGAGATTGTCCCCACGAGGCGGGAGCGGCGTTGTCCAGGAGCATCCTGGCGGTTCCGGCTTTGACCTCATAAAGCCAGAGGCTGCTCGTCCTGGGCCGACTGTAGCCTGTCCGGTAAAAGAGGATCGCGCCGCCGTCCATGGCCCAGGCGATGGGGCTGACCCAACAGCTGGTCTTCGAATACGCGAACACTCCCGGATTGTCGGGCAGGTTCTTTAGCCAGGTCCCGTCGGTCGAGGCGAGCCAGAGCGGAGCGGATTTGCGGGCCTGAGGTGTCTTACGATAGCCCGAGGACAGGATGGCGATCCTGGACCCGTCGGGAGAGAGGAGCAGGCCGGAAATGGACACGTCGTCTGGCCAGCCTTGCCCGGCCCCCCCGCCGATGATCCGCTTGCGGTGACGACCGTCCGTGTCGGCGACCCAGAGGTCTTCCTCGACGTCCTTATAGCTCTTGATGTCGTAACCCACGTAGGCGAGCTTGCGGCCCGCGACGCCCGTCGCCCAGGATAAGCCGGAATCTCTCCCTTTGGCTAGCCATTGGACACGGTCCGCCCCTGCGGAATACTTGAAGATGCCGCGTCCGGTTTCATAATAGGCCTCATCCCCGAAGGAGGCGATACGATAAAGAAAACGGCTGCCTGGAGACGGGATCAGAAGAGCCCAAGCAGCCGTGCCGGCCACGGCCAGGACGAGGAAGGCCGCGAACCAGCGGACAAAGCCCCGGGCCAGCTTCCGGGGCTGCGAGAAGTCCGACCCGACCAAGGTCAGGATGGACGATGCGGCAAAGGCCAAGGCGATCAGGACGACGAAGAGGAAGAATGTCGACAGGGCCTTTTCGGGCGCGATCCACGCCAGGAACCCTCCGGCCTTGGTGGTCATGACAGCCCATACGCCCGCCGCAAGACAAAGGCCCGAGAAGAGCGACAGGAACAGGAGGTTGAATTGTCTTCCATGGAGGAGCGACAGCGAGAAAGCGACCGTCAGCAGGAACCCGGAGACCAGCACGCTCCACCATGGGAACGCCGATTCGAGGGTGAGCCCCGCTTTGCCGATAGTGGGCCAGGCCCGGATCGCGCGGACGCCCGGCACGGCGGCCCAAAGGGCCACGAAAACGAGCCACAGGGCCGCCAGCATGCTGAGAAGGGCCGCGAACTTCGACAGCCAGACCTTCGCCTTGCCGACCGGCCGCGAGAAAAGGTAGGCCCAGGCCCCCTGCCGATATTCCGCTTCAAAGCCCGCGGCGCCAAGGATGAGCGCGGCGAAGGGATAGAAGAGCAAGAGCACCGCGTAGCTCAGCCATTCCCGGATATCCCGTTTTTCTCGAACCACGAACTGCGCCGCAACGAGGAGCGCCAGGATTCCAAGCTCGAAAAAGAAGAGGAGCACTTTCTCTTTCCATTCCTTGAAGAAGAGGGCAGTGAACATCGCGGTCTCCCTTCCTAAGCCTTGTCGGCGACCAGGCCGACGAAGATGTCCTCGAGGCTGGCCTGGCGCTCGG
>JBBISK010000146.1:0-6580 GCA_037441295.1 Candidatus Aminicenantota bacterium | reverse complement strand
GGTCCTCGAGAAAAAAGGCGACGACCTGCGCATCGACTGGGGCCGCCTGTACCTCGCCGCGCCCAGCTCCGACGTCTCCGCTTCGGCCCTGGCCGAGGCCGGCGCCTGCCGGGAGGCGTTCGCCGCGGACGGCCGGCTGCCCGCCGCCGACGACCTGGAGATGCCCCGGCCGGCGGACGACGACACGGCCGCGGCCCTCGTCCTCGACTTCGGCTCCGTCGGCGGCACGGCCGCCGCGCGTCACCTTATCCTCGCTTACGACGACGGGTTCTCCATCGAATACTTCTTCCGGAAGCTCAGGCCCTACTGGCGCCGGACAGGATGGGAGGGGCGCGACCTTCTCGCCGCCGCGGAGAAGGATTACCCCTCGCTTCTCGAGCGCTGCCGGGCCTTCGACGCCGACCTCACGGCGGACATGAGGAAGGCCGGGGGAGAGGCCTATGCGTTCACGGCCTCGCTCGCCTACCGCCAATCCATCGCCGCCTGCAAGCTCGTGGCCGACATCGACGGGACGCCGCTCTTCTTCCCCCGCGAGAACTTCAGCAACGGCTGCATCTCGACGGTCGACGTGATCTATCCCGCGGCGCCCCAGTACCTCCTTCTCGCCCCGGCCCTCGTCCGGGCCATGCTCGTCCCGGTCATGGACTACGCGAAAAGCCCGCAGTGGCCGTTCCCGTTCGCGCCCCACGACCTCGGCACCTATCCCCAGGCCAACGGCCAGGTCTACGGCGGAGGGAACAAGACGGAGGAGGACCAGATGCCGGTCGAGGAGAGCGGCAACATGATCCTCCTCGTCGCGGCGCTGGCCCAGGCCGAGGGCAGGCCGGACTTCGCCCTTCGCTACTGGGACCTCCTGGCGCGCTGGGCCGGCTACCTTAAGGACAAGGGCTTCGACCCGGAAAACCAGCTCTGCACGGACGACTTCGCCGGCCACCTGGCCCACAACACGAACCTCTCCCTCAAGGCCATCCTGGCCCTGCGGTCCTATGCCTGGCTCTGCGACGCAGTGGGGAAGAAGGCCCAGGCCTCGGAATACAAGCGGCTGGCCGAGAGGTTCGCCAAGGACTGGGCGGCCAAGGCCGACGACGGCGACCATTTCCGGCTGGCCTTCGACCGGCCCGGGACCTGGAGCCAGAAATATAACCTCGTCTGGGACAAGGTCCTCGGCTTCGGGCTCTTCCCGCCGGCCGTCGCCCGCAAGGAGCTCGACTTCTATCTCAAGGCCCAGCTCAAGTACGGCCTGCCGCTCGATAACCGGAGGACCTACACCAAGCTCGACTGGCTCTTCTGGACGGCGACGCTGGCCGACGACGCGGCGACCTTCGCCCGGCTGACCGAGCCCGTCCTCGGCTTCCTCGTTGAGACGCCCGACCGGGTGCCGATGACCGACTGGTATTGGACCGACAGCGGCAAGAAGACCGGCTTCCAGGCCCGCCCGGTCGTCGGCGGCGTCCTGATCAAGATGCTGGCCGACCCGGCCCTCCGGGCCAAGTGGCAGAAATAGGGACTGTCCCCGCAGGAGATTGTCCTTCTTTTTTCATTGCGAGCGTTGGCGTTATTTGCTTAAATGAAGGTCCGCGCGGGCGGCCGCGCCGCTCCAGCCGGTCGACGGACGTCCGAAACGAAGGAGGCCCCATGAGCGAACACGATAACGGTCAAACCCGGCGGGATTTCCTCAAGATCGGGGCCGCGGCCGGCCTGGGCGCGGCGGTCGCCGGGCTCGAGCTCGAGGCGAAGGACAGGACTTCCGGTTCCCGCGGGCCCCGGTCGCAGTTCAAAGTCGCTCCCATCGCCACCGTCCGCGTCGGCTTCGTCGGCGTCGGCGGCATGGGCTCGGCCCATGTCCAGAACTATCTCAACATCGAGGGCGTCGCGATCAAGGCCATCTGCGACATCCGGCCGGCCCACGCCGAGCGGGCCCAGAAGTGGGTCGTCGAGGCCGGGCAGCCGCAGCCGACGTTGTATACCAAGGGCCCCCGCGATTTTGAGCGGATGTGCGCGACCGAGGACCTCGACCTGGTCATGACGGCGACGCCCTGGGAATGGCACGTCCCGGTCTGCCTCTCGGCGATGAAGAGCGGCAAGCACGCCGTGACGGAGGTCCCGGCGGCGATGTCGCTCGAGGACTGCTGGGCCCTCGTCGAGACGGCCGAGAAGACCGGCAAGCACTGCCAGATGATGGAGAACTGCTGCTACGACCGGATCGAGCTCATGACCCTGAACCTCGTCCGCAACGGCGTCCTCGGCGAGGTCCTCCACGCCGAGGCGGGCTACCTCCACGACCTCCGGGGGGTCAAGTTCTCGAGCGAGGGCGAGGGGTTGTGGCGGCGGGCTTGGTCCCTGAAGCTCAACGGCAACCTCTACCCGACGCACGGCCTCGGCCCGGTCGCGCAATGCATGAACATCAACCGGGGCGACGCCTTCGACTTCCTGGTTTCGCTCTCGAGCCCGACCCGCGGCCTGCACGAATACGCCGTGGCCAAGTTCGGGCCGGATTCTCCCCAAGCCAAGGAGCGCTTCGTCCTGGGCGACGTCAACACCAGCCTGATCAAGACCAAGCAGGGCAAGACGATCATCCTCATCCATGACACCAACCTGCCCCGGCCCTACAACCGGATCAATTACGTCCAGGGCACGCGCGGCCTGGCCCACAAGTGGCCGGACCGGATCTACGTCGAAGGGCGGTCGCCGAAGAACGACGAATGGGAGGATTTCCAGCGGTTCGCGACCGAGTTCGAGCACCCGCTGTGGAAGGCCGTCGCCTCGAAGGGCGAGGGCCGCGGTCACGGCGGCATGGACTACATCGAGGACTATCGCCTCATCCAGTCCCTGCGCAAGGGCGAGCCCCTTGACCAGGACGTCTACGACGCCGCCGCCTGGAGCGCCATCGTCGGGGCGAGCTGCCAGAGCGTCGCCGGCAAGGGCCGCCCCGTGGCCATCCCCGACTTCACCCGCGGGCTGTGGAAGACCAATCCTCCCCTCGGCATCATCAAGCCCTGAAATCAGTTATCGGACGGCTCCTGCCGCCGCACATCCGCTTCGAGGGCGTGCCATAGCCGTCCTTATCCCTCGACCCCGGGAACCTGTCCCGGTTCCCCCGTACCGTTCCGCAGCGGAACGGCACGGGTCCCCCTCCAAACGGGGGCTTTCGGGCGGCTATGGCACCCCCTTCCGCTCGCCGTCCGAAGCCCTCTCGCCCGGCGCGCCATCGCTTGTGATAGCGCCCGCCGGGCTTTTCAGATAGAATGGTTCTCTGCATTTCCGCAAAGGAGGGACGTATGCGGCGAACCTCAAGCCGGCGGTGGGCCGCCGGGACGATCATCCTTCTGGCCGCGGCATGTCTGGCCTCGGCCCAGACCAGTCTGTCGCTGAAGGACATCTTCCGCAAGAACCTCGACGCTTCGGGCGGCAGGGCCAAGCTGGCCCAGATCAAGATCCTGACCTTCCGGACGGCAGGGACGCGCAACTTCGTCTCCTCCTCGGGCGAGCTCAAGGTCATGAGCGGCAAAGACCCCGTCGTCACCGAGGCCGTCCTGGTCGCCGGCGGCAAGGTCGTGCGGAACTCCTTTAACGTCGTCAGCGAGGTCACCGGCCCGCAGGCCACGGTCTACCAGACCATGGCCAAGCTCTACGCCGGCCTCTTCTCGCTGGCCAAGTTCGAGGGCCAGCTCCAGCTCGCCGGGGTCAAGTCCTTCGGCCCGGAAAAGTTCTACCATCTGACGCTGAAGGGGCCGGCCGGTCCAGTCGCCGTCCACTTCTACCTCCGGGCGGACGACTTCCTGCTCAAGCGCCTCGTCTTCCAGGGCGCGACGCCCGAAGGGGATAAGTACGAGGTCAACTACGATTTCGCCCCGTTCGAGGAGACCGAAGGCGGGTGGCGGCTCCCCTCGAGCTGGTTCGTCTCCCAGGTCGGGACGCGCGGCAACCTGACCGAGATGACCGAGTTCCGCACGAACGCGGCAGTGGCGAAGGGCTTCTTCGGAAAGGCCGAATGCAACGTCGGGCGGACCGAAGCCGGGCCGGGGTTGATGAAGGGCAACGTCCTCGATTGGAACGCGTCGCCCTTCGGGCTGACCATCATCACCAACTGGACCAGGAAGGATGCCGAAACGGCTGGCCTGCGGACCGGCGACAAGCTTATCCTCCTCCTCGGCGAGGACGAATACCAGCTCACGTTCTATGCCCGGTCGAGCGAGCTCCCTTCCCAGGGCGAACTCGCCAAGGGCGCACGCCTGCTGGCCCCCATGCCTCGGGGCGGCGAGACCTTCGCCATCCAGGTCGTCGGCGGGGAAGGCGGTCCCCTGGCGGCCAAGCTCACGCCCCTGGCCGTCCTTTCCGCTAAGAAGACAGCGAACTGAAACCGAAGGAGAAAACGACATGTCAGCTTTGAAAAGACGCCAGTTCATCACCTCGATCGCTTCCGGAGCCGTCGGGCTCGGCGTCGCCGGCCGGCTCCAGGCCGGGGCCCCCGACGTCCCGTCCGTCGGACAGGAGACCGCCGCCCCCAAGATCAAGAAGTACAACGCCCTCGGCAAGACCGGGCTCAAGGTCTCCGACGTCAGCTTCGGCGCCATCTCCCTCTTCGAGCCGAATGTGCTCCGCTACGCCTACGACTGCGGCGTGACGTACTTCGACACGGCCGAGAGCTACCTCCGGATGAAGGGGGAGGCCTACGTCGGGCAGGGGCTGAAGGAGGTCCGCGACAAGGTCTTCATTACGACCAAGCACGGCTTGCGCTTCGGCCAGAGGATAGAGAAGGCCGCCCTCATCAAGCGGATGGAGGATAGCCTCCGGCGCCTCCAGACCGACCACGTCGACGTGGCCATGGTCCACAGCATCGACGACCTGGCGCCGCTCCTCGCGAACCAGGAGGTCCTGGGCGCCTATGAGCAGCTCAAGAAAGACGGCAAGGTCCGCTTCACTGGCTTCTCGACCCACAACGCCAAGCTGACCCTGAAGCAGGCCCTGGACACGGATTTCCCCCAGGTCATCCTGACCATCTACAACCACATGGAGGGCCCGGCCATCGAACCGCTGGTCAAGGCCGTACGGGCCAAGGGCATCGGCACGGTGGCCATGAAGATCTTCGCCGGCAACCAGCAGGGGAACCTCAAGGGCATGGTGGGGCCGAAGATGAGCTACCCGCAGGCGGCCATCCGCTGGGTCCTCGCCAACCCCGATTTCGACACCTGCATCCCGACCATGAGCAGCTACTCCCATGTCGAGGAATACATCGCCGCCTCGGGGCAGCCGCTGGACCGGGCCGCGCTCGAGATGGTCGCCCGCTACCGGGAACAGGCCTCCTCGAGGTACTGCCGGGTGAGCTGTACCGAGTGCCTCGCCGCCTGCCCGGCGAACGTCGCCGTCAACGACGTCCTCCGCTACGCGATGTACCATGAGGACTACGGGATGGAGAGGATGGCCGCGGACCAGTACGCCGGGCTCGAGCCCGGCCGAAAACCGCTCGGCTGTGCCGGCTGCGCCGCGCCCTGCGAGGCCGCCTGCCCCCACGGGCTGCCGGTCCGGGCGCGGCTTCTCCACGCCCACGACATCCTGACGGCCTGAGCCGGCCTATTTCCTGACGGAGGCGTCCTCCTTGAGGCCGGCCTTCCGGTAGAGGTCGCGCCGCCCCTCCCTGTCCGCGTCCAGGATCTTCCGGGCATAAGCCGCTACTGCCTCGGCCTTGGCCCGCGGCACGACGACGACGCCGTCGCCGTCGGCGACGATGACGTCGCCGGGCACGACCAGGACGCCGCCGCAGACGACCGGCCGATTGACGGATTCGAGCTCGTTCCGGCCCGGCCTGATGCCGCGCCCCGGCCCGCGGAAGTAGAGCGGGACGCGCTCGAGCGTGATCTCGTCGGCGTCCCGGGCCGTGGCGCTGGTGACGACGCCGACGCACCCCAGGTTCTTCCACTCGAGGATGTTATAGGACCCGATGGAGCCGACGTCCGCGCCCGGAGCCTCCTCGATGACGATGGCCGTGCCTTTGCGGACGAGGTCGGCGTAGAGCTCGGTCGAGCGCTTCTCGTACCACTCGCCCGCCCAGGCGTCGTAGGCCGCGACGGACATCTTCCCGGCCGGCGGCTCCTGCGTCGGGACATAGCGGGCCGTGACGGCGATGCCCGCGAAGCGGTGGGAGAGGGTCCGCTCCTCGCGCCACATCGCGTGGATGGCCGGGTCCATGGTGCCGATGTCCTGGAGCCCGGCGGCGTCCATGCCGTCGACAACGTCGGAGACCCGCAGGCCCTTGAACAGGGCCAGAACGCTGGCGTCGCCGGCCTCGGTGAAGACCGGGGTCGGCATGAGGTTCCGGCCGGCCCGGAGCGAGGCCGGGCCGGCGTCCTTGCCGTTGACCGCCTGTCCGGCCCCCCCCGACCCGAGCGTCAGGACCAGGGCGGCCCCCAGGGCGACCGCCATCGCTGAGCCGTTTCGTCTCATCGCAACCTCCTTTGACCTCCGGCGCCGTCGGGACGCCGCGCCTGTCCGCCTTATATACCGCGTCCGGCGGGGGAGTCAACCCCTTGAATAGGTTCAGGACATCCGTGACACCAGGGTCTTCTGGTTTTTCTTCCAGCGA
>JBBISK010000145.1:6347-6662 GCA_037441295.1 Candidatus Aminicenantota bacterium | reverse complement strand
CGGCTCTTCGCGGCGTGGCCGCCGGCCGTGACCTCGGTCCGCTCCCGGCCCTCTTCAAGGACGACCCTGATCTCGCGGGGCGGCCAATAGAAGGCCAGGAAGAAGCCGGCGGTGACGAGAAGGCAGCCGATCCAGATCAGCCCGACGCCGGGGTCCCGCGCCGCTTCGAGGACGGAGAACTCGGAGCCGCGGAATGACTTGAGGACGAAGGAAAGGTCGGTCGGCTTGCCCGCGTGCATCTGCTCGAAATCCGGGTAATTGGCGAAGATCCAGCCGGAAAACACCTTGTCGCCGCCTTTCCAGCCCTCGACCTGG
>JBBISK010000145.1:0-6292 GCA_037441295.1 Candidatus Aminicenantota bacterium | reverse complement strand
CGCGTGACGGAGATCTGGCTGACGTCCTTGTCGTCCACGGCCACCCTCTCCCCCACGCTCAATCGCGCGGTGCGTGCAAAGGCGGCGTCGCTCTTCTTCCTGATCGTGATCTCGAGCTTCGGGTTGTCCCAGTTCGAACCGTAGCTCGTCTGGTAGAGGTTGAACCCTTTGTAGGACAGGGGCTTGTTGACCCGGATCGTCCGGGTGAGGACGGCCGCGCCTTCCTCGAGGATGGTGACCGTGCTCTTCCACGCCTTGATCATTCCCTGAGGGTAGTATTCGGTCTCGAAGCGGTCGAGACGGACCTCGAAGGCCGCCTGTGGGACCTTGGCCGTCTGTCCTTCCGAGAGATCCAGCCGAGCCCGCGTGCCCCCGAGCCCGCTCACGATCCCGCCGACGATGATGACGAGGAGTCCGAGGTGGACCGCGTCCGAACCGAAGATCCCGAACCGACGTTTCTGGGCCAGGACATAGGACCGCTTCTCCCGGGCTTCGCTCCGGACGCGGTAGTGGCGGGCCGCCAGAAGGCCCTCGAGCCGGGTGAGAGAAGCGGCGGCCGGCCCGTTCTTTCCGAAGCGGCTCCGCGCCTTCAATGCCTGGAGGGCGCTGGGATCCACCTCGACGTTTGGCCTCATCGCCCGGCGCCACTTGCCCGGAAGGCGGACGACCGTGCAGACGGCCGTGTTGACGGCGAAGAAAAGAAGGAGGGCCAGGTACCAGCCCGAATGGTACACTCCCGTCAGCCGGAGCGTTGAGAGAAGGCCCGCGAGCTGCCCGTACCGTGCGGCGTAGGCCGCCGGGGGCAAGCCCTGGGGGATGAGCGTCCCGAGGACCGAGGCCGCCGCGACGAGGATCAGAAGGATGATGGCCAGTTTGACCGAGGCGAAGAATCTCCAGATCGATGACATTTCGGCTCCCCTCGTCCGGTCTCGGACCAGGCAAAATGAGACTTAATCATATCGGATTGGGGGAATTTTGACAACCCGGGAGTTTTCCCTCTCCCCCGGCCGTTGACATGGCCGGCGCGAAAGGATACAAACGAACGTCATGGAGAACGCCGGACGCCACGCCGCCGCCGCCGCCCTCGCCGCCGTCGGCGTGTTCCTCTCGACGGGCCTGGCCGCGGCCGGCCCACGGGCCGCCGTCGACAAGACCGTCACCGTCGTCCGCACGGCCGCGGCCATCAAGATCGACGGCCGGCTGACCGAGGATGTCTGGCAGACCTCCGGCTACGGCGGCTTCGTCCAGTCGGACCCGCAGGACGGCGTGCCGGCGACCGAGCCGACGACCGTCTGGATCGCTTACGACCGTGAGAATCTCTATGTGGCCGCCCGCTGCCGCGATGCGAGGCCGGACGGGATCATCCGTCTCCTCGGCCGCCGGGACGACGAGGTCGATTCGGACTGGTTCTACTTCGGCATCGACCCATATCACGACCGGCGGAGCGGCTACTTCTTCGCGGTCAACCCGGCCGGTTCGATCATGGACGGGACCCTTTATAACGACGAGTTCTCCGATGCGACCTGGGACGGGATCTGGGAGTGCGCCGCCCGCGTCGACGGCGAGGGCTGGTCGCTCGAGATGCGGATCCCGTTCAACCAGCTCCGGTTCAAACAAGCGGATAACTACCTTTGGGCCGTCAACTTCGAGCGCGTCATCATGAGGAAAAAAGAGACCGACTGGTATTCCTGGAAGCCCAAAGAGGAGAGCGGGCTGGTCTCGAGGTTCGCCGACCTTGTCGGCGTCCGGGATATCGACCGCGGCAGCCGGGTCGAGGCCTATCCCTACGCCGCCGGCCGGGCCTCGACCAGCCCGGCCGAGCCCGGGAACCCGTTCCGGACGGGGCACGACCTGGCCGGGAACGCCGGCTTCGACCTCAAGGCCGGCCTGCGGAGCAACCTGACCCTGGACGCCACGGTCAACCCCGACTTCGGCCAGGTCGAGGTCGACCCGGCCGTCATCAACATCAGCGACCAGGAGACCTATTACCAGGAGAAGCGGCCCTTCTTCGTCGAGGGCTCGAGCATCTTCAATTTCGGGGCGGGCGGGCTCAACGTCAACAAGTCCTACGGCTGGACCGACCCCCAGCTCTTCTACAGCCGGCGAGTCGGCCGCGCGCCGCAGGGCGGGGTCCCGGGACCCGGGTTCGTCGACCTGCCCGACTGGACGACCATCCTCGGCGCGGCCAAGGTCACGGGCAAGGTCGGCCCGGGCTTCGCCCTCGGCGCCGTCTCGGCGCTGACGCAGCGGGAATACGCCGAGGTCGACCTCGACGGCGAACGGTCGCGGACCGAGGTCGAGCCGTTCACGCATTACGGCGTCGCCCGCGGCCTCAAGGAATTCGCGGACGGACGCCAGGGGCTCGGCTTCATGGCCACCTCCGTCGTCCGCGACCTCCGCGCCGGCTCCTCCCTCCGCGACGTCCTGGCCCGGAGCGCCACGGTCCTGGCCGTCGACGGCTGGACCTTCCTCGACCGGGACAAGGGCTGGGTCGTCTCGGGCTGGGCCGGGACCACCGACGTCCGCGGCACGACGGCGGCCATGACGCGGCTCCAGCGCTCTTCCCTCCACTACTACCAGCGGCCCGACATCGACTACGTCCACGTCGACGAGACGGCGACGTCGCTCGACGGCTGGGCCGGGCGGGTCTTCGTCAATAAGCAAAAGGGGAACGTCATCTTCAACGCCGCCCTGGGCGCCATGTCGCCGGGCTTCGAGGCCAACGACCTCGGCTACCACACGCGGGGCGACCTCATCAACGGCCACGCCGTCGCCGGCTACCAGACCTTCCACCCCGACCGGGTCTTCCGGCACTGGAGCGTCACGGCGACCTACTACCGGAACCACGACTTCGGCGGGAACCGGACCGACGAGGACATCGCCGCGGACGCCTCGGGCCAGTTCCTGAACTACTGGACGGCCTCGCTCCACTACGATTACGAGCCGGGGAAATTCAGCCACTGGCTGACGCGCGGCGGGCCGATGGCCTATTACCCCGCGGGGACGACGTACAGCGGCGCCCTCGGCACCGACAACCGCAAACCGCTCGTCTTCAAGCTCGACGGCCGCCTGCGCACCCACCCGAGCGGCGGCTACAACTGGACGGTCGAGGGAGGGGTGACCTGGAAGCCGCGGACGAACATCAGCCTCTCGGCCAGCCCGAGCTACACCTGGCGCTACTCGAACGGCGAGTGGGTCACGAGCGTCGTCGACCCGCTCAAGGCCGAGACCTACGGCA
This sequence comes from Candidatus Aminicenantota bacterium, assembly GCA_037441295.1. Lineage (GTDB taxonomy): Bacteria > Acidobacteriota > Aminicenantia > Aminicenantales > Saccharicenantaceae > DATKJS01. Next base: position 3,054 of record JBBISK010000145.1, on the reverse strand, counting down.
CGCGCTACGTCCTTGCCGACATCGTCCAGAAGACGCTGCCAGTCGAGATCCGCCTGAACTGGACGTTCACGCCGCGGCTGAGCCTGCAGGCCTATCTCCAGCCCTTCGTCGGGTCGGGGGATTACCGGAGGTTCAAGGAATTGAAGGCGGCCAGGACCTTCGACTTCGATTTCTTCGGCGAGGCCGACGGCTCGACGATCTCGTTCGCGGACGGAGTTTACACGGTCGACCCGGACTGCCCGGGCGGGCCGGCGCCGTCCTTCACCTTCCGCGACCCCGATTTCCGGCTCCGCTCGCTGCGCGGGACCGTCGTCCTCCGCTGGGAATACCGGCCGGGGTCGATGCTTTATTTCGTCTGGACGCAGAGCCGGGCCGACACGAGCCTAGACGGCGCGCACGACCTCTGGGACGACCTGGGGGCCATCTTCCGGGCCCCGGGCGAGAACATCTTTCTGCTGAAGTTCACCTACCGCTTCGAGCTCTAAAGCCTCCGGCGCGGTCAGCGCAGGCCCAGCCAGAAGATGCTGAACAACAGGATGGCCAGGACCGCGCCTGTCACAGCCAGGTAGGTGCGATCGCGTTCCCGGAAGAAGGCCAGGACCGAAAAGACGACGCGCGCGACGGGTGTCGCGATGAGGAGGACGAGGCCGATCATGATGAGGCCGCGGCCATGGAACGAGGCCGACGCCTTGAGGATGCCGCTGACCTCCCGGTAGTCCCGCGGCACGCCGTGAAAGACCCGGTAGGCCGCCGCCTCGGCCCCGTGGCGGGCGAGGAAGACCGCCGCGCCGGCGGCGACGAGAGCCGCCGAAAGGGCCAGCCCGGAACGCAGGATGCGGCTGATGACGACGTCGACATCGGCGTCCGTCCAGCCGCGCCGGCGGCCGGCCTCAGATCCGTCCCGTGAGCCCATTGAAGATCATCTCCACGCCCAAGGCGAGAATGACCGCGTCGAAGAGCCAGCGGAGCCGCCGCGTCGGCGTCCGGACGAGGACCCGCGTCCCGACGACCGAACCGGCCAGCACCCCCAGCATGACCGGCATGGTCAGCCCGGGGTCGATGTAGCCGCGATGGAGGTAGATGCCGGCGCTGCACGCGGCGGTGACGCCGATCATGAAGTTGCTCGTCGCCGTCGAGACCTTGAAGGGCATCCTCATGACCCGGTCCATGGCGATGACCTTGAGCGCCCCTGAGCCGATGCCGAGGAGCCCGGAGAGGGCGCCGGCCACGGACATCAGGCTGAGCCCCGCCGGCACGCGCCGGACGTGATAGCGGACGACGCCATGAAGCGAGGGATACTCGCCGTCCATGCGGAGCCGCCCGGCCAGCCGGTCGGGAGCCTCCGGGGGCCCGGGGGTCCCCGCGCGGCGGGCGGCGAGGGACGTGGCGACGTTGCCGATGAGGACGACGCCGAAGACGACGGCGATCCCCGAGGGCCGGACCGCGGCGGCCAGCAACGCGCCGGCGATGGCGCCGAGGGTCGTGCCGAGCTCGAGGAACATGCCGACCCGGATGTTGCTGAAGCCCTCCTTGACGTAGGCCGAGGCGGCGCCCGAGGACGTGGCGATGACCGAGATGAGCGAGGCGCCGATGGCATAGCGGATGTCGACGCCTAGGGCCAGCGTCAGGAAGGGGACGATGACCACTCCGCCGCCGAGGCCGGTCAACGCCCCCAGGAGGCCGGCCACGAGCGAGGCGCCGCAGACGACTGCGGTCAGGCCGAGAACGGTCAAGACAGCACCTTGCGGGGCCCATGGGCCCCGACCCGCCGCGGCTGAGCCATCGCCCCGCTCATGTCTCCCTCACTGTCTGTATCATAGACGATTGGTAGTCCCCGAGCAATTTCCGCAGCCCCCGCGGCGGCAGCGAGGTCACTTCTCGGGAACGAGGGCCTTGAGAATCGGTTCGACCCAGCGGTCCTTGTCGATGTCGTAGACGATGAAATCGGAGTCGAACTGCCAGTAGGCCCAGGCCCAGCCGAGCGACTCGGCGGCGCGGGCGAGGAACGCCGTGTAGCGGGCCCGCGATCCCATCGGGCCCTTGTCGTAGGCGCCGAACTCGCCGAGGAGGATCGGGCGCTGATGGACCTGCGACCACCTCTGGAGGCGGGCGAAATCGTCCGTGACCTTCTTTTGTTCGGCCGCGGAGCCCCAAGCGATGCCGGAGAGCCGGACGAACTCCGGCGCCCAATCCGCGCCCTGGTGGGTGAACCGCATCGGTTCGTAGTAGTGGACGGTGACGATGATATTCCGGTCCGACTCGGGCAGGGCGAGCGCGTCGAGAAAGTCGATGCCGTTCCACTCGGGCGGGCCGGCGACGACGGTGCGGGCGGGATTGGTCCTGCGGATGACGGCCAGCGCCTCCGGCAGCCACTCCTTCCAGAGGGCGGGGGTCAGCTTTCCATTGGGCTCGTTCAGGACCTCGAAAAGGACCGAGTCCGGGGCGCCCTTGAAGCGGGCGCCGACCTGGTCCCAAAAGGCCAGGAGGCGGGGTTTGAAGGCGGCCGGGTCCTCGGCGACGTCGTTGTAGTTGTGGAGGTCGAGGATGACCATGAGGCCGTTCCCGAGGGCGTTCTTGACCGCCCAGTCGAGCGTCGCGAGCCACTTTTCGTCGAGCTTGTAAGCCGGCGCGGGACCCATGCGCTGGAGGGCGTGGAGGTTGATGCGCACGGACCCGAATCCCGCGTCGTGGATGAGCTTGAAGTGCTTTTCCTTGAAGCGGGCGTCCTTGAAATTGTCCCAGATCGGGTCGTAGCCGAGGATATTGACGCCGCGGCCCAGGCGCTTGACCTGCTCGAACGCGGCGGGCGGCGCGGCGGCCGCCGGCGAGGGGACGAACAGAAGGGCGCAATGAAAAAAAGCCAAACCGATCAAGGACGATGTCAGCGGCATCTTATTCATGGTCATGAGTCCCTCCCCTTACCGCACCGGACTTGCCGGAGCGCCTGATCACCAGGGCCGGCCGGCACGCGCGACGATCATGCCCGCTCCGCCCTGGCCGACATCAGGCCATCCAGGGCCGGGCGCGTTCTTTTCGGGCGACGGCCTGGAGCGC
>JBBISK010000144.1:0-6719 GCA_037441295.1 Candidatus Aminicenantota bacterium | reverse complement strand
CCTCTCCCCCCTCCGGTTCAAATCGGCGCGGCCTGCTCGTCAATGGTTGAAAAAAAGCCGGCCGCGGGCTAGAATGGGCGGTCATTATGAGACGAACCGCCCGCACCATGACGTCGAGATGCGAGAAGCTCGCAAAGCCGACGCTCGTCCTCGCCCTTTCGCTGGCGGTCCTGGCGCCCCTCGCCGGCGCCGCGGAGGTCCGGGCCGTCCGCATCAAACAGGGCCCCAAGGTCGACGGCCTGCTCTCGGACGCCGTCTGGGGCGAGGCCCCCGCCTTCTCGGCCTTCCGCATGGTCGAACCCCAGCCCGACCAGGAGCCCACGGAGAGGACCGAGATCCGGGTCCTCTACGACGAGGCCAACCTCTACATCGGCGTCCACTGCTTCGACCGCGAGCCGCGCCGCATCGCCGCCAACACCCTGGCCCACGACAGCGGCGGCGACCAGGGCATGATGTACGGCGGCTACGGGCACATGCCGTCGAGCTCGAGCGACGACGGCGTCAAGGTCCTCCTCGACCCCTTCCAGAACAAGCGCACGGCCTATATCTTTTCCATCAACCCGCGCGGCGCCCGGAGCGAGGGCCTCATCACCGGCGGCCAATCCAGCCTCAACTGGGACGGCATCTGGGAGGGCCGCGCCCGCATCCTCGACGACGGCTGGAGCGCGGAGTTTCGGATCCCGTTCAAGACGATCTCCTTCCGCCCCGGGCTGACGACTTGGGGGATCAACGTCGAGCGGACCATCGCCCGCAAGCAGGAGACCATCCGCATGTCGGGGACGGGCCGGGACAGCAATTTCTACAGCCCGATGGAGGCGGCCGGCCTGACGGGGATCGAGGGGGTCAAGCAGGGTCTGGGCATCACCGTCCGGCCCTACGGGCTCGGCAGCGCCCACAAGGACTTCGACGCCGGCACCCACGACGAGAAGGTCGACGGCGGGGTCGACGTCTACAAGAATTTCACCCCCAACCTCGTCGGCGTCGTCAGCACGAACATGGACTTCGCCGAGACCGAGGTCGACGAGCGCCGCATCAACCTGACCCGCTTCCCCCTGTTCTACCCGGAGAAGCGGATGTTCTTCCTCGAGGGGTCGGAGACGTTCAGCTTCAGCTCGAGCATCAGCTTCCAGCCCTTCATCAGCCGCTCGATCGGACTCTACCAGGGCGCGCAGGTCCCCGTCCTCTTCGGCACCAAGCTCTACGGCAAGGTGGGCCAGACGAACATTGCCATCCTGGACGCCCAGACCGGACGCTACGGCGACCTGGGCGGGCAGAACCTCCTCGCCGCGCGGATGACACAAAATCTCTTCGCCGAGAGCAAGGTCGGCTGGATCTTCACCAACGGCAGCCCGACGGGCGCCCGCAACTCTTTGGCCGGGGTGGACTTCCAGTATTCATCGTCCCGGTTCCTGGGGAACAAGAACGTCATGCTCGCCGCCTGGGGCGCGTACAACTGGAACGACGAGCCGGGACGGCACCACGGCTTCGGCTTCCGGGCCGGCTATCCGAACGACCTCTGGAACATCCAGAGCACCTACGCGTGGTACGGCGAGGGGCTCGACCCGGGCCTCGGCTACATGATGCGGTCGGCCATGCAGACCGGCTTCCTCAGCATCTCCTACCAGCCGCGGCCGAAGGGCGGTTTCCTGGCCGGCGTCGTGCGCCAGTTCTTCTTCTCGGCCAGCGGCGACTACTACTGGGACCTCTCGGGGAACCTCGAGACGAGCCGGATCAACCTCACCGCGCTCGCCTTCCGGACGCACAGCGGTGACCAGTTCGGCTTCGGCATCAACCCCGGCCGGGAGGTCCTGACGCAGGATTTCGAGATCGCCACCGGCGTCGTTTTGGCGCCGGGCTCCTACAGCTTCACCAACTACAGCTTCAGCTTCAACTCAGCCGCGCACCGGCTCCTGACGCTGCAGTCGAGATACACGTTCGGCGGCTTCTATTCAGGCCATTACGACGAGGCCACGGCCGGCCTCTCTGTCAAGCTCAAGGGCTACGTGAGCCTGACGGGGAACGTCGACCTGGTCCGGGCGAGGCTGCCCGAGGGCAACTTCGACGCGAACGTCTACCAGCTCAAGGCGGACTTCTTCCTCTCGCCCGACCTGGGGCTGATGAACTACATCCAGTTCGACGACATCTCGAACCAGCTCGGCTGGAGCGCCCGGCTCCGCTGGCAGGTCTCCCCGGGCAACGAGGTCTACCTCGTCTTCAACAAGGGCTGGGAGCGGCGCTGGGACCCGGCCGCCCGGTTCTTCCCCATGGAGCAGAAGGGCGTCCTCAAGGTCACCCTGTCGATCCGGCCCTGACCGGCCTCCGATTTCGGGGACACAATACTCATTTCCCAATTTCCGGCGGCCGCCGGTACGCGCCTCTCCCTCGAAAGAGAGAGGTGCGCCTGGGGAACGGACGGTGCGGCTACTTCTTCTTCAGCGCCCGGAAGATCTCGTAGGCGGCCCGCCGGCCCGTCGCGTGCCCGATCGTCTTATCCGTATTCATCGGGGACGGCTTGTACGGGATCTCCGGCGTGATCGTCTTGATCAGGCCATGATCGCTCCGGCGATACAGGTTGATCTCGGCGCGCACGATGCCGACGAAGCCGCTCTTCTTCGACAGGAACTTGCCTTCGACGACGACCGAGTTGGCGGCATCCGCGTCGGCGACCGTGCCGCCCTCGTCGATGACCTGCTCGGCGACCTTCGCCTTCGGCAGCTCCATGCGCAGGCCGTCGTAGAACTGGTCGATGAATTCCTGAGAGAGCCCCAGCCCGTCTGCTTGGGTGAAATGCTTCGGCTCGATGGTCTTGAGCGGCAGGGTGACGTCCTGCGCCGCGAGGGTCGCGACGAACAGGACGACGGCGGCCATCGGCACGGCCAAGCCGAGGATGCGGTGAGATGACTTCATGCGGAACTCCTTTCTGCGGGTTTGATGCGAGTGATTATACGTCCCGGAAGGAAGACGTCAATCGCCTATCCCGGGGAACGAACCTCCCCCGTGGGTGATCATTGGGGTTAGTCGCAAGAGGCACCCCATCGGGCGATGGAGGGCTCAACGCTCGCCGGTGAGGCGGCGGAGGTATTCCCTGGCGGCCCTGGAAGGAAGGCCGGGGGGGTCCCACTGGAAGCGGGCCAAGTCGACGCGGCCGATGCGGTCGACTGATACCCCCTCGCTCGTGAGGAGCCGCTTCTGCTCCGCGAAACCGCGGCCGCGCGGCAGGGAGATCGCGCCGCGGCTGTTGATGACGCGCTGCCAGGGAAGGCGGTCCTTGTCGGACGAGGCGTGGAGGACCCGGGCCACCTGCCGGGCACTGCGGTAGTTGCCGGCGAGCGCGGCGATCTGAGCGTAGGTCGCCACCTTGCCCCGCGGGATGGCGCGAATCAGGTCCTTGACCCTGTCCTCGAATTCCATGGCTTGCCCACGAGGATGCCGAAATTGGGAAATGAGTATTGTGTCCCCATTTTAGAGGCGGAAAGTCCAAGCGTCTGCTGCGTAGCGGGAATCGCGGAGGGCCGCGGCCTCCCGCAGGTCGTCCGGGCCAAGCTCGAAGGGCTCGAGCCCGACGCCGAACTTCTCCGCGAATCCCCGGCAGAAGCGCTCGACGGCCCAGCCGAATTCGACCGGCCGGCCGAGGGCGTCGGAGAGTGAGGTCATCCCGCTGTTCCCCTGAGGCGGCGTCCCAGTCGCGGGCGACGCCCCGCCGGCCGGCGCGGATACGGCCGCAAGCAGGTCCTCGTCCTTCTCGAGCGGGATGGAGCCGTGTTGGAGGAAGGCGGATCCCGTCCGCTTCTGGGCGCTGCCGATGATCTTCCGGCCGCCGATCTCGATCTCGTCGCGGGCCGGCAGGGCGAAGCAGGGCATGGTCCCCCGGACGTAGGCCTCCGGGGAGGCCTCGGCCATCTTCGATCCGAGGCCCATCAGGGCCAGGCCGCGGACCAGGGCCTGCGAGATGAGGCGGTAGGAATCGCGGAGGGTCTCGGTGAACGTTTCGGCGTCCGAGGAGGCCACGGCGTAGGTCACCTCGCGGTCGTGGAGGACGAGCTTGCCGCCGGTGATCCGGCGGACGATGCCCACGCCCCGCCGGCGGCAGAATTCGGCGTCGACGACCCTAGCCGCGGCCTGGGAATAGCCGAGCGAGGCGGTGGGCCGGTCCCATTGGTAGAAGCGGAGATAGGTGGCCGGGGCGGCCTCGACGCGCCGAAAGAGGACCTCGTCCACGGCCATGTTCCAGGGACCGGGGAGAGGCGCGGGTTCGACGAGGAGTTTCCAGGTCTTCAAGGCGTTCTGCGGTGGAAAAAATGGAGCGGGCAATGGGACTCGAACCCACAACACCCGGCTTGGGAAGCCGGTACTCTACCATTGAGCTATGCCCGCTCGCCTCCCTCTGGAGAGAGGATTCTAGCACAAATCGCGGGCGCGTCAAAGCAGAGGGACGTAACGGGAGGCCGGCCGCCTCGAGGTCGGTGTTCGGCCGCGGAGCGGGTCCCCATCCAAGAAGGGGTCAGGTCTACTTTCTTGCAGTTTTCTTGTAAGAAAGTAGACCTGACCCCTTCTGGCGTTGACACCCCGGGTCCGGGCCTTTATAATCGGCGCGAACGACACCGAGAGAAGGATACGACCATGGCCGATGAAGCGACACCGTCCAGGCCGGCGGGTCCCGGGCCGTCCGCCCAGCTGGGAGCGACGAAGATCGGCCCGACGAGCGCCTTCGACGGCGAGCTGGAGGGCCACGAGGACACCGTCATCGAGGGCCGCTTCAAGGGCCGGATCGCCCTCCCGTCGAGCTCGCTGACCGTCGGTCGTGGGGCCAAGGTCGAGGCCGACGTCAAGGTTCGCGCCTTGACCCTCCTCGGCGAGCTGACGGGCAATGTCACGGCCGCGGAGCGGGTCGTCATCTCCGAGACGGCGCGGATGAGCGGCGACGTCCGGACGCCGAGGATCAGCATCGCCAACGGCGCCCAATTCAAGGGCGGCATCAAGATCGAAAACCCCTGACGTCCGCCCCTCCAGAAGGGGTCAGGTCTACTTTTTACACGAAAGCGTGCAAAAAGTAGACCTGACCCCTTCTTTGATATAATGGCTCGTGATGCGCCGGTTCGAGCTCGTCTCTGAATTCACGCCCAAGGGGGATCAGGGCCAGGCCATCGAGCGCCTGACCGGAAGCCTCGCCTCCGGCGCACCCCACCAGGTCCTCAAAGGCGTCACCGGCTCCGGCAAGACGTTCACCATGGCCAACATCATCGAGCGCATCAACCGCCCCATCCTCGTCATCTCCCACAACAAGACCCTGGCCGCCCAGCTTTATCAGGAATTCCGCCGCTTCTTCCCCAGGAACGCCGTCGAGTACTTCGTCAGCTACTACGACTACTATCAGCCGGAGGCCTACATCCCCGCCTCCAACACCTACATCGCCAAGGAGGCGACGATCAACGACGAGATCGACCGCCTCCGCCTCTGCGCCACGAACTCCCTCTTCGCCCGCCGCGACGTCATCATCGTCGCCTCGGTCTCCTGCATCTACGGCATCGGCGCCCCCGAGACCTACTTCTCGATGAGCTTCAGCCTGTCCCGGGGCGAAACCATCGGCCGCAAGGCCCTGCTCGAGAAGCTCGTCTCCATCCAGTACGAGCGCCTCGAGGGGGAGTTCAAGCGCGGCGGCTTCCGCGTCCGGGGCGACGTCGTCGAGGTCTTTCCGAGCTACGAGGACTCGGCCTACCGGATCGAGCTCGAGGACGGCCGGGTCAAGGATATCTCCGCCGTCGACCCGCTCCTCGGCACGAAGCGCGACACGCTCGACACCGTCATGCTCCATCCGCGGACCTTCTTCTCGACCCCCGCCGAAACCCTGCGCGGCGCCGTGGCCGGCATCGAGCGAGAGCTCGAGGAGCAGGTCGCCCGCTTCCGCGACCGCGGCAAGTTCGTCGAGGCCGAGCGGATCGAGGAGCGGACGCTCTACGACCTGGAGATGCTGCGCGAGTTCGGCTACTGCCCGGGCATCGAGAACTACTCCCGCCACCTCAGCGGCCGCAACGCCGGCGATCCCCCCTACACCCTCCTCGACTACTTCCCGGACGACTTCCTGACCATCATCGACGAGTCCCACGTCACCGTCCCCCAGGTCGGGGGCATGTACTTCGGCGACCGCTCCCGTAAGCAGACGCTCGTCGAGCACGGCTTCCGCCTGCCCTCGGCCCTCGACAACCGGCCCCTCAACTTCGACGAGTTTCAGGGCCGCGTTAAGCAGATCCTCTACGTTTCGGCGACACCCGGCGTCTATGAGCTCAAGCAGTCGACTGGCCACGTCGTCGAGCAGCTCATCCGGCCGACTGGCCTGACCGACCCCGCGCTCGAGGTCCGGCCGATCAAGGGCCAGGTCGACGACCTCATGGGCGAGATCCGCAAGCGCGCCGAGAAGAACGAGCGGACCCTGGTCACGACCCTGACCAAGAAGATGGCCGAGGACCTCTCCCGCCATTACCACGAGCTCGGGCTCCGCGTCCGCTATCTCCATAGCGAGGTCGAGACGCTCGACCGGGTCAACGTCCTCCGGGACCTGCGCAAGGGGAAGTTCGACGCCCTCATCGGCATCAACCTCCTCCGCGAGGGCCTCGACCTGCCCGAGGTCTCGCTGGTGGCCATTCTCGACGCCGACAAGGAGGGCTTCCTCCGCTCCGGGACCGCGCTCATACAGACCTTCGGCCGCGCGGCCCGTAACGTCG
>JBBISK010000143.1:0-6726 GCA_037441295.1 Candidatus Aminicenantota bacterium | reverse complement strand
CCGACGAGGGCCGGAAAGAACTCCTGGCCCGGGGCATCCTCCTCGAGGATACCAAGGACGGCGTCCGCTGGAAGCGGGTCCCGCCGTCCAAGCCGTGACCCGGGCGGCCGCGCTCGCCCCGCCCGGCACGCCAAGGAAGAAAGCCAATGTTCGGTTCTCGTGGCACGACCCAGGCCGTCGGGCGGGCCGGTGAGGAGATCGCCCTGGGCCATCTTAGGATCCTCGAGACCGGCTTCCGATTCCTCCGCGGCGAGATCGACATCATCGCCCGCGACCGGTCGACCCTCGTCTTCATCGAGGTCAAGAAGCGCACGGGCACGAGGTTCGGGCGGCCGGCCGAGGCGGTCACGCCGGCCAAGCAGCGGCAGATCCGGAAGGTCGCGGAGGGCTATCTCCTGATGCGCCGGCTGGGGGACGTCCCCTGCCGCTTCGACGTCATCTCCATCGGGCCCGACCGCCGCGGGGGCGACGTCGTCGAGCACTTCAAGAACGCCTTTTGAGGCGCGGGCGTGGGGGGACTCAGCGCTTGCGCGGCGGCCGCGGCTCGTCGCGCACGACCGCGGCGCGGTCCGGGCATTCCCGGGCCAGCTCGCGGACCGTCTTGCCCAGGACCGGGTGGACAGCCCGGGGGGCGATCTCCGCGAGCGGGACGAGAACGAAATTGCGCACGGCCAGCCGCGGGTGCGGCACGGTCAGGGCGGGGCTCTCGATGATCGTCTCGCCCGCGAGCAGGATGTCGATGTCGACCGTCCGCGGCCCCTTCTCCCCCGCCGGGACGCGCCCCATCGCGGCCTCGATCGCCTTGGCCAGCTCGAAGAGCTCCTGGGGTGTGCGGTCAGTCCGGACCTCGAGGACCTGGTTGAGGAACCAGGGCTGGTCGGGGACGTCGACGGGTTCCGTCCTGTAGACGGAGGAGGACCTCCGGACCTCGACCCCCGCCCGCTCGAGCCGGCGGCGGGCCCGCTCGAGGTTCCGGCGCTTGTCCCCGAGGTTGCTGCCCAAGCCGAGGAGACAGGTCATCCATCCGCGGCGGCAGGCCCCGCCGGGGCATGCGCTCCGGCCCCTCATGTCCATCTCGCCTTCCATTCTATCCCGCCCGTCCCGGAAGGCAAGCCCGGCCGCCTTCCGCCCGGCCCGGCCTCGCCTCCCCCGCGCCCAGGAGGAGCGATTGATTTTGCCGGTCCGTTTGTTTAACATGGGTTCCTTTAGAACGACCAAGCGGACGGACCGTCCAAGGAGGCGTCCTTGACGAAGCTCATCTACCTCGACAACGGCGCGACATCCTTCCCCAAGCCGGAAGAGGTCTACGCGTACATGGACTATTTCTTCCGGAACTTCGGCGTCAACCCCGGCCGCTCCGGCTATGACCTTTGCCTGGAGGCCGGCGAGGTCGTCGAGACGACGAGGAAGATGCTGACCGAGTTCTTCCACGGCACCGACCCCAACCGGCTTTGCTTCTCTTATAACTCGACGGACGCCCTCAACCTTATCATCTTCGGCATGCTCAAGCCCGGCGACCACGCCATCACGACGACGATCGAGCACAACTCTGTCCTGCGCCCGCTTTATCACCAGGGGCTGGCCGGGGTCGGCGTCGACTATGTTCCCTTCGATGGCGCCGGCTTCGTCGACCCAGCCGAGGTCCGGAAGCGGTTCCGCCCGTCGACGCGGCTCGTCATCGTCAACCACGCCTCGAACGTCGTCGGCACGATCCAGCCCATCCGGGAGATTGGCCGCTTCTGCCGCGAGGCCGGCATCCCCTTCGCCATCGACGCCTCTCAGTCCGCCGGCAAGGTCCCGATCGATATGGAGGAGCAGTGCGTCGACGTCGTGGCCTTTACCGGCCACAAGTCGCTCCTCGGCCCGACGGGCATCGGCGGCCTCTACGTCCGCGAGGGCATCGAGATCCGCCACACGCGGGCGGGCGGCACGGGCGTCCGCTCCGCCGTACGGACGCACCTCGACGAATATCCCTATCGGCTGGAATACGGCACGCCCAACGTCATGGGCATCGCCGGGCTCAACGCCGGCCTGAAGTGGATCCTCGCTAAGGGGCCCCATGAGATCCACGCCCACGAGCTGAAGCTGACGCGCCTGCTCCGGGACGGCCTGCTCGACATCCAGGGCGTGACGCTTTATTGCCTGGACGACCTCGCCGACCATATCAGCGTCCTGGCGTTCAACGTGGACGGGATGGAGGCGGCCGATGTGGGGACCATGCTCGACGTCGATCACAACATCGCCTGCCGAACCGGACTCCATTGCGCCCCGCTCGTCCACGAGCAGCTCGGCACGGATAAGGCCCACGGCGCCGTCCGCTTCGGGATCGGCCCCTTCAACACGGAGGACGACATCGCCGCGGCGGTCAGGGGCGTCCGGGAGATCGCCGCGCTGAAGAGGAAAAAGGCCTGACGCTCAGGCCCGATCGGGACCCATTCCCCGCACCCGTGCCTCAGACGCAACCGTCGGGCTTGGGCAGGCCGGCCACCTTGCACGCCCCCTTGGCCGGTCCCGAAGGAAAGAGCTCGTAGATGCGGCGGAGGGGCAGTCCCGTCGTCTGGCAGATCTTCCGAACCATCGGGGCCATGCCCTTCTCGACGTAGTAGCCGCGGATATAACTCACGACGGCCCAGTGCTCGGCGGACATCTCGACCAGGCCTTCCTCGGCCTTGGCCAGGAGGCGGGCCGTCTCCTCGTTCCATTCCTCGGGATGGGCCAGGAAGCCCTCCTCGTTGACCTCGAGCTTCTTTTCGTCCTGTTCGATGTAGGGCATGGTCTTATCCTCCGGGTTATGTTCTCTAGTGGCCGGCATCGGCATGGACGTCCGGGACGACCAGGGCGTTCGAGACGAGGTCCAGGACCTGGACGACCCTCATATCCAGCCGGTAATGTTTGATGACGTCGTTCAGGCCGTCGATGCAATTGTGGCACATCGTGCAGACGAGCTTCGCCCCCGTCGCCCGCAGCTGATCGGCCTTGACCTTGGCCGCCTCAAGCCGCAGGGGGCGGTACTCGGCCATGGACAGCAGGCCGCCGCCGCCGGTGCAACAGAAGTTCTCCCGCCGGTTCGGGTCCATCTCGCGGAACTCCGCGCAAACCCGGCCGAGGACGCGGCGGGGCTCCTCGAGGAGGTCTCCCGAGCGGGCGATGTTGCAGGAGTCGTGGAATGTCACGGGCTCGGCGTTCCGCGTCGGGTCGACGCGGATGCGGCCCTCTTCAAGGTACCGCAGGAGGGTCACGACGACCGATTCCGTCGGCAGCTTCTGGTCGAGCCCGGCCCAGTTATAGCCTTCCCAGCGCGTCGACCGGTAGCCGTGGCCGCACTCGGAGATGACGATCCTCCGGGCCCGCAGCCGCTCCGCCGCCTCGTAGACGTTCCTCGCCACGTAGGCGCCGAGCCTGTCGTCCCCGGAGAAGAGGCCGAAGTTTGTCTGGTCCCAGCCCCATTTGGGCAGCGTCCACTTCTCCCCGGCGACGTGGAAGACCTTGGCCGCGTTGGCGATCGAGCGCGGGTCGAACTTGACCTCCCGGGGATTGATGGTGTAGAGGACGTTGCAGTCCGGTCGGTCCACGGGAATCTCGACGTCCGGCGTTCCCATCTCCGTCCGTAGCTCCTCCGTCATCCATTGGAGCGTGTCGAGGTATTCCTCCTCGGCCACGGCCATCTGGTTGCCCGTCTCCCACTCGTCCCGGCTGACGTTGAAGACGCCCTCGGGCACGATGCCGATCTCGGTCAGCAGCCCGCGCGCGAAGCGAACGAGGAGCCCCGTGTCGACGCCCATGGGGCAGTTGAGCGTGCAGCGGCGGCAGGCGCTGCAGGCGCCGAAGACGATGTTCTTCAGCCGGTTGAGGTCCTCGTCGTTCCCCGGCGAGCCGGCGTGGCCCCACCAGGGAGCGATCCGCCCCGTCCAGTCGAGGTGCCTCTTGAAGATGCGGCGAATCTGGTCGGCCTTGTAGACCGGCGTCATGGTCGGGTCGTCGGGGCGGGACAGGAAGTAATGGCACGATTCGGCGCAGAGCCCGCAGTGGACGCAGCCGGTCATGGACACGGCCAGGTCGCGGGTCATCCGCTCGCCCAGCAGCCGCAGGAAAGCGCCGACGTTGTCCGCTCCGCGATCGTAGGTCCGGAGCCGGCCGTCGAGGACGGAGGGGATCCGGACCTCGACCGCCGCCCGCTGCGACCCCGTCTCGAGGGGAGCGTCGACGATCCCGGAGGGGACGGAATTCTTGCGTCTCACCGGGGCCTCGCCTCCGCCGCGTCCGCCGACGGACGCGGGCCGCCCGCCTGTCGCCGAGGCGGGAGCACGCCGCGATGGCCCATGGTCCGGCCAAGGTAATAGCGCGTTAAGGGGTAGTAGAGATAGTGGCAGATCTTCGAAAACGGAACGTAGATGAGGAAGAAGGCGGTCAGGCCGAAGAAGAGGAGGAGCGTCCATTCGGCCGTCCGGAATCGGTTCGGCACGGCCAGGACGCCGGCCGCAAAGAAGACGATCATGAGGGCTAGCGAGAGATAATCGTCGGCCGAGCTGACGAGCCGGAGAGTCGGTTCCCGGAGCCGGCGGACGAGGCGCAGGACGCCGACGAGGAAGGCCGCGGCCATCACGGCCTGGAAGGCCAGAGCAACGGGCTTGACGGCGAACAGGGTGGGACGGTACGGAATAATGAAGGTGGCGGCGATGGCCGCCGCGACGCCGAGATGGAAGACGACGAATTGGGCGTAGAGCCAGGGCCTCTTCCGGGTCGATTCCATAGCCCAGGGCATAGCGACGTTCATCAGGGAATAGCCGACGCCCGCTCCCTCGTGTCCGGCCGGGAACGTCCTTTCACGCCGCGACCGGAAGCGAAAGAGCCAGACAAGCCGGACGACATAGACGACGCCCATGAAGAGCAGGGCACCAACCTGGAGCCCGCTCTCGAAGAACCTCAGTGTCGCGCTCATGGGATGACTCTCGGATAGCGGAAGGGCCATTATACCAGACCCTCCCCCGTCCTCAAAAAGGGACCACGGTGCGGCGACGGATTCGACGGCCGCTCTCGCGGGGCTTCCCGAGCTACGGGCGGCCTCAGGAGACGGGAAGCGACACCGTGAAGGTCGTCCCCTCCCCCGGCCGGCTTTCGACCGAGATCGTCCCCTGGTGGACCTGGACGATGTGCTTGACGATAGACAGGCCGAGGCCCGTCCCGCCGAGCTTTTTCGACCGCGACTTGTCGACGACGTAGAACCGCTCGAAAATGTGGGGGATGTGCTCGGAGGCGAGGCCGATCCCGGTGTCGGCGACCTCGATCCTGAAAGCCTTCCCGTCGGCGCGGAGCCGGACCAGGACACGGCCCTTGTCGGTGTACTTGATGGCGTTGTCGACGAGGTTGATGAGCAGGCGCTCGATCTCGTAGGGGTCGGCGTTGACCGTCGGGAGGCGCGGGTCCGCCTGGACTGAGAGCTCCAGCCCCTTGGCCGCCGCCGCCTTCTCGAAGAGCTTGAGGACGTTCGCGGCCAGGCCGCGGACGTCGACCTTCTCCTTCCGGACGGATGCGCCCTGGTCCTCGAGCCGCGACAGGACGATGAGGTCCTCGACGATGGCGATCAGCCGGTCCGTGTTGCGCCTGACGATCTCGAGATAGCCGCGGTTGTCCGCCCCGATGGACGGTTCCATCGTCTCGACAAAGCCCTTGATGGCCGCAAGCGGCGTCTTGAGCTCATGCGAGACGTTGACGACGAAGTCCTTCTTGATCTTCTCCAGCCGGCGGAACTCCGTGATGTCCCGGAGCATGACGACGAAGCGGTCGTCGGACGGGAGCGGCGTGATCGTCGAAGCATAGACCCGCTCGCCCAGGCCGATCTCCTCGGTCGCGGCGCGCCGGGCGCCCGTCGAGCCTTTAATGACCTCGGCCAACCTGGAGCTGCGGATGACCTCCCAATAATACTTCCCCTCCGCCGGGACCGGGCCGGCGATGGCCCGGAAGCCCTCGTTCGCACGAAGGACCCGGCCGCCGCCGTCGAGAAGGCAGAGCCCGTCCGAGACGGTGGCCAGGATGCTATTGAGCTCGTCCGTCCTGAGACGGACCTGCCGGAACATCTCCCCGAGGTTCTCGGTCATGGCGTTGAAGCTCAGGGCGTACTTCTTGAACTCGCCGTGCTGGCGGAGGGAGACCTTGGTCCGGAAATCGCCGCCGGCGACCCGGGCCGAGGCGTCGATGAACTCCCGGAGCGGCCTCGAAACAGACCGCGAGAACAGGAACGCCCCGCCCAGGGCCACGAGCGTAACGAGGCCGAGGACCCGGAGGAAGTCGGTCCGGAGGCGCCCAAAGAGGGCGTCGAGGTCCGTCATGAACAGGCTCAACCGGAGGGCCCCGATGACCTTGCCGTCCGAGCGGAGCGGGAAGCCCATGTACAGCATGTCCTTCTTGAGCGTCGGGCTCTGGCGGATCGCCGTCCGTGTCTCGCCCTGGAGGGCGGCGAAGACCTCGGGCCGGTAGAGATGGTTCTCCATCCCCGCCGGGTCCGCCTCCGAATCCGCCAGGACCGTGCCGTCGGGACGGATGACGGTGATCCGGGTGGACGTCTTGCGGCCGACGTCCTTGACATAATCCTCAAGGGAACCGGAGCCGGTCCCGCCGAGGGAGGCGGCGACGGGCCCTTCGACGAGAGCGGCGAGATGCTCGAGGTGGGTGGCCTGCTCCCCGATGTAGTGCCGCTTCATCGGCCCGGGGGCCAGGAGAGCCACGGCC
>JBBISK010000142.1:0-6756 GCA_037441295.1 Candidatus Aminicenantota bacterium | reverse complement strand
AGGGCGACCGTGATCGTGTCGAGGAACATGACGAAATTGATCAGGCTTTCGAACGTTTTCAACAAGAAAAGGGAGAGGAGGATCACCGCCCCGAGAAAGCCGATGCCGAATTCCTGGACCTGTGTCCGGGGGTTGACCTTCTGGAAGACGGCCGGCAGGATCCTGTCCTCGGCCATGGCATAGTAGGCGCGCGGGATCTGCATCAGCGTGACGTTGAGGAAGCCCATGGCCGAAAGGAAGATAGCCAGCGAGACGACGAGCCAGCCGAGGCCGCCGAAAGTGACCCGCGCCGTCTCCGCAGCCACGAGCTTGGCGGAGGCGATGCCGGGGATGCCGAGCGTCTTGACGTAGGCCACGTTGATGGACAGGTAGCAGGCGAGGACGATGAGGATGCCGAAGAAGATGGCCCGAGGGACGTTGCGCCGTGCGTTTCGGACGTCGGCGCCGAAGTTGATCGTGTTCTGGTAGCCGCCGTAGGCGTAGAAGACGGAAATGAAGGCCGCGCCCAGGGCCAGCCACCAGGAGCGCTCGACGGGCAGGGCACCGGTCGTGACCGGCGCCTTCGTCGACACGAACGCCCCGGCCACGATGACGGCGATCATGCCGATCTTGAGCAGACTGAGGATATTCTGGGCCCAGGCGCCCGTCTTGATCCCGAGGTAATTGATCGTCAGAAGGATGAGCAGGAGGACGGCTGCCGTTATCTGGGTCTGGAGGCTCGAGGGCGTCACCCCGTGAAAGATGATCGGGGCCAGGTGCTCGGCTCCCATCCAGGCCACCAGCGCGGCCCCGGCGCCGTTGAGGATGATGACGTTGGCCCAATTGAGCATGAAGGCCACGGTCGAGTTATAGCTCTCGGAGACGACCTTGTAATAGGAGCCGGGCTTGGCGAAACGGCCGCCGATCTCGGCGAAGGTCAGGGCGCCGAGAAAACCGGCGAGCCCGCCCAGGACCCAGGCGAGATAGAAGAGGGCGGGCGTCCGCGCGGCCGCGGCGACCATGGCCGGCGTGCGGAAGATGCCGATGCCGATGATGAGGCTGACGACGATCATCGTCGTGTCGAACGTCGTCAGCTTCGCTTTGATGGCCATGCGGCGGGCTCCTCTGCGTGAGACCCATTCTACCCAGGGAGCGCCGGAAAGCAAGCGGGAAGGGCGCGGAAAGCCAGGGGACGGCCTTAGCGGGGAAGCCTGATGACGGGGGGCGGTTTATCGATGTCGGTTCTTAGGGGCGGAGGTTCCGCTTTGAGGACACGGATGACTCGGAACTCCGCGTCGATTTGATCGGCGTACGACATGCGTACCGAGTCGTCCGTGGGAGTTCCCTTCACCATCAGCGATTCGCCCTTTTCATACTTGAGGATATCGAGGGCGATGAAGATCCGACGCATTTCAAAGTTCAGTTCGTATTGGGCGAGGTAGCCGCCGAGCGGCTCGCCCAGCCGCGAGCGGACGGACACGGCGTCGGTCAGGAGCCGGACGTCGAACTCGTCAACCGCGATCCCCCTCTCCGGGGGGCGCCCGCAACCGGCCAGCAGCGAGAGGAGGCCGCAGACAAGGACAGGCGGGAGGATCGTCCGGCGACGGCTCATGGGGGAGGGATCCTTTTCGAGGCGGGCTCCCGGCCGGCTCCGGGCCCGGCGCGTCTGGCCTTCCAGACGACGTAGATGTTCGTTATCTGTCCGCTCCGGTAGACGCGGGTCTCGTCGTCGAAGACGGAGGCCGGGGCGGAGCCGAAGGCGCCCTCGAACTCCAGCACATCCCCTTTCTTGTACGACCGGTCCTCCGTGTAGAGAAAGAACGTATCGCCTTCGGCGGGCTTGCCCGCCCAATAACCTGGAACCCTGGTCCCATAGACAACGATTTCCGTGTAGGCGCTGGCGAGGCGCATGGATCTTGCATAGGGAGTCCGGCCCGCCCCCGGTCCGTGGCATCCGACGCAGGATAGGCCGATCGCCAATGCGCAACAAAGCGCTTTCGAGCCGGTCACTGGCTTCCTCACGGAAGGACCTTCAAGGCTTGGGTCGCGGTCCGTTTCCTCGGCTTTCACGTTCCGCCTTGTCCCCCGACGATTATAGCACTATAATGCCCGTGGGGGAGTGAGATGCGCCGGCTCCTGGGGCTATACCGATACCCGGAGGAAAAAGAGAGCCCGGTCAGGGATTTCCTTCGGTCGATCGTCAAGCTGATCGGGAACCTCCAAGAGAGATTCCTTTTCTTCGTCGGATTATCCCTTTCCATCCACGTGCTCGTATTCGCGCTCCTCTCCGTCCAGGCCCATTCCCGGGCTTCTGTCCCGGAAGCCCGGGCCCAATCGAACGACCGGGCGATTTCCCGCGCCGTGACCGAAATGGCGGTGCGGAGACGTCTGAAGATGCCGTCCGGAAGAGGCCTGACCCCGGAAAAAATGGAGGCGATGGTCAGGAATCTCGACGGGCTCTTTAGGTTCGACCCGACGCTGACGGAAAGAGAGAAGACGGAGATCTTCCAGGAGCTGATGGAGGTCTCTTCGCAGCTCGGCGGGACGGAAGATTCGGCGGACGTTCCCGATCCCCGGAAGATGGCCGGGCTCGTCGAGCTCCTGAAGCAAAAAAAAGGGCTGAGGCTCAGTTCCGGCAATTCGGTCGTCATCGCCCAAGCGGCCCCTGACGGTCGCTACGAGGTCTCCAGACTCGACGAAAGCGCCTCGCGGACGCTGGAACGGCTCGAGAAAGAAGCCGCTCAAGGGAAAGCCCGAACCCCATCCCCTGACGGCATGGTCGAGGTGCCGATGACGGTCGGCCCCAAGTCCGTCCCCGAGGAGTACTTCTTCCGGAAGTGTCCATACCAGGAGATGATCGCCCTAGGGCCTCGCCTGTTCACGGTCTTTCGGGGGTTCCCGGACTTGACCGCAAAGCCGGACGAGAGCGGCGTCAAGGACCGCGCCGACGCTCCGAGCGCCAAGGTCCCGGGCGCGCCCGCCGGTCCGGTTTTTGTGTACTTGATCCCCACGCGGCCTCCGGCGGGCGCGAAAGAGGCCCGGGCCGTTCTCACGCTTTCGGAGGCCGACCGCGAGCGGATCCTGGATGAACTGATGGCTCTCCGGGAAACCGAGCAGCCGGACGCTTTCAGGAGTCAGTACCTCGACCGTTACGATGCCGACCAGGAGGACCTGGCTAAGCTGACTCGGGAGTTCCTCTTTTCCAACATGAATAATGTCTTCTTCGTCGCCGACCGCTTCTCATGCGCTTTCGATTTCCTCGAGGAGATCTATTACAAGAGAGAGAACTGTGACCTCTTCGCCTCTTATGCGAGGCGTTTCCCGAAGAGCCGAACAGGAACCGAGATCATGTTCTATCTGGCCTCGTTCTATGAATTTGAGCGAAGAGCGCTGGACGACCTCTTCCGGTCGCAGCGGGACGCCAAGGCGATCATCAGCGGCGACGCGGAAGGGCCCGTCATCTATCAACCGACGATGAAAGCCTTTGTCGTCCGGCGAGTCTATCAAGACATCTATCGCCTTGCCAGAGACCTGGACGCCCCGCTCGAAAGCCTGCCGGACCAGTACCTCCGACGCCAAGAAGAGATCTACAGCACCCTTATCGGCTTCGGGGGCGAGGTCAGGAACCGGGCCCTGTTCGCCTGGGGCAGGCTCTTGTGGGACGAGGCGAAGTTCGAAGAGGCGGTCAAAAAATGGCGGCAGGTCGATCCCATCTATCCCCTGTCCTCAAAGGCCTACTGGAACAGCATCGGGTATATCGACCGCTACGGCCTGGAGAACAGCGTCCGGTACGTGGATGAGAAGCTATCGGCGGAGAGCCTCTCAGACCAGTTGACGGTCCTCGAGAAGCACGTCAAGTTCCACACCTGGAAGAAGCGCACGGAATAGTTCGCCGATCCGCACCCGATCCCGGATCACTCGATGACGACTATTCCGTGTATCCGGAGCTTCGGGATGGTCACGGTTAAGCAGCCTTCACTCCAGCTCCAGTCCAGTGCGCCGCCGTCAGGGACCCAGGTCACGGACTTGGGACGCGCCGCGGTCTTAACCGTCAGCCGGAGATTCTCGAGCGGCGGGATGAAGTCCGTAAAGCTGTAGCGGTCGGGGAGGGGCATGCCGGCCGTGTTGAGGAGATGGACGCTGAGCTTTCCGTCACGGGTCTTGCGGAGCGAAACATCCACGCAATACGGTCCTTCGATGCGCACGGCGGGGTCGGGAAAGAGATCGCGGGCGAGTTTGCCGATGAACTCCCGGAGCCAGGGATGGTGGGAGCGGAAGTAGATCGAGGCCACCGGGCCGTAGACGGCCGCCACCTGGCCCTTGCCGAAGGAGTTGATAGTGGCCGCGACCTCGCCGTCCTTGCGGGTGTCGCGGGTCGCGTAGATGAAGCCCGCCGGCGCCGCCGTCGTCGGCTTGACCTTCTGCCAGGCGCCGTCGGCGCTCGTCGTGCCGTCCGCCGAAGCCAGCTCCGTCGTCCTCTGCGCCGGCTCGCCGTCGAGCGTGACCCCGAGAGCGGGCTCAAAAAGGCGCGCGCACCTCTCGCCGAGGAGGAGCAGGCTTCCGCCGCCGGCGGCATAGTCCGTGAGCGCCTTCCGGAACTCCACTGTCAGCTTGGGCGAGTCCGGGACGACGACGAGCGGGTATTCGTTCAGGCGCGGCAGGAGCTGGTGCTCGGCCAGGATATCAACGGAGTAGTGGAGGTTGAGGAGGGCATGGAGGGCGCCCTCGAGGTCCTGGTAAACGTCGCCCCACGGCGCGAAGACGGCGTCCGAGAGGTACCAGAAGGTCTCGCTCGAGAGGAGGAGCGCCACCTGTGGCACCGAGACGCTCTTGTGGCTCGCCTCCTGGCGCGCCCGGCAGAAAGCGGCGACCGCCGCTTCCTGGGCTATGATCGGCTCGACGATATAGCCGGGACGGGTCGGGTTGTGGTAGATCTGGAAGCCGCCCCCCTGCATCAGGACGACCGCCGCCTCCTGCTCGAGGTGCTCGACCGGCTTGATGCTCCAGCCGAGCCCCTGGCCCTTGTCGAAGCCCCAGGCCATGAGGTCCCAGGGCACGCCGGTCGAGGCCAGGTAGCGGGCCTCGACCCGGGCCCGGTCGACGGAGAGCGAGGGCGAGTAGTCGCCCGACAGGAAATCCAGTTTGGCTTCGACCGGCTTAGGCGCGAAGGTCGTGTACATCCAGTTCGAGGTCAGCTGGAGGCCGGGGTTCGCGGCGTGGACGGCATCGACCCAGTGGTTGAGGTAGCGCTCGAAGGCCCGGCGGTGGAACATCTTCCACTCGAGCCAGCGCGGGTCCTTCCGGTCCTTCGGCGCGTCGCGGTATCCCGTTTCCTTTGTCCAGGCGGCCAGGGCGGCCGGCGAGTAGTCGAGCTGGGCGGCCCAGCATTCGCCGTCAGCCCAGACGCCGTCGAGGCCGTACTTGGCCGTCACTTCCTCGAGCTCAGGGATGAGGAGCTTGTCGACATAGGGGCCGAAGACGCTCGTCGCGTTCGGGTCGCGCTTGCCGTCGGGACCGACGCGGGCCCATTCGGGATGCTCCTTGACGGCCTTGGAGTCCCAGACGCCGGAGTAGTGGATGAACAGGCCGACGCCCAGGTCGCGGGTGGCCTTGCGCCAGACGGCCAGGCTGTCCTTGACGATGCCCGGGCTGGCCCAGCCGACCGCCGTCGGGTAGCCGGTCCAGCCGGCGTGCCCCTTGCAGTCGTACTGGACGTAATCGGGTTTCACGCGCGTCAGGAGGTCCCGGATGTTCGCCTCGGAGATGCCGGCGCCGAGCGAAGTGTCCGTTTCTTGCGGGTGGAGGTCGAAGTGGAGGCCGAAGAAGGCGTCCTTTCGGAGGACGGGCGTCGAGCGCGGGAAGGTGAAGGTGGCATGGGCATCGGCGGCAGCAGCCGCGGGCGCCGGCGGCTCGGCCTTCCGGCACGAAGCGAACGGCGCGGCACAGGCGATGACCAGAGCTAGACCACGGATCGTTCTCGTTCGGAACATCGGTCACCTCCCCTGAACAAGTGAACAGGCGGGCGCGCCCGTCTTCATGCGCATGCGCGCGAGCTTAAGAAGATCCTAAGAAGGGGCCAGGTCTATTTTCTTTAAATAAAGTCGGAAAAAAGTAGACCTAGCCCCTTCCCATAGACCCCGATCCACGCCACATCCGACATCAGCCCAGGTCGCGGACCGCCCGCTCGATCCGCTCGAGGGCCTCGCCGAGGAGCGCCCGGGGGCAGCCGAAGTTGATGCGGACAAAGCCTTCGAGCTCCGGGCCGAAGATCTTGCCGTCGCTGAAATAGACCCGGGCCTTCTTTAAAAAGAAGTCGTTGAGCGCGGCCGGCTCCATCCCGAGGTGTCGGCAGTCGAGGAGCGCGAGGTACGTCCCCTCCGGCCGGACGAGCTTGACCCGCGGGACGCGCTCGGCCAGGAACTTCGCCATGAATTCGACATTCTCTTCGAGATACGGCAGGAGCTCGTCGAGCCAATCGTCGCCTCGCGCATAAGCGGCTTCGAAGCCGACGATCCCGAAGACCTGGCCGAGCTCGAACCCGGCTCGCTCCGATTCGTCCTTGAACTTCCTGAGAAGGTCCGGATTGGCGGCGACGACGGCGGCGGTCGCGAGGCCGGGGATGTTGAACGTCTTGCTGGGGGCGATGCAGGTGATCGTCTGCTGCGCCAGCTCCGGGGATAGGGCGGCCAGAACTCGATGGCGGTGGCGCGCATAGACAAGGTCCTGATGGATCTCGTCGGAGAGAACGAGAAGGTCGCGCTCGACCGCGATCCGACC
>JBBISK010000141.1:0-6765 GCA_037441295.1 Candidatus Aminicenantota bacterium | reverse complement strand
CACGGGCGGCTCCGAGCTCGCCTTCGACCCCTCGAACCCCGACATCGTCTACGCCGGGCTCTGGGAATCGCGCCAGGGGCCCTGGGAGAACGCCGAGTGGCACGGCGCGGGCGGCGGCCTCTTCAAGTCGACCGACGGCGGCACCACCTGGCGCAAGATCGACGTCGTCCCGGCGCCCGACGCCGTCATCCAGGTCAACCTCGCCGTCGCCCCCTCGAACCCGCGGCGCCTCTATGCCGCCGCGGGCCTGACGCGCGGCACGGCCCTCTTCCGCTCGGACGACGCCGGCGAGACCTGGACGCGCCTCCAGGATACGCGCCCGGCCTCCCGCATCGGCGGCGGCGACCTGCCGCGCCTCGCCGTCCACCCGGCCGACCCCGACACCCTCTTCATCGTCTCGACCGTTTCCTGGAAGTCGCCCGACGGCGGCAAGACCTTCCGCGCCTTCAAGGGCGCGCCGGGCGGCGACGACTACCAGAACCTCTGGGTCAACCCGGGGAACGGCGACGTCATCCTCTACGCGAGCGACCAGGGCGCCTCGGTCACCGTCAACGGCGGCGAGACCTGGAGCTCCTGGTACAATCAGCCCTCGGCCCAGCTCTACCACGTCGCGGCCGACAACGCCTTCCCCTACCGCGTCTACAGCGGCCAGCAGGAAAGCGGCTCGGCCGGCGTCTCGAGCCGGGGCGACGACGGCCGGATCACCTTCCGCGAATGGCACCCAGTCGGCGTCGACGAGTACGGCTACGCCGTGCCCGACCCGCTCGACCCGGACATCGTTTACGGCGGGTCGCGCGTCACGCGCTACGACCGCCGCACCGGCCAGGTCCAGACGGTCGGTCCGAAGCCGCTCCGCGCCGCAGACTGGCGCACCATCCGCACCCAGCCGGTCGTCTTCTCGACCGTCGACCCCCATACGCTCTTCTTCGCCGCGAACACCATCTGGAAGACCCGCGACGGCGGCCGGAGCTGGCAGCAGGTCAGCCCCGACCTCACCCGCGAGACCTGGGAGGCGCCGGCGAGCGTCGGGAAGTACAAGGACGAACCGACGGCGAAGCCGTCCCGCCGCGGCGTCATCTACACCGTGGCACCGTCCTACGTCGACATCAACCGCATCTGGGCGGGCACGGACGACGGCCTCATCCACACCACGGCCGACGGCGGGGCGCACTGGACGGACGTGACGCCGCCCGGGCTCGTCCCGTGGGCCAAGGTCTCGCTCATCGACGCCGGGCGATTCGACGCCCTGACGGCCTACGCCGCGGTCAACACCATCCGGCTCGACGACATGCGGCCGCACATCTACCGGACGCACGACGGCGGCAAGACCTGGACCGAGATCGTGAACGGCCTGCCGGACGGGGCGACGGTCAACGCCGTGCGCGAAGACCCCGTGCGGCGGGGCCTTCTCTTCGCGGCGACCGAGCGCGAGGTCTGCGTCTCCTTCGACGACGGCGCGAACTGGCAGTCGCTGCGGCTGAACATGGCGGCGAGTTCGGTCCGGGACCTCATCGTCAAGGACGATGACCTCGTCGCGGCGACCCACGGCCGCGGCTTCTGGATCCTCGATGACATCACGCCGCTCCGCCAGCTCGGCCAGGGGACGGCGGCGGCCGGGGCGACCCTGTTCAAGCCGCAGACGGCGGTGCGCGTGCGCTGGAACATGAACACGGACACACCGCTCCCGCCCGACGAGCCCGGCGGCGAGAACCCGCCGGACGGAGCGGTCATCGATTACGCGCTCAAGGCGGACGCGGTCGGGCCGGTCACGCTCGAGATCCTGGACGCAGGCGGGAAGCTCGTAAGGCGCTACTCGAGCGAGGACAAGCCGGTCGAGATCCCGACGGCCGAGGCGGCGCCGCTGCCGCTCGTCTGGTACCGGCCGCCGCAGGTCCTCAAGACGACGGCGGGCATGCACCGGTTCCTGTGGGACATGCGCTGGCAGCCGCTCGCGGGCGGGGGCGGACGAGGCGGCGGACTGGGCATGGCGGCCGTTCCCCACGACACGGCGCCCGCGCCGAACTCGATCTGGGTCGCGCCGGGGAACTACACCGTGCGCCTCACGGTCGACGGCAAGGCGCTGACCCAGCCGATCACGGT
This sequence comes from Candidatus Aminicenantota bacterium, assembly GCA_037441295.1. Taxonomy (GTDB): domain Bacteria; phylum Acidobacteriota; class Aminicenantia; order Aminicenantales; family Saccharicenantaceae; genus DATKJS01. Next base: position 4,665 of record JBBISK010000141.1, on the reverse strand, counting down.
CAGGATGGACCCGCGCGTCAAGACGCCGGCGGCGGGGCTGGCCAAGCAGTCCGAGCTTTCCAAGGCGATGTACGACGGCGTCCTCGATGTCCAGAGCGCGCTCCGGAAGCTCCGCGACGTGCGGGCGCAGGTGAAGGACAGGCAGGACAAGAACAGTCCCTCTTCACAAATCGCCCAGGCGCTGGCCGATTTCGACAAGAAGGCCGCCGCGCTCGAGGGCGGCGGGGGCGGAGCGGGCGGCCGCGGCGGCGCCGCGATGGGCCCGATGGGCATGGGCGCCCCTGGCGGCCCGGACACCCTGGCCTCGATCGGCGGCACGCTCAACCAGCTGATGAGCCTGCTCCAGGCGGCCGAGGCCGAGCCGACGACCCAGGCCGTGGCCGCGATCGCGGAGCGCCGCGAGGCCCTGCGTGCCCTGCTCGCGAAGTGGGACGCGCTCCGAACGAAAGACCTGCCGGCGCTCAATGCCGCCCTCAAGGCGGCGAACCTGCCGGTGGTCGAAATGAAGTAGGGGGACACAGAAATAGAGGGACACAATACTCATTTCCGAATTACGGGCCGCCGGATAAGAGCGAAGATGAGGATTGTGTCCCGGGGCTGAGCGAAGACTGGTGCTCGACACGATCGGACGGCCCGCTACGTTCGGTACACCTCTTTCCTGTGCCCGATCTTGAAGACCACGACTGTCCGGGCCGCATCATCGACGGAATAGACGATCCGATAATCCCCCTGCCGGACCCGGAAGCGCTCCAGGGCCGAGAGCTTCTCGCAGCCGCGGGGCCGGGGGTTTGCCGCGAGCGCCGAGATCCGCTTGACGAGCCTGGCCAGGTCCTTCCCGGGGACCCGCTCGAGCTCACCGGCCGCCGACTTCTTGACGAGGAGCCTATAGCTTCCCATCGCGCTTGAGGCTCCTCAGGACGTCCTCAAATGCCAGCGCCGGTTCTCCGGCCCGCTTGTCGAAAGCCTCCAAGTCCGCGGCGTCCTCGAGGAGCGCCGTCCGGACGGCGGCGTTGACAAGGTCGGATACGGAATATTCCGTCTCCGCCGATTTGACCCTGAGCGCCCGGTGGTATTCGGACGTCAGGTAGACGGTAACACGCTTTGTCACGGCGGACTTTTTCGCGCGAGTTGCCATTTTCTTCCTCCTCCCAAGGTAATATAGCGTTTTAACGTTTAAACGTCAACATCTTCCAATGGGCCCGTGAACAAAGAAAGGGGGACGCAACACCCAATCCCGAATTCCTCGCGCCTGGCGAAATTCGAAAATGTGTATTGTGTCCCCGAATTGATTAGAATGTGCGGAAGCGGCGGCGGCTGCCGAAGTCGGCCATGGGCCCGGCCTTTTCGCTCGCGCTCACGGCGATGCTGAAGAAGGCGGCATGGACGACCGCGCTCTCGACCGCCAGGGCGGAGCCGACGACGTCCTTCCCCGTGTAACGGTAGGACCAGCCCTCGCCGACCGATTCGTAGGCCTTCTCGTCGCAGGCGGCCGCGCTCTTCAGGAACTCGCGGGCCGCGGCCTCGTCCGGCAGGGGCGCCGGCGCGCCGCGGCGCGCCACCATGGCCTCCATGGCGTAGCTCTTGACGAGCTTCCCGTGGAGCACGGCGTAAGCCTGCTCGCGCGAGATGAAGTCGAGGCCGGCCGGCCGGCCGCCGATGAAGACGAGGATGCCTTTCTCCCCGGCCACGGTCGGGAAGTTCTTGAGGTAGGCGTCGAGGTCGGCCTGCTTGGCGTCGAAGACATCCTTCATGGCCCCCGTCGCCGAGCGCACGCCCATGTCCTCGTGGAGGACGGCGATCTCGTTCCAGACGCGGCCCTGGTCGGAGCGGAAGCCGCACGACCTCTCGAGGTTCGCGCTCACCCCGGCCACGTTCATCCGACGGATGTTCGCGGCCATCAAGTGCCCGGACTCGCGGAACTCGGGCGAGACGGAGCTCCAGCGGCCGTGCTCCGTGCAACTCACGGGCACCTTGACCGTCGTCTTCGGGGCGACGAAGATCGTCGTGTTGAGGATGCGGTTCTGCTTGGCCCCCGCGACCTCCTCGCCGTCGAGGAGGAGGACGGCGACGTCGCCGCGGTTCTCGACCTTGAGGTCGGGCACGGAGCCGCCCGCGCTGACCTCGGTCACGCTGAGGACGCCCCGCTCGAGGGCCTCCCTGAGCGTGATGTACTCCGGCCCTCCGTTCTTGGGGAAGAGGACCGGGAAGATCGCCAGATTCTCGAAGCTCTGGAGCGTTCCGAGCTCGAGGCCCAAAAGGGTAGAGTTCACCATTCGTTCCATTTCGGTTCTCCTTTTAGTTCAGGTTTTCGCAGCGGTCGTCCGGCGTCAATGTACATACGTGCGTACATACATCGATACCAATCGCGGTCCCGGCGGGAAGGCGGGGACACATAGGTACGTGTCCCCTTGTGCGGCCCTCCCTCGGGCCCGCTCGCGCGCCGCTACGGAAAGCCCGTCGTGGTGGTTCCCATCATCGACCCTCCCATCCCCCTCAGAACACCTCTCCCATCTCTTTCCTGAATTCCTCGGGCGCGACCCCGGCCAGGGCCGCGGCGCGCTCGAGGCCTAATATGTCCTCGGCTACGGCAAAATTGAGGAGCCGCCTGAAGCGAACGGCCTTCTCCGCCCCCCGGTATTCGACCGGCTCCGTCTCGAGCCAGCCCTTTTCCCTGAAAATCTCGCGGAAGCGCCGCATCTGCCGGTCTGTCACGAGGCCGAGCCCGTGCGCCCGGCGCATGATCGCCTGGAGCGAAACGCCGTAGGTCCGCTTGAGCTCGGCCAGGTCGGCCAGGGCGACCTTCCGCCCGGCCGGCATCATCAGCCGCGCCAGCGGCCCTCTCGGCAGGAGGAACGCGCCGGCGAATTCGCGGCACATCCCCTCGGCCGACTCCGGCCCCGCGCCCGCGACGCCCAGGACGTGGGCCAGCTCGTGGGCGGCCCTGAAGCGGACCCGATCGGCCGGGACGTCCGGGTTGACGACGATGACCGTCCGCGACCCGAACTCCGCCGAGAGCCCGTCGAACTCCTCGAAGCCGCCGACCTCGCAGACGCTGATCCCCTTCTCCTCGAGCAGACCGAGGAGGTTCGGGACCGGGCTTTCGCCGAGCCCCCAGATCTCGCGAACCGTGCCCGCCGTCCGCTCGACCTCCTCGGCCGTCCCCGGCGGCGGCGCGCCGCCGAGCGGATTGCGGAAGACGACCCGCGCCCCGAGCATGGATTCGACGGCCATCAGCCGGTTCATCCGATCGGCGATGGTGTAGCGGAGGGCGGACTCGAGCTTGGCGGGGATCGGGCTCCGCTCCCGGAAGCGCACGGATGAGAAATCGAGGGGCCGCGGCCCGGGCGCCTCCTCGCGCAGCACCCGCCCGAGACCTCCGACGTCCATGATGGCGAGGGTCGGTTCTTCCGCGCCCGAGCCCCGCTCTTCCAACATGGCCGCCCGCTCGACGCGATCGTCCTTTCCAAGGACCCTGCCCCGGAACGTCGGAATCTCCTTGGACCGGGGGTGGAGTATCCGAGCCAAGGGGCCCGGGCTCCTGCTGCTCAGGACGACGCGGTTCGCGACGATCTCGCGCGACCTTGACTCATCAGGCCGGACTGCCGGCAGCTCCTTCGGGCGCGCCGCCTCCATTGCGATCGTGCCGGGGATCTCCGGCGGGATGTCGAGGACCTCCGCCAGCCGCGCTAAAACTTCAGGCGACGGCCGCATCTGCCCGGATTCGTACTTGGCGATGGCCTGCTTTGTGACGATCCCGCCCAGCCGGCGCACGAGCTCGTCCATGCTGAGACCGGCCATCTTGCGGGCCGCCCTCAGCCGGACGCCGGACGGCATCTCAACCGGTGCGCTCATGCCTTTGTTTCTCATCTTCCCCTGAATGGTAGACAATATAACATCATTAATGGCGTTTGTCAACTACTATTTTCAAGGGTGAGAATATCCGTCCTCTCCGTCGTCTCCTATCCCTGTATAAATGGGTCGGTCCGATTGTTCTTGACATTAGTATCATTATTGATATCATATGAGCCGTAAGATCCAAGACATCCTAACAACGAACCACAGGATTTATAAAACCCCCTGGCAGGGGGACCCGAGGATCAACATTCAAAACGATAACGGCAAGGCCAAGTCATATCAGGTCAGGCAGGTTCTAATGGCCATCGATAAGCTGGAGGGCCAGGATGTCAAAGAACGATGATCATTACACTTACCGCATTACCTGGTCCGACGACGACGAGGAATTCGTCGGACTCTGCGCCGAATTCCCGAGCCTGAGCTGGCTCGCTCGGACCCCGGAAGAAGCTCTCCAAGGGATCCGCAAGATCGTCGCGCAAGCCGTCGCCGACATGGAGGCGGACGGCGAATCCCCCCCCACCCCGTTTTCCGACCGGTCATTCAGCGGGAAGCTGCTCGTCAGGATCCCTCCGGAAGTCCACCGGCGGCTGGCCACCAGGGCGGCCGAGCAAGGCATCAGCCTCAACCGGCTCATCAGCTCCAAGCTGTCCGCCGCCGACTCTCCGGACCTCTACGAACGCACTCAAGAGGGGCATCACGAAGCCAAGGAAGGGCGGGGGCGTTTCGTTGATTGACCCCGGCAAAATCGAGATCAACCCCGGCTTCCGCCGCGCCCTCGCCATCCTGGAGGGGACGGACCGGCACGTCTTC